>JBHAST010000082.1:0-17898 GCA_041831495.1 bacterium | reverse complement strand
ATTGATCATCTCTTTAATCCGGCATTTAGAAATTTTTATCTCTTGTTAGTACAAGAGAATGATATCATAGGGAGAACACTTCCTTACTTTATGCAAATGTGGAATCTCTCCACAAAAATTCCTTCTGAATTATTTAGACGCTATCTAAAGGACTGTATTACTCAGCCTACACAAAAATCCCTTCTTTCATATTTGATTTCTCCGCTTTCTTTGCTTAGAGATCAGCTTAAAAACAAGCTTAAAGATAGTGGTTTTACCATCAAAGGGAGCTATACTTTCAAGGAAAAGCCCTTATTCTTAGTAAAATCCACATGGGAGCAGTATTATTTTGTTGAACCTTCTTGAAAAGATTCAACATTTAAAATTAAAAAATCCTTTGATGGCTTTAAGGGATATTCCTTTAATAACAATAAACTCTACCAGTTTTTAAAAAAGCAAGATTGGAAAATTGATGAGATCAAACTTTCTGCGGAAAAATATCTCAAAAAATATCCCGAAGCAAAGCTTTTGGATTTTTTCCTAAGTTTTATGCCCGAGAACATCATTCAAAGGCTAAAAGAATTTAACTTAGCAGAAGCGAATTTGTCAGAGCACCTCTCAACACTAGGCATTATCATTACTCAATTAAATATAGAGGGCTATCAACAAGAAAGCTTTCAACTTCTGGCAGAAAATAGCGAACATGAGATTTCTCAACTCTGAACTCGAAAAACTCGCATCTCTAAACCTCAAAAAACAGAAAAAGAGTATCACGGAAAAACGGCAATCTCTTTTGAAGTAGAAGATTTCGATGGAAGCAAAGGAATTATCGTAACCAATGGAAGTACATCAGATTTCTTCCCTTACGAGTAAATAATAAGCCCTATTTCAGCTTCTCAATTAATCTTTCTCTTAGCTTATCAAAGCCAAGTCCTTCTTTGACTGAGATAAACACACATTGAAAATCTGAATACTGACTTGCGAGGTCAGTTTTTCTTTGTTCATCGATGAGATCACATTTATTGAAGACTAAGATTTTGTCCTGATGCGCTCCAATATCAGCCAAAACCTGATGCACGACCTCGATCCTCTCATCTACAAACGGATCGCTCGCATCGATCACATGCAGGAGCAAGTCAGACTCGATACTATCTTCCAGCGTAGATGAAAAGGATTTGATGAGCTTTGGTGGCAGATCGCGGATAAACCCAATCGTATCATTGAGCAGAACCTCCTTTCCCAGTCAGGTTTCAGGATTGGTGATGAGATAACACTTTCCAACATTGGTTCCTAGCGTCGCAAAGAGCTTGTTTTCCGCTAAAACACCTTTATTGGTCATCGCATTGAGCAGAGATGACTTTCCAGCATTGGTATACCCGACGATCCCAATCGTAGGCATGCCTTTCTTTTTACGGCTATCACGATGCAATTTTCTCATCTGTTCATATTCAACGAGCTTTTTTTCTATTTTCAAAACCTTTTCTTTGAGGTGTCTTTTCATTCTTTCAGTGTTGGTTTCACCGATTCCTCTTGTCGCTCCCCCACCGCTTCCTGAGCTTCCGCCTTGTCTGGAAAGTTCCATTCCCATTCCGTAGATTCTCGGTCCCATGTGCTTGATCGCAGCGAGCTCGATTTGAAGCCTCGCCTCTCCACTTTCCGCATGTTTCTCAAAAATTTTCAAAATCAGATCAATCCTATCCCAAGCGACGAGTTTATCTTTGAGATTGTTTTCCTCACTCACGAGGCGGAGTTTTTCGTTAATCTGATAAATCTGAGAAGGCTTGAGCGCATTCCCGATAATCAGCAAATTGGCTTCCAAACGGAGCATATCTGCGATAATTTCTTCGAGTTTTCCCCTTCCGACATAGGTTTTGAGATCAGGAAAATCTTTTTTCTGATATTTTTGGAGGACGACCACTCCTCAGTAGGTGTTTACGAGGTTTTCAAGCTCTCTCATTCTATCATCCAGAATTTCTTTTTTAGTCTGTTTATCGACAATATCCGCAAGAAATACGCGGAGGGTTGGTTGGTTTTCTACTTGCATCTTTTCACTACTCAAAAATTAAAACCTTGTGCCTCATTGGCTTTGAGTGTAGGGTTTTGCGGATTGAATGCAAGAGGAAGCGGACAATCTCCCCCACCTATAATCAAGGGAAGATGCTCTAAAAGAGTCCAAGCTGTTGAGGCTGAGTCTGCTTTTTTTTGAGTTCGTCAAAGGTTTTTTGGAGTCCTTTAAATCCCCATTTCTGAAAAAGAATTTGCTCCCAATGTGAAAAATCTATCTGCAATTTCAAAGTATCTAAAGGCTGATCTTTCAAATCAGGGACTTCCATCAAGAGAATCAAATCCTTGGAAAAAAACGCATCTGCTTTTCCCGCAAGGAGTTTGTCTTTTATATCAGGTCTGATCTCATCAATGTGAGCATAGATATTCTCTATCGTTCCATAGGTCTTGATGAGTTCGGAGGCTTTTTTTTCGCCGATTCACGCTACCCCTTTGATATTATCAGCACTATCTCCAAGCAAAGCCAAATAATCAACAATAGAACTCGGAGCAAAACCAAACTCTCTCTCAAAGTCCCCCAGCCTTGTCATTTGATTTTTAGAAGAATCGGTAATAACGACATTTTCACATAGGAACTGTTTCAAGTCCTTATCAGAACTAAAAACCTGAATCAAAAGATCAGAATTTCCCTGATGAGCTTTTACCAATGTCGCAATCGTATCATCTGCTTCATATCATGGAGCAACAATATTTGGGATGCCCAGCTCCTCTACAAGCGCAAGAACCTGAGGAATCTGCTGTCTAAACTCATCTTCAAGCTTTTTTCTATGGGCTTTATAGTCTGAATATTGCTCATGTCTCTTGGTCTTGACTGGAGAATCCCAAGCAATCACAAAATATTCTGGCTGCTCAAGCAAAAGTTTCAGCATCATACGAATAAAACCATAGATGACATTTTGATTCTGCCCTTGAGAGCCATTCAGCGGAGGAAAAGCATACCAAGCACGAAAAAGAAATCATGAACCATCAATTATTGAAAAAGTTTTCATCAATATCAGCGGGGAAAACTAAAGTAAAAACTTCCACTAAGTGTAGCAGAAGCGAACTTGATTTCAAGGAGAAAATAAAAAAATCGAAAAGATTGCAATTTCCTAGCGAGAAACTATAGTGAAAGTATTTATATTTCTAAGGTAGTATGATGCTTCCTAAACTTCCTAATAATCGCCTTATTCTCAATGGACATAAAATTCTGAATCAAAACCAGCTTTTTGATTTCGTTAGCAAAAGACTCAAAACCACAGTTCTCGATAGCCAAGAGCTCCAAAAAACTCTCAAGAAGTTTCAGGGATTGCAAATCGCTATTTGGCATGGGGAGAACTTTTTGGAAAAGGAAAGTAAGAGTCTTCAGGAAGAGATGATACAATTGCTTTCTAACCTCGGAAACCTGAAAATTAGCAGAAGAAAAAAACAGAAAGCAGATTAATTTTCTTCTAAAAACTCCTTTTTCCAGTCTTCTAGAATCCTATTGAGATAAACAATATTGTGAAGTCCTACAAGGCTTCCTCAGAGCGTTTCCTGCTCTCTGATAAGGTGGCAGAGGTAGGCTTTGCTAAAATTTCTACAGGTATAACAGTCGCAGTTCTCGGTCAAAGGAGAAAAATCGGTCCTAAATTCAGAATTGGTTATTTTGATATTTCCCTGATCAGAAAAGGCGATTCCGTGCCTTCCAAGCCTCGTAGCAGCCACGCAGTCAAACATATCTACTCCTTGCTCAATCGCGAAACGCAGGTCTTGAGGCGTTCCTACCCCCATCAAATATCTCGGCTTGTCCTGAGGCAAAAGCGGTGTGGTATGTGCCACCACCTGCTCAATCAGCTCTCTGGACTCTCCAACACTCACGCCACCAATTGCAATTCCGTCCCATGCAAACTGGGAAAGATATTCTGCGGATTGCGTTCTGAGGTCTAAATAGCTCCCTCCCTGCACGATCGGGAAAAGCACGCCTCTGACCTGATCATATTTTGGTTTCAGGTGGTCAAAAGCTCTCTTGGCTCGGCGATGCGTCATCGCAATATGCTTTTCAATGGTTTTCTTGTCAGCTCCAGCTGGCGAACACACATCAAGCACCATCATAATATCAGATCCAAGCTCACATTGCGTATCTACGACATTTTCTGGTGTGAAGATATGTTTACTTCAGTCATAAGGAGAGCTGAACTTTACGCCCTCTTCGGTCAGTTTTATGCCGACTTTGTGGGTATGTTTCTGATCGTTGAATTTCTGATTGGCTAAACCAAGTGAAAAAACCTGAAATCCTCCACTATCGGTCAAAATAAGTCAGTTTTTTCGGTTTTCAAACTGATGTAAACCACCTGCCGCTTGGACAATCTTGCTTCAAGGTCTGAGATAGAGATGAAAGGTATTTGCAAGGATGAGCTTGATCGGCTCAATCTGGCTTCCAATATAGTGCGGATCCTGCAAAAGATCCAAAATCAGACCTTTGATCGTAGCTTTGGTTCCCACGGGCATAAAAATCGGCGTTTTGAGCGTGATGCCATTGAGCGTGATCTCTCCGACTCTGGCTTTCCCTTTTTGCTTGAGGATTTTAAAGTTGAGTTTTGACATGGTTGATTGAAGATGAAGTAAGAAAAGTCGTTAAGTCTAAACAGCAATCTGCTTATAGTTTTTCTGTCGTAGTTTTCAATCTGAGTTTTTTGATTTCCTCTAGATTTTCTCTTCATAATCCATACAAAAGAGAAAAAATCAGATTTTTATCTCTTGATACCGTTAGCATGTCCTACTTTTTTCTCTTTGGAATTGCATTGATGATTGCGATTGGAGGGCTCTTTTTCTTTAGAAAGATTAAGCTCTTGGACAAACCGGGAAACGATCTGAAAAACACCAGAAAACCAGTTCCAACCTTGCAGGGAATTTTTGTACTCTTGGCAGTAATTGCAGGAGTTGGCATGGTCTATCCAAACTATTTCTCAAATCCGCTTTTCCTTGGACTTTTAATCCCTGGACTACTGATCGGAGTTGTAGAGTTTATTGAAGAGCTGAGCTACCTTGGCAAGCTTCCTAAAATTCCGCCTCTTGTGAGGTTGATCGTGCATCTGCTTTCAGCTTTTTTGGCGGTTTGGATTGGAGGAATCGGCAATCAAGAACTCATTATCGGAGAGCTGATTTATCAAATTCCAAATCGGATTTTCACGATTGCGTTTATGCTGTGGACAATGTTTTGTATCAATGCGATCAACTGGTTTGATGGGATTTATGCCCAGGGAAGCGGAGTTTCTGCGATTGGTTTTCTGACGATCTTTCTGCTGATCAAGTTTGTGGTTTTTCCAAGCTATGAACAGTTCAACAATTTGGAAGCCCTGCTCTTTGTCCAAAATCTGTCTTTTTTTCTTTTTTTTTGATCAGCTTGATCTATACGGTGATTGAATACAAGCCCTTAGGACTGGTAAGAGATGTCGGAATTATGTTTTTTGGCTTTGCGATTGCCTATCTTTCAGTTGCAGGAGGGGCAAAAATTGGAACCCTCGTTGTGGCGCTTTCACTTGCGATTTTTGATGCAATTTGGGTCGGACTTTGGAGAATTTTCATCGTGAAAAAAAATCCCCTCAACGGAGATTATACCCATTTTCATCATAGACTGCTTGGACTTGGCTTTTCAAGAGGAGAAACCAGAGCCTTTATCCGGATTTGGTCGCTAATGATGATGGTCCTTATGCTACTTCAGGGGGCGAATAGGCTTCACAAGATTATTATTTTCGTGATGATGGCTTGCCTTTTCTTTGGACTGAATGCCTATCTTTTCCTTTACAAGAAGCTCCCTTGTGGCTTGGAAGTAAAAAAAGAGAGGTAAATTAAGGTTCTTTTAAGCTTGATCGCTATACTCTGCCCGAAATTTACTTCATAGCATCCTGATGGTTTTCAAAAATCTCAAGACTTCAACTCAGATTTCTCTTAAATTTACCCTCTTTTCAGCGGGGATTTTGCTCGTGTTGAGCTTGATCATGAATGTGTTTTTCTTTTCTTCTTGGTACTTTGAAATAGACTTGATGAGACCTGACTTTTTTGATCGTCCTCCCGAGGAAAATCGTGAATTTTCTCCTTGAAAAAACTTTCCTCTTCGTGAGCTTCGTTTTCCTCTCGGATCGGTTGAAGCAACAGCAATCCAAGAGGAGATCCGATTTTTGGACATTTCAGAGATTGATGAGTATTATTTACAGGTGCAAAAGGTAGGAAGCTGGCTTGTCGTGCGCAATGTAACCCAAGAAGTAGAATTACAGATAATGCTCCTCTGGATTTCGCTCTTAGTTATTGGAGGAGGAATGCTCCTTTCCTATCTGGTTTCACTTTTTTTTGTCAAATCCGCGCTCAAAAAGCTCAATAATCTGAACGAAATGCTTGATTCTCTAGATATTGACCGCTTGGATCAGCAACTTGAAATCACCGGGCATCGTCATGATGAGATCAATAGAGTGATGAGAAAGTTCAATCAAGCACTCGTAAAAATCGAATGTCAAACCCGCGGACTGAAGGATTTTGTGAAAAATGCCTCGCATGAGCTCAAAACCCCGCTTATGGGCATTACTTCTCTGCTTTCCCTTGCTCGTAAATCTAAAGACTATGAAACTACGCTTGAACAGATAAAAATTGAAATCAAAAGGATGGATAGTTTGCTTGAGACCTTACTTCTCATCACTCAGATAGAGGAAAAAACTGAGCTGAGCAAAGAAAAAACTGAACTCACCGCGAGCATCAAATCACTTGTTGAGCAGTTTCAGCTTCAATATCAGGAAAAAAATCTGACCTTAGTCCTTGATTTGCCTGAACATTTGGACAAAGAAGTCAATTCGCAAGGGCGAACAAGCATTATAACCAACCTCATCAACAATGCTTTCAGGTTTGTCGGTCAAGCAGGAACGATCAAAATCTCGCTCTCAGATTCCTCTTTCCAAGTGCGAAATGATGGAGAAACGATTCCTTTGGCACAAAAAGAAAAAATCTGGGAAAGGTTCTGGCAGGCGGAGAGCTCACACAGCGAGAGAAAAAGCTTTTGACTCGGGCTCTATCTTGCGAAGCTCTTTGCAAGCAAACAGGGATTTGAGCTCAGATGCGAAAGCTGAACCGATCAAGGAGTCAGATTTATTTTGGATTTTTAGCTCTTTTATCAGCTTGATCATGAGTCTTTCAATACTTCTTATAGAAGATACTAAAACCATTGCCGAGAGCATCAAAAAATACCTTGAACGAGATGGTCATACTGTTTTGCGGGTTGAGCACTGAGATTATGCAAATGAGGTGGTAAAACATCAGAATTTTGATATTGTGCTGCTTGATCTGATGCTACCGTGAACCGATGGCATTGAAATTGCAAAAACAATAAGAAAGGTCAATCCTCAGACTCCAATCTTGATGATGACAGCTCGTGGACAGCTCGAAGACAAGCTCGAAGGTTTTGGAGTGGGAGCAGATGATTATCTGGTAAAGCCTTTTGATCTTGAGGAGTTAGAAGCGAGAATTTTTGCTTTAACAAAAAGGATTTCTCCTAGAGATGAACTTTTCTTTGAAGATATTCGCCTCGATCTCAGTCAGAAAAAAGTTTTTAAAGCTGATCAAGAACTGAAGTTTTCGCTCAAAGAATTTCAGATTTTAGAACTTCTGATGCAAAATCAAGGAATCGCAGTTTCTAGGCTCAATATCATTGAAGAAATTTGGGGAGGAGAAGCTGGATTTGAAGAAGATGGAAAGCTTGATGTCTATGTTTCAACGATTAGGAAAAAGATCGGAAAGGATTGTATTGAAACGATCAAAGGTTTTGGTTATAGAATGAATAAGTAAAAAAAATAACCAAAATGTGAAAAAAATGATAGAAAATCTAATCCTTAAACTCAGCTTCTCACCTCATAAAAATATAACTTCCAAGCTCTTAAAAGCGAAAATCGCCCCCTCCCTTCCTCAAAATGTTAAAAAACTGCTAACTACCTGTTATCACCCTCCAAAAAAAAAGTCTGATTTTTCTCTTGATTTTCTTCGATAATACCATATCTTGTAGCTGAACAAAAAAATAGACACAAGATATTGTGGAAAACGTTCATCGGCGAAAGTCAGATTTTTTTTATACCTTAATCTTTGTGCATCATGATTGAAAAAGTAATCAAAAGGAATGGTTCAGAAGTTGCTTACGATCCAGAGAAGATTCAACTCGCTATTCATAAGGCAAATAAAGAGGTTCCTGAGCAGGATCAGGCGAGTGATTTAGTTATTGCAGAGGTCATCAGAGCTTTGGAAGCTAACAAGAAAGGGATCGTTCCCATTGAAGAAATCCAAGACTTCATCGAAATGCAACTTATGCATATGGGAAAGACTGAACTTGCAAAGAAATATATCATCTACCGCTACAAGAGAGCGCTCATCAGAAAAGCAAACTCTACCGATGATTCCATTTTGACCTTGATCAGAAACGACAACAAGGAAGTTGGACAAGAAAACTCCAATAAAGATTCAGCAATCGCCTCTACACAGAGAGATTTGATCGCAGGAGAAGTTTCCAAAGATTTGGCGCGCAGAGTGATGCTTCCAGAAGAGATTAGGAATGCTCACGATGAGGGGGTTCTGCATTTTCATGATATGGATTATTTCATTCAGCCGATTTTCAACTGCTGTTTGATTGATATCAAAGATATGTTTGAGAACGGGACCGTGATGAATAATAAGCTCGTAGAAACGCCAAAAAGTTTCCAAGTTGCTTGCACCGTGATGACGCAGATTATCGCTTCGGTTGCCTCTTCTCAGTATGGTGGGCAGTCTGTAAACATCAAGCATCTCGGGAAATACCTCTTTCAGACCAAGCAAAAATATACCAGAAAATATAAAGAACAATTTTGATCTGAGCTTACGGACGAACAGATTGAAAGACTTGTAAAAAGCAGAGTGCAAGATGAGCTTTCCTCAGGAGTGCAAACGATCCAATATCAGATCAATACCTTGATGACTACGAACGGACAATCGCCTTTCGTAACCCTTTTCCTTGAACTGGATGAAAAAGATGAATATCTAGAAGAAACCGCACAAATCATTGAAGAGATCATCAAACAGAGAATCCAAGGGATCAAAAACGAGGCAGGAGTCTATGTAACGCCAGCTTTCCCAAAGCTTGTCTATGTCCTTGATGAATGTAATGCGCTCAAAGGCGGAAAATACGATTACCTGACCAAACTTGCGGTGCAATGTTCAGCCAAGAGAATGTATCCCGACTATATCTCAGCCAAGAAGATGAGAGAAATCCACGAGGGAAATGTGTTTGCTCCGATGGGATGCCGTGCTTTCCTTTCTCCTTGGAAAGATGAAAACGGAAACTACAAATACGAAGGGCGTTTCAATCAAGGGGTGGTAACCCTCAATATCCCTCAGATCGCGATCCTAGCTGAGCACGATGAAAAGAAATTTTTTGAACTCTTGCAAGAGAGGCTTCAGCTCTGCTATAGAGCTTTGATGTGCAGACACGAAAAGCTCAAAGGAACGCCATCAGACATCAGCCCAATCCACCGACAATACGGAGCGATTGCGAGGCTCAAGAAAGGTGAAGTGATTGACAAATATCTCTATGACGGCTATTCTACGATCACGCTAGGATATATCGGGCTTTATGAGGCTTCCGTGCTGATCACTGGGGATTCGCATACCAAGCCTGAGGGCGAGGCGTTTGCGGTAAAAGTCCTCCAAACCCTTAAAGATGCCACTGCGCAACGAAAAAAAGAAACCTGAATCGGATTTGCATTATACGGAACTCCAGCCGAAAGTCTTTGCTACCGCTTCGCGAAGATTGACAAGAAAAGATTCGGAGAGATCAAAGATGTGACCGACAAGGGTTATTATACCAATTCTTACCATGTTGATGTGAGAGAAAAGATTGATGCCGTAGCCAAACTTGCCTTTGAATCTCAGTTTCAAAGTATTTCTTCAGGAGGTGCGATTTCCTATATTGAGATGCCAAATATGCAAAAAAATCTGACTGCCCTCGAGAGTTTGATCAGATTTATGTATGATAATATCATGTATGCTGAGTTTAATACCAAGTCTGACTACTGCCACGAATGTGGATTTGATGGAGAGATCATTGTCAACGATCGTAATGAACGAGAATGCCCACAGTGCCACAATAAAAATCAAAAGAAAATGACCGTAACGAGAAGAACTTGCGGGTATCTGTGAGAGAATTTTTGGAATGTAGGGAAGACGAAAGAGATTTCAAAGAGAGTGTTGCATGTGAGTTAAGAGTGTTTTAAGAAATTTATTTCCTTGTTTTAGTATGATTAGTAGACAATTTGGAGATCCAAGAAATGCCTCACATAGAGTTTCAGTAAAACTTATTTGTCTGGCTGAAGATAAAATTCTAGTGATCCGTGCAAAAGGAAAAGATACTTTTAATCTTGTAGGAGGTGGAGTAGACCTAGGAGAGTGATTGTCAGAGACTATTCAAAGAGAATTTTATGAAGAAACAGGACAAACCTTAAATGGGATTTCTCCTCAGCTTTTAGATGTTGAGATCAAACAATTTCAGCCTTGAGGGCAATTTGATGCAGTAGTAAATGTATTTTATCTTCTGAAATTTGATCAGCCTTTTATCCCTAAGATGGAAGAATGAGTTTATGAAGAGCGAGTTTGGGCTGATAAAGAAAGCTTAGAATCTTTACCATTGAGCGAGCATTCTAATAAGGAATTATTGCTTAGTCTGCTAAAGAAAAAGAATGATGCATAATATTCCAACGTCGTTATTTTATTTGTTTTCATTGCATTTATGGGATTAACATTAGTTGCTCTTCCTGAGGATAATGTTTTACAACAACTCAATCAGCTCAAAAGCTACTATTATCAAAATTGATTTAGAGCGACTTCAAAACCTTGCACAGAAAATTCGCATATTACCTTGCTTGAACTCAAGCATAAAATCCCTCCTATTTTCCAAACAGAACTTAAAAAACTGCTTGCAGAGGAGCCTGCTATTACATTGACGAAGTTTCATGTCTTTTCCAAGGAGCATACTTGGGTTTCAGAGATTCCTGAATTGGCAGAAAAATTTCCCAATGGTTGTGGGCGATTTACCTTGCTTTTCCCACAAAATCAAAAACTCGTTTCTTTAGTAAAAAAGATAAGAAAGCTGGCTCTTGCTTGCGATATTGACCGTAGTTTAGAATATGTTCATAAAATCCTTGAGGCAACATGAGAGAAAAAAGTCAGAGTAAATATTTTTGATTACCTTTGCAATCATATGAATCTTTGTAATTATATTCATTTTGATAGGGTTTGAGAGGCAAAAGCAATCTTTGAAAAGACTTTTCAGGCTCAGGAGATTGTTTTTGATAAAGTTGCATTGGTTGATGGAAAGCATAAGATTTTGTGGAGGATTAAGCTGAATAATTCTTAAAGATTTTGTTTTTGAAGTCTTGCTTATTTCTCTATTCAAGAGCTAGGTATTTGTTCTAATTTATCTTTTTAGCAATTACTGTATGAAAAAACTTTTTTTAGCTTCCTCTTTTGCAGATGTTGCTCAGCTTTTCCCAGAGTGGATAGAGGAGGATGTAAAAGGGAAAACGGTGACTTTTATTCCTACGGCAGGACTTCCTGAGGAGATTACTTTTTTTATTGATAATGATAGAAAATCCTTTGAAGAATTAGGAATGATCGTAGATGAACTAGAAATTTCTACAGCTTCTCAAGAGGAAATAAAAGAGAAACTCCTCAAAAATGATTATATTTTCCTTTCCGGAGGAAATACCTTTTTCTTACTTCAAGAGTTGAAAAGAACAGGAACCGATATGCTTATCAAAGAGCTCATTTTGGCTTGAAAATCCTATATTTGAACTTCAGCAGGGAGTATGGTTCTTGCTCCAAATATTGAATACTGAGCCCTCATGGATGCACCTGAAAAAGCACCCAATTTAAAAGATTTTTCTGCTTTAAATATCGTAAATTTTTATCTTGTGCCTCATTATTGAGAGTTTCCTTTTGTAGATGCAACAAATGAAATTGCAAATAAATATGCAGAACTCCCTCTTTTGCTCCTCAATAATCAGCAAGTAGCTTGTGTGAAAGGTGAGTTGTTGGAACTGAAGGAGTGGAAATAGTTGGACCTTGAAAAGATTATGAATGCTTTAAAAAGTATATTGTTGATTGTAAAAATAAATTTGTCAAAAAAAGCGTTGATTTTAAGGTCAGAAACTTTAGAGTGAGATAAAAGTCAGATTTTTATCTTTTATGCTTAAAAAGATGCAGGAGCTTGCGATGTTTATTGAGCAAAGAATTCGTCGTCATCGAGATGATGAGCAGGAGAAGTGGTTATTTTCAGTGATTGATATCATTGCAATCTTGACAGAACAAAGAGATTATCAAGGAGCAAGAAATTATTGGAAAGTTCTCAAAAATAGGCTACAGAAGGAGTGAAATCAAACGGTTACAAATTGTAACCAGTTGAAAATGCTTGCTTCTGATGGCAAAATGAGATTAACTGATGTGGCAGATGTAGAGACCCTCCTTCGTTTGATTCAATCTATTCCTAGTCCCAAAGCGGAACCTCTGAAACTTTGGTTGGCAAAGGTTGGGTATGAGAGGATGCAGGAAACGCTTGATCCTGAGAGAAGCCTAGGGAGAGTAAGAGAAAACTGGAAAAATCAAGGAAGAAGTGAAAAGTGGATCCAGCAAAGAATGATGGGGCAAGAAACGAGAAATAAACTGACTGATTATCGGCAGGAACACGGTATCCAAAAAGGTAAAGAATATGCAATTTTGACGAATATTATTCATCAAGAATGGACTGGAATGACAGTTCAAGAGCATAAAAACCTCAAACATCTTAGTCATCAAAACTTGAGAGATCATATGTCGGAAGCAGAGCTTATTTTTACAGCTTTAGCTGAGCTTTCTACTCGTCAGATCGCTGAATCTAGCAATGCTATAGGCATGAAAGAAAATAAAAAAGCAAGTAAAAAAGGCTGATCTATTGCCAAGCAAGCGAGAAAACAGCTAGAAGACCAAACAGGAAAATCGGTCATCAATGAACAAAACTTCCTTCCTCGCAAAGAATAACTTCTTACTTCTACTTTCCTAATTGATACCATGCACTACTGAACGATCAAAACTATGGATACTGCAAATGGACCGTGACTGAGAGTTTCGCTCTTTGTCAGTGGCTGTCATCACGCATGCCCAGGCTGCTTCAATGCTGAGGCTCGGAATTTTCAGTTTGGACAGGAATTTACGCAGGCGACCATTGATGAAATTATTCAAAAATTAAAACCTGATCATATCACAGGGTTGACCTTGCTCGGGGGAGAGCCGCTCGCTCCAGAAAATCAATCTGAAGTCCGAAACCTTATCTCTCAAGTCCGCAAAGCGCTCCCTCACAAAACGATCTGGTGCTATTCAGGATTTACCTATGAATTTATCAGAGAGCTTATGATCCCTCATCTTCCCTATACGGAGCATATTATTAGGAGCTTAGATGTGCTGATTGATGGGAGGTTTGAGCAGGATTTGCTCGATCTCAAGCTTAAATTTAGAGGCTCAAGAAATCAGAGAGTGATTGCCGTTCCAGCGACTTTGGAAAAAGGAGAAGTTGTCTGGTCCAATGAGGTCGATGATCAAGAAAAATGGGTCTTTAAGCAAAGTCCAGAAAGAGAAAGATTTAGTGAGCTGATACAAAACTATTGAAAAAAGGCTGACCTTAACTAGGAGATCAGCTTTTTCTTTTTTAACTACTTACCACGAGATAGCCCAAGTAAGAAAGATACAAAAGCACCATAAAAAGCCCCTCTCGTTTCCCGATTTGTCGTTTCTTTCCAACAAGACCATAGCCGAAAACCAGAATTAACGCACTCGCAATCGCCAAAATAAGAAGATCATTATTTGTTCCAGTCATCGCTGGGATCGGAGTGATGACCGAGCTTACTCACAAGATAAAAAGAATATTGAAGATATTAGAACCGATAACATTTCCTAGGGCGATATCAGCGTTTTTCTTGTACGCAGCAACAGCAGAGGTCGCGAGCTCTGGAAGTGAAGTCCCAATCGCGATAATCGTAAGCCCGATAATTCTTTCGCTGATTCCCATTTTGCTCGCGATAACAACCGCTCCATTCACGATCCATTCTCCCCCGAGAATCAGACCAGTAAGTCAAAGGACAATCCAGAGAAGCGATTTCCACCACTTCATGGTTTGGACTTTTTCGGAAGATTCAGCATTTTCTGCGCTTGTTTTAGCAAAGAGATAGTAGAGATAATAGCCGAGCAAGATAATAAGCAGAATTCCCTCACTTCTCGTAACCAGAGACTGACTAGCACCATCAATTCGCTGATCATTGATAAAGACCACGAAAATGATTGTCGCCATAATGCTCAAAACAACCTCTCTTGAAAGCGTATTTTTAGCAACTTTGATCGGATAAATCAGTGCTGCTACTCACAAAATCAGTAAGATATTGGCGATATTGCTTCCGAGGACATTTCAAATTGTGATCCCCGTTGCTCCTTTGAGGCTTGAACTGACATTGACAACGAGTTCGGGCGCAGAAGTTCCGAAAGCTACGATTGTAAGTCCGATTACAATATCCGAGATTCAGAATTTTTTGGCTAGTGAGGAAGAACCATCTACGAGCAAGTCTGCTCCTTTGATCAGGAATACAAATCCGAGAATAAAGAGCAGGAGCGTCATTCGTTCCATGAGGTGTTTAAAAAGAAATATAAAAAAACTGATTTATCTTTCAGCAGACCTTTTTACTCTATTCATAATCGCAAATCCAAGTCCGCTTTCAGATAATTTCTGAATATAGACCTTTTTCATACCCGCTTTTTCGCAAGCATGATAGAGCTCAAAGAGTTTATGTGCACAGCTCGCAAGATTGGATTCTGTTCCTCGCTCAAGCTTTAGTCTCTGTATATCAAAAGGTTCGTTTTGACCCCAAAAGCTCTCCTCACGCTGAAATCGTTCTCTTGTAGCAATAATCGCTGTGGGTTCAGTCAGCTTTTTTGGGATTTCATCAAGATGCTCTATAATCTGAATCTCAGCATCAATTGTATAATGCTTAAATCTCGTTCCTGGAGACATATTCTGGTCTTTGCTCGTATATTCCACCTCAACATTTTGCCCTTGAAAGAGGATTTCTAGGTCTTCTTTAGTGATAAATCAAGGCCTCAAAATTCAGATTTTCCCTTTCCCATTCTCCTCATCTACCTTGACTACTGTAGATTCAATCCCGAAATCTGAAGCTCCACCATCAATAATCAGCTCAATCTTCCCCTCAAGATTATCAAGCACCATCGGAGCCGAGGTCGGACTTGGTTTTCAGGAGATATTCGCACTTGGAGCGGCAATTGGTCTTTCCACGGCTTTGAGAAATTCCTGTGCGATGTGATTGGACGGCATTCTAATCCCCACGAACGCGTTAGAAGTCACGATTTCAGGAATATTCGCCTTTTTTCTCAAAAGTAAGGTGATCGGACCTGGGAAAAGCTTGTCAATAATCTGTTGCTGAAAATCATTTTCTACGATTCAAAGTTCAGAAATCTGACTTTTTTCTCCGATATGAACGATCAAAGGATTAGAACTCGGTCTGCCTTTGACTTCAAATATTTTTTTTACAGCTTCAGGATTCAAGGCATCAGCTCCAAGCCCATAAATCGTTTCCGTCGGGAAAGCGACAAGCTCCCCAGATTGGATCAGCTTTTTTGCGATTTGGTAGCTTGAAGGATTCCCTTTTACGACCTTAGTTTCCATGATTTCCAACAGTAAAATTAAAAAAAATTACATTTGCTGAAGCTCCTTCCAGAGCTTTTCCTGCTCTTTGCTGAGTTTTTTAGGGATTGCAATCTGAAGTTCCACGATCATATCTCCTCTTTTGGTAAAGAGCCCTTTCTCTCAGAATCCCTTTCCTGCGACACGAACTTTCTGTCAGACTTGAGTTCCTTTAGGGATTTTGACCTTAATTTTTCCCTCAGGATGCGGAACTTCCACCTCACCTCCAAGCACCACATCAAAGAGCGAAACTTCCGCCTTTACCCAGAGATCATCAGTTTTTCTCTGATATTTCTCAGAATCTACCACGAGAATTTTGATATACAGATCCCCGGTCGGAACGCCGCCCATTGCCTCATTTCCCTTCTCTGCATACTTGAGATAAGAACCTGATTTAATCCCTGCGGGAATTTCCAAATCAAGCGTTTCCTTATGAGCCTCTAACCCACCATTCTGAACCTGTTTTCAGTCTTTTTTATACAATTTTCAAAACCCTGAACATTCAGGACAAGCAGCCTGCGTTTGAAAGACTCCAAACGGAGTTTGAGCCTGCTGCGTCACTCTTCCTGTCCCATGACAATGAGCACAGGTCTCCTCAACCACGCCACTGACCTTGATATGCCTCGTGTAAGCGATCTTCTTCTTCGTTCCGAGAAAAGCCTCCTCAAAGCTAATTTCAATCTGCTTTTCCAGATCCTCACCTTTGCTCGGTCTTCTGGTTCTCGCTCCAGCTCCTCAAAATCCCCCACCAAACATTCCTCCGAGCAAGTCTCCGATATCGCCAAATCCTCCAAAATCAAACTGAGCTCCCCCACCTCAGAATCCTCCAAAATCAAAACCACCAGCACCAAATCAGCCTTTTCTATACATATCATATTGCTGCCTTTTCTGCTGATCAGAAAGCACTTGGTAGGCTTCGTTGACCTCTTGAAACTTCTCCTTTGAACCTCAGCGATCAGGATGATGCTTAACTGCGGCTTTTCTAAAGGTCTTTTTTATCTCATCAGGAGTCGCATCTTCAGCCACTCCAAGAATCTCATAATAATTCTTTTTTGGATCAAAATCCATCTCTTCTCACTAAAAAATAAAGTAGCACCAAATAAGCAAGAGTGATTTTTACGGATTTGAAAGCAAAAAACAAGCAAAAAGCCTGATTTTTAAAATAAAAAAAAAGAGAACACACTGCGTGCATCCTCCTTTCTCGAAAGAAAGAGGAAATGAACCAACTACAAACGAAGCCCCAGAGCCGAGGATTCTAAACTTAATCGTTTAGAACTATCTAATGCTCTAGGCAATCCTAAAGCTAAGAATTAGATACTTAAGCAAAAGCTCTTTTAGAAGCATTATTACCTTTTTACCACTACGATAGTGAGTAGCAATAAAGCAGATAAGGGAATACTAATCATCACTTGAAGCACTTAGAAAGCTACCTTTTCATCTCTAAGGAGAGCAAGCAACAAAACTTCTTCTTATACCTTTTCTGAACCACTAAGAAAGAATAGCTACTGTTGAGAAGCATTTGACTATCTCATGACTGTTATCAACTTCAAGGTAAGAAGCAATAAACAAGCATTCAAACGATAAGCAAACTGGATCCTTCCAAAGGCTTATTCTTCATCAGACACTTCCTCCTAGGATTTAAGCTAGAAACAAGTAAGCAGAGAAACCCTTTCTCCCACTTAAAAAGTCTGATTTCCTTTATCAGTAAGCCAAATCTCCTCTCTGAAAAGCAAAGCCCTCAGAAGAAAAAAATCTGATTTCAAACTTTTGTTGGATTCAAAAGCCGATTTGGTAAGAGCAAAGAAGAGTCTTCACCATCACCACTCAAAGTAAAAGCTAGTAGCGAAAAGCTATCAATTTGTAGTTTATTAAAGATCACTTCATTTCTTTCCTTCAAACTTCTAGAACAAAAGTTCAAAAGCCTGAAGATCACCTTTGAAAGCAAACTTTTAAGAGCTTGTTTCTTGATGACGGTATTATTATATTCAGAAATGAAAAAAATTGCAAATTTTTTAGGACTTTTTTTGATACTAATTTTTATCAGTTGAAAACTATCATTTCTCTCGTCTAAAGATTTCCTGCTTGAAAAAAATCAGCTTTTTTTATTATTTAGATCT
>JBHAST010000081.1:0-10981 GCA_041831495.1 bacterium | reverse complement strand
GCTTCGCTAACGCTCGCAATGACGGAATTGGATTGCTTCCCTGGCTGATGGCAGACTGATAGGCGTGGCTCTTGTTTGTAGAACGGAGGGAGGTGCTGAGCGGAGCGAGACTGAGGGGTTGCCAAGCAACCTCCCCCTAGCCCCCTGTCCGCTCTGCGAGACCTAAGCCTATCAGAGGGACAACCCCACCCCTAACCCCTCCGTCCGCTTTGCGAGACCAGAGCCTGTCAGGGAGGGAATGCTCTCGGACATTCTCCTCTGATCGGGAGGGGACGTCCAACAAACGAGCTACAATCAACTCTGTTTTTTATTTTTTTATACTTATACCAAAATGAAAAAACTTTGGTCGTGGGTAGTCGCCATTTTAATGGTTTTTCAGATACTGATCCCTGCAATTCCTGTTTATGCGGAGGAGATTACTACGATAAGGATCACAGATTTTACAGCTCCAGTTGCTGGAGCAGAGCTAGATTTTACGATTTCTACTCCAGCAGGAGGAGGCTATACTGTAGAATCGTTTGACTGGGTTAGATGGACTAGTTATTATGGAGGTCCATCCCTAAGCCCGGGAGAAAAATTTAGGCCAGGAAGATATTCTCTTAGTGTCAGACTTAAAGCAAAGGATGGATTTACCTTTCCAGCTGATGGGGCACCGTTGAGTATCACACTTGATGATGTTGACCCTTGAACATATATACAGAGAATTGATTCTTCGGATACTTCATTGGTTTCTGTAGAGTTTACTTTTTTTGTCTCTTTCCCATCAGAAACTATAGTCAACAAGGTTGCTGTAGAGGATTTGCGTTCTCCGGTAATTGATGAACACCCAGATATGACCGTTCTTGCTCCAATAGGAGCAAACTATACTATCAGGTTTCCTGATGATGCACGAGCCTGCGAAGGAGTTCCAGTGCCTGCATCAGCTTATTTTTGAGTATGAGCTGATTGTTCTTTAAAGTTGCGGTTTGACCTCAATGATCCTTCCTATAGTTTCCCAGCAGAAGCTCTGGATGATCCAACAGTTATGAATATTCTTGTGGAAAGAGGAAACTTTCGTACTCCCATACCTACTGCTCTCTATAAAAAGGATGCTAGTAGTCAAAATTATGATAGACTTGAAGTTCTTTTTCCCATGTGAATATCTATTCCTGCTCCAGTTTTTTATTTAAAACCTAAAGATACCTTTACTCTTGCTTCTACGAGCAGACCTTATGATGGGACAATCCCTGTTCCATCACTAGTAGATGCCAAGATTGTCAATGTCTCAGATGAAACGGAACTTGATGATGCTTGCTATGCGATAGAGAGGAGTTCTCTCCCAAGTGCTGATGCAGGAACCTATCCTATTGAGGTTAGATTTAAAATTAAAGATTGTGCTCCTTTTGAATGGGGTGGAGAGTATCTTTTTGAAGGTATCAGAACGATACATGCTGAGACCTTTAACTTTACTATCACTAAAGTCAAGGCAGTTAAGCCAGCCTCTGATCCTATAGGACTTAAGGGAGAGCTTGGAGCTTCTCTCTCAACGATAAGTTTGCCAGCAGGTTATAAGTGGAAAGATTGAACTCAGATTCTTGATTGAGTGGTAGGAGAGAAGAAAAATTATAAAGTTCTTTACAATCCCAATCCTATCAACTATATTGATAGTGATGAATTTGATCTTGAGGTAGAACTTATTACGACTGCATCTCCAAAGCATAAGATTACTTTCAACTTTAATCCAGCCGATCTTGCACTTGAAGTGAAGCAAGGAGCGACAATAATCAGTCCTGCTGATCCTTCTAAGCCCTATGAATATGAGCTTACTGAAGGGGTGAAATATACCTGGAAAGCAACGAAAGCTGGCTACAACGATAAATCAGCAGACTACACTGTGGGGATTGCTGATGCAACTATTGATGTGAAACTTGAAAAGAAGGCTACTGGTTCTTCATCAGGAGGAGGCTATAGTGGATGAGGAGGAGGCTCCCTCACAAGAGATGCCTGCCCACAAGGCGATAGCTCCCCAAGCTATTATGATGGGAAATGTAAGGCTTCTGAAAGCTCGTTTGCTCCTCAACAAACAGGAGAAAAGAAAGCTGATCCTGTGCTGTCCGAACAAACTCAAGCTTACGAGCGAGCTTACAAGCATGGGATTACGACAATCTCAGGCGAAGACAATGCAAGATTGACTGAAGCTATTACGAGAGCTGAGCTAGCGAAGATGATGGCTGTGTATGCAATGAATATGCTTGGCAGAGCTCCTGTCTTGACTTGAACCGCTAGCTATTCTGATGTAGGTTCAGAGCTTGGAGATTTAGAGGGCTTCATTCAGTTGGCTTATCAGTTGCAGATTATGGGAATTGAGGCTGATGGATCGCCTTTGCTTGCATTCAATCCAAATGGTTTGATTACGAGAGCTGAGTTTGCTACGGTGCTTTCTAGGGTGTTATGGTGAGCAAAGTATAATCAAGAAGGGGCTGATTTCGCTTCAAAGCATTTGACTGCCCTCAAAGAAGCTGGAATCTTGAAAGATACTACCCCTAACCTGCAAGAGATGAGAGGCTGGGTAATGCTCATGCTTCAGAGGTCTGAAGGTATTAAATAATCTCTTATCAATAATAAAAAAAGTCTGGTTCTCTTCGTGAGGTCAGATTTTTCTTTATGATTTGACAATGAAAGGCAGAATCCTACAATGTGCTTGTTTAGTTTTTTCCTAAAAATAGTGAATTCTCAAAAGATCAAAGAACTTCAAACTACTATTCTTTCCCGATACGAGATTAACGGAAGAAAACTTCCTTGGAGAGCTACTCAGGATCCTTATGCGATCCATATTTCTGAGGTTATGAGCCAGCAAACTCAGGTAGACCGCGTGATCCCTTATCGAGAGAAACGAATGTGTGATATCCCAGATTATCAAACGCTTGCTCAATTGCCGAAATCTGAGCTTTTGAACTACTGGTCAGGACTTGGTTTTAATAGTAGAGCCTTGAGGCTTCAAACTTGTGCTCAAGAAGTCATGAATCGTTATCAGGGAAATCTTCCTCAAAGGAGAGATCAGCTTTTGGAGCTTCCTGGGATTTGACCCTATACTGCGAGTGCGATTTGTGCGTTTGCTTGGAATCTACCTGAGCCGGTGATTGATACGAATATCAGGAGGGTTTTGATTTTTCTTTTGAAACTTGATGAAAATATTTCCTTACAAGAACTAGAAAAAAAGGCAAAAATGCTGATTCCTGAGGGCAGGAGTAGAGATTGGCATAATGCGCTTATGGATTATGGTGCAACGCATCTTACCGCGAGAAAAACCAAGATTAAATCTCTCTGAAAGCAAAGTAAGTTTGAAGGATCAGATAGAGAGGTGAGAGGCTGGATTTTGAAGCAATTGACAGGAAATGTTGTGGTTTGTCTTTCTGAACGAAATGAGGACCTTCAGAAAAGAGTTTTGCCACTCAATGTTGTGAAAGAACATTTTCCTCATAAAGCAGTTGAAAGTATTATTCAGGGGATGCAAGCTGAGCAGTTGGTGCTTTGGAAAGAGGAAATGCTTTGGATTGAGTAAAAAATTGATAATAAAAAAACTGACTTTGTGATAAGTCAGTTTTTTGAAATTATATTAACTTATCGGTGAATAAAACTCCATTGAGATGATCGATTTCGTGCTGGAGAATGCAAGCATTAAAGCCTGAATATTTCTGCTTTTTGAATTTTCCTTTGAGGTCCTGGTATTCTACTACGATTCGTTCTTGTCTTTCCACTTTTCCTTGTTCTCCAGGAAGAGAAAGGCAGGCTTCTTCAGAAATTTGTGTTTCTTTTGAGCTTTCAAGGATTTTTGGGTTGATAAGGAGGGTTTCTCAAAGGAAGTCTTTGTCGGCTGATTTTCAGCTTGGCATTTTTTTTCGTTGCGTGGTGGCGATCATAGCGAGATTTTTTCCAATTTGAGGTGCCGCAAGTCCTACGCCATCGTATTCTCGCATCAATTCCATCAAAATCGCTGCAAATTCTAGAATTTCAGGTGTGATTTTTGTGATCGGTTCTCCTCAAGCTCTTAAAATAGGGTTATCTTTTCAGGTTTCTAGAGGGTAGAATATCTTGAGTGCGGAAAGTTTTTGCATTTTTGGTCTTGTAGGGGCTAAAAAAGCTGAATAAATCCAAAGTAGACCTTGGATACCAGAGTATAGTACTTTTTACTTGAAAATCAAGAGTAATTCGTTATACTCTTCTCCGTAAATTCGTTCAACCCTAGTGATGATGCGTTAAGTTATTGTTTCGTGGAGGGATGGCAGAGCGGTTGAACGCGGCAGTCTTGAAAACTGTTAACCGATTATTCGGTTCGTGGGTTCAAATCCCACTCCCTCCGCCATTTATGTTTTGTTTGTTGTATGACAAGAAACACCAAAGTAAGTAAAACCAGATTTTTATTTACGGTTCTCTCTATTGCGCTATTCGTAGTGATTGTGGTAAGGGCTGATGCCTTCTCAAACTCTATGGATGAGAGATGAATAAGTGTTAATCCTAGCTTCATCTGAAGCGAGGATACTACTATTGGAATTAATCCTGATTATATCAACATTTCAGAGGATGGAGATGAGTCCGCTGTGATTCATTATATTGTTCAAGAGGGTGATAGCTTGGAAAAGATTTCCAAGGAGTTTTGAGTCCCAGTAAAAGACCTTAAAAAGCTCAACAAGATCGGAGATCAGGTAAAGCCTGGACAAAAGTTGATTGTGAGTGATACCGAAGAGGGGATTCTTTATGTTGTTCAGAAAGAACGAAGTCTGAAACTTTTCTCAGAGTTCTATAGGCTTGATATTCAGGATTTGATGACATTTAACTACATCTCAGATGATAGTGAAATGCTTTATCCTGGACAAGAGCTTTTCATCAATGTGACTGAGCAAAGAGCTATGGATCTTGGTTTGATTGAGAAACCTCAGCCAAAATTGCCAAAAGATGAAGTACCGAAACCTAAATATGTTGCTCCAAAGCAGACTTCAAACGCTTCAAATGGAGTAAAAAATACCTCAAGTTCTTCTAGTGCAACTTCAGCCGCTACAAGTGGTAAGAAATCTAGAATTATCAAGCAGTGGTATCATAATCCGAAAGTTTCTAATGGATTTGCGGTTGGATACTGTACTTGGTATGCAGCAATGCAGGCTCCAAGTATCTTCAAATATACGAGTGATTCTAAACAAGAGAGAGCATTTGGAGGAAATGCAAAGAATTGGTATGCAAATGCAAAGGCTGCAGGATATAGTGTTGGTCAAACTCCAAGAGTTGGTGCGATTATTGTTTATAGTCAGCTCAGAAGCTCTGCTGGTCATGTGGGAATTGTAAGAGCTTATTATCCAGACTCTGGAGAGATGATCGTTGAGGATATGAACTATGCTGGTAAATTTATTGTAACCCAGAGATGGGAAAGTGCTAGTCGTCAAGGAATTGTCGGATATATCTACCCTTAAGTTTAAGAAAATAATAGAAAAGGTCTTGGCTTTATGCTGAGACTTTTTTGTAAATTTATGCTTGTTTTGTTTTGTGAAATAACTATACTTTCACGGCTAAACATTCAGATTTTTTGAATTTTTAGTAAATGGATAGAAAAAACAAGCGAAGCTGATATTTTATTTTTTGTGATCGTGATTATAATGCAGAGAAATCCTCTTCATGCCTATACGCCCAAGACTTTTTCTAAAAGAGCTTTTAATGCTCCTCGCAGAGGGACAAGTTTTTTCAAAAGCGAAAACTGGGGAAAGAAACTCCTCCGATCCGCAATGGGGCTTTGTTTTGTGGGAATTGTTGGACTTCTTATTTATCTTCAGGTTAGAGTTTTCAAGGATCTGCCTGATGTGAGTCAAGTAAAAAATCTGACCCTTTCCCAAGCAACCATTATTACCGACAGAAACGGACAAGAGCTCTATAAAATCTTTGATGAAAACAGGCAGTTTGTTGCTCTGGAGGAAATCAATCAGTATATGATTGATGCAATTGTGGCGGTAGAAGACCAGAGATTTTGGCAAAATGAGGGACTTGATCCTATGGGAATTTTTAGAGCTGGTCTCAGAGCGATGATGGGGCAGAACTGAGGGGGTGGATCAACGATCACTCAGCAGCTCATTACCAATGTTATGAATCTCAAGAGACCGTTTGGTGGAAGTATCTTTGATAAGGTTGACTATAAACTCAAGCAGATTGTCCTTGCAAAAAGGCTCAATAATGTCCTTCAAAAGCAGATTAAAGCAGAAAATAAAAATCTGAATTCTGATGAGGTAAAGCAGGAGATGAAAAAGAAGCTCCTTGAGCTTTATCTAAACTATGTTTTCCTAGGAAACAATGCTTACGGAGTCGAAGCAGCAAGTAAAACCTATTTTGGGAAATCTGCTAAGGATTTGACGGCTTTGGAGGCTTCTATTCTTGCTTCTATTCCTAAGGCTCCATCAAGATATGATCCGTATAAATCTACAGCACTTATGGGATCCTTTAGCATTACTGATGGAAATGGAGCGGAACATCCTTTTGAAGGGAATTTGAAAGCAGCGATTCTTAGCAAATATAGAGAAAATATCGCACAAGCGAACTTTGCAAGTAAGAAAGCTGCCGATGCTTTCGTAAGGTTTGTTGCTTCGCTCTGTCCATCAAGTATTCTGCTCGATGGTAAGGAATATAATATAAGCTATGTTAACGGAAGAGCTGAATTTTCACTAGGAAGGCTCTTTGAAGATGGAAAAATCACTGAAGAAGAGGTAAAGTCAGCTTTTTTGGAATCTTTAAGTAAAGAATTTATCAAAAGTAGTTTTGAAATTAAAGCGCCACATTTTGTCTTCTGGATTAAGGATCTTTTGGAAAAAGACTTTGGAAGCTGAGCTACCAAGGAAAAAGGTTTAGTGGTAAAGACAACGCTTGACTACGAAATCCAGAAACTTGCCGAAAGCTCACTGACAACCAATAAAGCTGCATTCTTTGAAAATGGGGCTACGAATGGATCAATGCTCTATATGGATTCTCAGAATGGAGATGTGCTTGCCTATGTTGGTTCGCTTGACTATTTCAATAAGGAGATTCAGGGACAGAACGATATGGTAAGAAATCCTAGACAGTCAGGATCTTCTATCAAGCCGCTGATTTATGCACTTGGATTTGAGAAACTTCCGCTTACGATTGATACTCCGATTTATGATATTCTTTTTAAGGCAGGAAAAGACACTCCAAATAACGCCGATGGAAAATTTGATGGAAAACTTCCGCTCAAAAAAGCACTCGGGTTCAGTAGGAATATTCCTGCGGTAAAAATGTTCTTTGCGCTAGGAGGAGAAGTTGTTGCTAAACCCTACCTGCAGAAACTTGGACTTTCTGGAATCAAGAATGAGATTGAGTATGGATATCCGCTTGCCTTGGGTGCAGGGGAAGTCAGTATGCTAGAACTTGCAGAGGCTTATTCCCATCTTTCAACCGCTACTCCAGCTCGCGTTAGTCCAATTTTGGAGATTAGAACCAGTAATGGAGAGCTGCTCTATAGTAAAGAAGTAGAAAAAAAAGAAAATCTGATCAAACCTGGAATTATTACCTTGATGTGGAAAATTCTTTCAGATCCTAATAACAGACTTGGTGGCTGGGTAACTAAATTTAATGTAAAAGGCCTTACCTATGCACTAAAAACAGGAACTTCTAATGTAAAAACGGATAAGGGTTCTCGTCCAAGAGATGGTTGGCTCGCGGCCTATACTCCAAGTAAGGTTATCCTTATGTGGGCTGGAAATGCCAACGCAGCAGCGATGAATAGAAATGCTTATGGAGGAACGATCCACGCAAATAGTATCAAATCTTTCCTTGGAGAACTGCTCCAAAAGAACTATCTCAGCAACGAAGAGATGCCAAATAAAGATACGACGGCACTTGCGATTTCATCAGTTTCTGGAAAGCTTCCTTCCGAGCAAACTCCTGCTCAGTTGGTAGTTCAAACGCTTTGATGGAACGGACATCTTCCAAAAGAAGTGGAAGGTCCGATCTCAGAGATAGAGATTGACGGCTCTTGCTACGGGAAAGCAAGTCCATTGACTCCCGCTGAACAAATCAGAAAAGGATTCCTCATTCAGCCTTCAACTTTTATGCCCAATAAGATGGATCTGGAAGATATCAAAAACTATCTCAAAGAAAGAGCTGGAACTTGAGCTACTGAATGAAGTCGGAATCTCTTCGCCGAAGAACCACAACAATTCTGTGAAAATAGACAACCAAGTGAAAATGAACAGATTTCAATTAGTTTGATTAGACCTCAAGGAAAGGGTGCATTTGCCAAGAAAAATAATATCATCTATGCTATTAGCTCTCCGACTGCTATCAAAAAGGTCAATATCACACTAGATGGCAATACCGTGAAGTCGTTTGTAGAGAATAGTTTGGAGGTTTTTGCCTCAAAGGAGATTGATCTTTCTAATTATACCGATGGGAACCATAGTCTAGGGATTACCGCCATTGATGAGAATAACATGACAAAAACCGTAGCTACGACGATTCAGCTGAGTTCCGAAGATAAAACGCTACCGTTCTTGCAGAAAGAGCAAAGCAAAGTAGCTGTGATGGAAGATGGAAAATATGAGGTCAGCCTGATCTTTGATGATGAAATCTCTGGAGTGAAAGGAGGAAAAATCTATGAAAAAGATGGCACGAAACCGATCAATACCTTTAAACTTCAAGCAACAAGTTTCACTAGTTCAAAACCTGAAATTAGAGTAGAGGTAGAAGACTACTATGGAAATATTTTGAAAGAAGAGATCAATCTAACGGCTCTTTAGTTGAGGCTTTCTTTCTAGGAAAAATCTGATATTTATTCAGGTTTTTTCTTTTTTTGAAAAAATCTCTTGCATTTAAAGGGTAATTTGCTATAAACTCACTCGCTATCTTCTTGTGCCAAGGTAGCTCAGTGGTAGAGCAGAGGCCTGAAAAGCCTTGTGTCGGCAGTTCGATTCTGCCTCTTGGCACCACTAAAAATTAAAGAGAAAAGAATGGGCGTGTAGCTCAGGCGGTTAGAGCGCACCTCTGATAAGGGTGAGGTCGGTGGTTCGAGTCCACCCACGCCCACCATTCTTTCTCGGGAATTAGCTCAGATGGCTAGAGCGCTTGGTTTGGGACCAAGAGGTCGCGAGTTCGAGTCCCGCATTCCCGAGGTTGTTATAAAAAGAGAATTTGAGGATTCTGGCTAGAGCGATCCGATCTGGATCGGATAGGTCGCGAGTTCGAGTCCCGCATTCCCGAGGTTAAAGATATTGCATCTTCATAAATAAAAGATTTTCTCTGGGTATATTGCCTTACTTGATTTGGTTAAATATCTGGGGAAGGGGTTTTGAAATAGAGTTGGTGGCTTATTGCTTTGCGATGGGATCTGCCAAATGATCAAAATCAGCTTTTTTTTTGAAAATCACTTGCAATTGTTTAGGAAAAAGTTATACAGTCTAGCTATGTTTATACTTTTAGTTTATTAAACACAATTACTATGGCTACTAAACCACACGTAAATGTTGGAACGATTGGTCACGTTGATCACGGTAAGACAACATTGACTGCTGCTCTTACAGCTGTTGCTGCTACAAAAGGGTATGCTCAATTTACAGCGTATGATCAGATTGACAACGCTCCAGAAGAAAAAGCAAGAGGTATTACTATTGCTTCTAGACATGTAGAGTATGAAACTGACAACAGACACTATGCTCATATTGACTGTCCAGGACATGCCGACTATGTAAAGAACATGATCGTAGGTGCTGCTCAGATGGATGGTGCTATTCTTCTTTGTTCTGCAGTAGATGGACCTATGCCTCAGACAAGAGAACATATTCTTTTGGCTAAACAAGTTAATGTTCCAAAGATCGTTGTTTTCTTGAATAAATGTGATATGGTTGATGACGCTGATATGATTGATCTTGTAGAAGAAGAAATCAGAGAGCTTCTTAAGAAAAATGGTTTTGATGAAAATGCTCCTATTATCAGAGGTTCTGCTCTTAAAGCGGTTGAAAATCCTACTGATGAAGCTGCTGCAAAACCTATTTGGGAACTTTTTGCTGCTCTTGATGAGTATATTCCAGTTCCTGAGAGAGATAATGAAAAGCCTTTCTTGATGCCAGTTGAAGATGTGTTTTCTATTAAAGGTAGAGGAACTGTTGCGACAGGTAGAATTGAAAGAGGTGTAGTAAAGATGAATGATGAACTTGAGCTTCTTGGTCTTGGGGCTGATCCTTTGAAGACTGTGGTTACAGGTATTGAAATGTTCCATAAAGCTTGGAATGAAGCAGAGGCTGGTATGAATGTTGGACTTTTGCTTAGAGGTGTAGATAAAGACGCTATTGAAAGAGGACAGGTGCTTTGTAAGCCAGGAACTGTAAAGACTTACAAGAAATTTGAGGCAGAGGTATATGTGCTTAAGAAGGAAGAAGGTGGAAGACATACTCCATTTATGACAGGATATAGACCTCAATTCTTTATGAGAACTACTGATGTAACAGGAAATATTGAACTTGCAGCGGGTGTAGAAATGATTATGCCTGGTGATAATGCAAAAATCGTTGTAGATCTTATCTATCCTGTTGCTATGGAAGATGGATTGAGATTTGCAATTAGAGAAGGAGGTAGAACTGTTGGAGCTGGAGTTGTAACAAAGGTTCTTGAATAATTTTACCAATAAACTAAAAAAAGATATAAGACAGACCTTGGAGAAAGGTTTATCTCAATCTGAGGTCTGTTTTCTTAAACTATTTATTTTTAATCAACGGTGTATATGTCAGCTGTAAAAAAAGATCAGACTCCAAAATTGAGAATTAAATTGAAGAGTTATGATGTGAGAATGTTGGAAGCTTCTGTGTCTAAGGTTGTAGGGCTTTTGGTAAAATCTGGTGCTCAAATTAAAGGACCAATTCCTTTGCCAAAGAAAAGGAAGGTGTATACTGTTTTGAGATCAAACTTTATATATAAAAAATCAAGAGAACAGTTTGAAAGAATCTCTTATACAAGAGTT
>JBHAST010000080.1:0-7608 GCA_041831495.1 bacterium | reverse complement strand
AGGAAATGATGTGCACGAATTGCCTCATTTTCACAATTACCCTCATGCACAGATGAAAAAGATCATCTGGGAGCCAGGAATGGTAGTTGCACTTGAGCCAATTACTGCGGTACAGTCCGATGATGTCGTGTATCGTGATGTAAATGACCGGAATCTCTACTGTAGAAAAGGAGATTTAGGGGCGCAATGGGAATATACCGTGCTTATTACCGAGAATGGTCCAAAAATTTTGGCTGGAGTGACTGAAGATCGGTATTAGAAAAATAAAAAATCTGACTTTTACTCTTTTTGTTCTCCAATAAGCAATGAAAATAATCTCACGAAATGTTAACGGTATCAGAGCCGTGCTTCAAAAAGGCTTCCTTGAACGAGTAAAATCTGAAAATCCAGATATCCTCTGCCTCCAAGAAGTAAAAGCCTTTGAGCATCAAATGCCTGTTGAACTCAGATTTGCAATGCAAGACTACGACTATATTTGGCATCGTAGCGAAAGACCTGGCTATGCGGGGACTGCGATTTTTTATAAAAAAAGCCTTGGAATAGCAAAAAAACTGAATCAATTCCCAGAATGTCCAATCATGAACGATGATGGAAGGACAACTGCGATTGAATGGTCTGATGTTGTGCTCTTCAATATCTATTTCCCAAATGGAGGCGACCGTGCTGATGGGACCGAGATGCTCAGCTACAAGCTCAAATTTTACCAAGACTATCAGCAAGAAGTGCAAAGGCTGGTTGCAGAAGGGAAAAAAGTCATCACAACTGGTGATTTTAATATCTGCCATCGCCCCATTGATATCGCCAGACCGAAGGAAAACGAAAACTCTATCGGATTTCTCCCTATTGAAAGAGCTGAGATGGATAAAATGGAAGAAAGCTGACTGATTGATGTCTTTAGACTCCAAAATCCAGACTTAGCAGACAAATACACCTGGTGGAGCTATAGAGTAGGAGCGAGACAGAGAAATGTAGGCTGGAGATTAGATTATTTCCGAGTTTCTGAAAATCTCAAAGACCAGCTTGGAACGATGGTGCATTATGACCAAATCCTCGGTTCTGACCACTGTCCTATTGGATTAGAGCTTGAGAGCTAGAGTCACTTTTTTCTTACAAAAATCCCTTACCAGATACAGCAAGGGATTTTTTTGTAGTTAGAGAATGGCTAGATAACTAAAAGCTCACAAAAAACTTGCGAAATCAGAGCAACTCTTTATACTCTTTTAAAAATTTGATTTTTACTTTCTTTTTCTCTCCCTCTCGTGATGAAACGACTCGCAAAATGCTTTCTTTGGCTGATGAAAGCTCGCTATCAGCTTCAGCTCAAAAACTTTCCAAAACTTGATCCGAAGTGCAATTACCTCATTTTGCCTAATCATGTTGCCTACCTTGATCCTGTGCTGATTTGGTCACTTTTTGCGGAGCAAAGGCAACTCAAAACCGTAGCAACTGCAAGATTTTCTCAGCACAAGCTCTTAAAACGGATTTTTCGTAAGATCGGAACGATTAGTATTGCAGATGGTTCGAGTGAAACTAGCGATCAGCAGCTTAAAAATGCGCTTGATGAGTTGATAACCAGCCTCAAACATGGAGAATCGGTTCTTCTTTACCCTTCTGGACAGCTTGCAGGACAAGGACTGGAATATCTCGGTGGAAAAAAATCTGCCTACCTTGCAACGCAAACCCTCGCTGCAAACAGTAGGATTCTCCTGATTAGAACAAGAGGGCTTCGAGGAAGTATGCGATCCAATGCTCGAACAGGTCAAAGCCCAGATTTGCCGAGAGGAATCCTCAAAGGGCTTCGATATCTGCTTGCCAATCTCTTTTTCTTCCTTCCCAAAAGAAAGGTGGAACTTGAGTTTTCTGATCAGACTGATACACTCAAGTTGGCAAGTCAAGGCTCGCTAGAGGAATTTAATCAGGCTTTAGAAGCGTTTTATAATGCGAAAGGCGAAGAAAAGGTTCGCTATATTCCGCACTATCGCTACTACAATGATGTGAAAGATAAACAGCTCCCTAAGCAGATCAAAAATTCGCTTAAGTCCCTGCAACAGACCAAGCATTATCAGATTTCCGACTTTCCAAGCGAACTAATTGAGGAGATAACTTCCGAGATAAAAAGAATCAAAAATCTTCCAGCGCAGACCGAACTTTCATTAGACAATAATCTGATCCTTGATCTCTATTTGGATTCACTTGATATGGCAGAGCTCAAAAATCTGATTCTCAACCGCTATCCTCAGGCTTCAAATACCCCAATCCTTGAGCTCAAAACGGTCGCTGATCTGGTTGTCATGGCGCAAGGGAAAACTGCAGATGAGGGGTCAGATTTTCCTCCTTGTGAACGAAACCTCGCACCTGATCTTGCTAAACAGCAACGAAATATTGAGGAAAAGCTGAGCATTTTGGAAAACTTCAAGCGCCAACGAGCTCACGATAAGAACGCAACGCAGAGCTATGATGCGCTCTTTGGTATGCAGAGCAGAAAAGCTATTGCGCTCAAAGCGCTCCTCATCAGCGATTATCTCAAGCAAATTCCATGAAAGCAGATCGGAATTATGCTTCCTGCACTGTGAAGCACGGGAATCTTGCTCTTGGCGAGCTACCTTGCGGAAAAAACCCCTGTCATGATGAACCGAACGCATCCTGAAACCGCTTTTGCCCACTGTGTTAAATTTTCAAAAACAGAAAAAATTCTGACTTCAAAAGCCTTTTTCAATAAGATCAATATTCCTCGGCTTAAGGACTATGATTTCATCTTTTTGGAAGATTTACTTAAAGCCATTCCTCTCCATCGCAAACTCAAAGCCCTGATCAAAAGCCGATATTTCCCAATCCCAAAGCAGCTTGATGAAACTGCAGTCGTGCTCTATACTTCAGGAAGTGAAGCTCTACCAAAAGCTGTTCCTCTGACGCATCAGAATGTGATTTCCAATCTGATTGGAGCCTTGCAGATTATGCATATCCAGCATGATGAGAGATTTTTCTGCTATTTACCGCCGTTTCATAGCTTTGGATTTACGGTCAATACGATCTTTCCGCTGGTTGCGGGGCTGAGGAGCATCAGTACTCCCGATCCTAACGATGCTTTGACCGTAGCGAAACTCATCGCACATAGCAAGCCGACACTCCTTGCAACAACGCCGACCTTTCTCGGGAATCTACTGAATATCGCGAGTCCTGATCAGCTTTCTTCGCTTCGTTATGTCATCACAGGAGGAGAAAAATGTTCAGAACAGATCTTTGAAAAATTCAAAAACCTGATCCCTACCGCGAAAATCCTCGAGGGCTACGGAATCACCGAATGTAGTCCGATTATCGCAATCAACCCCATCGAAAAACAAAAAGCCCAATCGGTAGGAATCGCTCTTGGGAACTGAAAACTCAAAATCCTCGACCTTGAAAGCAATGAAGCGCTCAAAGCCAATCAAGAGGGAATGATTTACTACTGCTGACCGAGTGTTTTCGCTGGGTATCAAGATAGCAGCCTTGAAAGCCCTTTCCGAGAAGAAGATGGAGAACGCCGATATAGAACTTGAGATCTCGGTTATCTCGATAAAGATGGCTATCTCTATATCACCGGGAGAAAGAAAAGATTTCTCAAGCTCGGAGGAGAGATGATTAGTTTGCCGTTCTTGGAGGCGCTTTTGCAGGAGAAACGAGGATCAAGCGAAGAAGCCAGCCTTGCACTTGAATGAAAAGAAACTGAAACCTGAATCCAGATCACGCTTTTCATCGTAGACAAAGAGCTCAGCCTCAAAGAAGTAAACGACTACCTCAGAAAAAAAGGCGTAAGCAACCTCATTCAAATTGATGCAATCAAAAAAATTGGCTCAATTCCACTGCTTGGAACAGGAAAAATAGATTATAAAGTCTTGAAAGAGCTGCTGTAAACTGTTTGCGTGTAGAATTGCTTGATTTTCTTCGCTTTTTCTTTATCGTTAAAGTCCTAGATGAGGAGAGATCAGTTCTTTCTCGCTACTGTTTTATTTTTTTATGATGATGCCAATGACAGAGTATTTCAAATCCTTAGGGGTAAAAATTGGTTTTTATTTGGTACTTGCCTTACTGATTATAGGAGGGCTTCTCGCTTGGAGAGCATGGGAAGGGCGTTCAGTGATTGTTGATAACCCTACCGATGAAGAAATCAGTTTTCAGATTGATGGGAAAACCTATCATTTGTCAGCAGAAACTTCAGAGAAGATTACGCTAAAAAATGGTGAACATACCTTGAAAATTGATGGAGAGGAATATCCATTCAAAAAGGAAGGATTTGCGCTCAAGGGAGGAGTGAATGCTGTGCTTGATCAAGGACTTGGAGCAGCAAAATATGCAATTCTCAATCCAACGCAATCCGTATATGTCCTTTCTCATGAATATTATGGAGATGGAGACCCTGAGTATCCAGAAGATCAAGATTTTGATGCAGTTTACTTTGAGGTTAGAGCTGATTATGGTTTAGATGAGAGCTATCCTGATACTATTTCTCTTTCAAAAGGAACAAAAGGAGTTTTCAAGACTAAACTCTTTAGAGGGCGAGAATATCTAGAGGAGTATGATTTGTTGGATGAGATGGGAGAAGATGATGATTATGTGGATGAGGGAGAGAACCATTCCCTTTCTGGTCAGAATTTTGAAGGAGAAGAGCTCCTTGAAGACTAAGAGCTTTTTACCAAAGAAAGTAAAAGTCGATAGTTAAGTGTCGGCTTTTTTTATAAAGAAAGGTTTGTTAGTGTGGGGGAGAATTCCTCAGTATTTTTTAGTCAGAAAATATTTATATACTCATATCAAATAAAGTCAAGTCAAACTAAAAAAGAAAGTCTGATTTTTTTTGATTTATTTATTTTTTGGACTATACTTAAGTCAACATCATCACTTAAGACAAGGTTTCTACTACACACCCTTGCAAAATAGGTGACGATGTTGGTGGTATTCCACCTTAAACCGCTTTCCAGACCCACTACCCAATACGGTCGGACGGCATCATACTAGAAGCCTTGAGCTTATTTGATCGCTACCAATGATTTGCACTTGTAAATGATTGCTACCGATTGAATAAAATCGGACTCAAGGGCTTCTAGTGAGAGGCTCTGTTGGTATTTCCTTCAGAGTTTTTTTTATTTTTTCAAGAGTGAGGAAAAAAATTCTCACTTATTAAAGCGAAACACAGTGGAGTCCCAAGCTATCGGGAGAGGTACCCGAAGGGCGGAGTAATATAAAAAAGATTTCCTTCTATCATATCCCCTACCCCCTTCAAAAAAGGGGGGGACTGCCCAGCAATACTTCTTCATTGAGGGAGAACTTGAAAGTAGATCGATTTGAATTGGAAAAACTTAGATTGAAAAAACTCAGCGGATTTTTGATTTTTAAAAGCTTTTGAATACAATTAGGAAAGATTTTATTTAGCAAAGAGGAATGTCGGTAGAACGCAACGCTCCAAAACTCTGACTTCAATACAGTGATAGCAATGACTTTTTTCCTGAAAGTATTGATTTTTTGCAGAAAATCGGATTTGTGAGCATTCTCAGTATTGATATGGATATCAAATATTCCTTTCAGAAAGCAAACCGAGCAACGATTATCCAAGGAGCTGAGATTGATACCTACGACAATGATCATACCATCAATGATAGCTTTTTCGTGCACAAGATGACTATTCCGAGAGAAACGAGCATTACGCGTTCCTTGCTCTATATCAAACTCAATCAGCAGAAATCAGTTTCTCTCAAGGATATTATCGGATTTATCAGGTCTTTTCCGATGGTTTCTTTGCTAATTTTTACTGTGATTTCGCTTTTCATCCCTGGGAAAATCTGAGACATTCTTCAGGGGATCAACGCCATCGCCATTCTGATTTTTGTTCTTTTTTTCGCCTATAAGTTTGGGAAATATTTCTTTGAACTTACCAAAACCAATAGTAAAGCCCTACAAGACCACATCGTAACCTACCTCAATCCCTACGATCTCAGGATTTTTACCAAAGAAGTGAAAGAAAAAATCTGATCTTTGCAGAGCTTTGGCGTGACCGATATTGCGATTGATAGGAACACGCTTTATCTCAAACAAGACCTCCTTGATGAAAGCCAAACGAGCATTTTTGGGCAGCTCCTAGGGAAAAGAAAGGTTTTTGATGAGAAAACCAAGGAACAGATTATGAATGGAATGATCGACCTTTTGAGTGAACCAGCATTTTTAGATATTTTTAGAGGAAATGGAGATTAGAAAGCTACGAACAGACTTTTTTCAGTTCATCAGCACCAAAAGCAAGGCGCTGTTCTCCTTTTCCAAAGAACAAGAACTTAAGGCCGTGGAAAGCGAACTAAAAGCGATCGCACCTGCTACCAAAAACACGCTTTTCACGCTCATTCGCAACAGTGAACTGAAAAAAAAGATTCTCCTCCCCAAGCAAGATGAACTTTGTGCTCAAATCACAGGTTTTGCCTACCTTTCCCCAGAGAAAAGACCCTATCAAATCTGAGATTTTTATCTTGAGCCTTCATATAATAGCATTTTTCACTGCATTTACCTCAATCATAAGGAGAAAATCTGCATTATTGGCTATAGAGGAACCGATGCAAAAGAAAAAGCTGATCTCCTCTCGGATGCACAGATTATTTTGGGAGTAAATGCGATTGATCCCAGAGTTGGAGGAAGTTTGCAGCTTTTTGATCAAGTCAGGAAAAGTCATCCAGAATATAAAAAATGGATTTGTGGGCATTCGCTCTGAGGTACGCTCTGCTATATCGTAGCTAAACATAGAAAAGTGGATTATTGTTGCACTTTCAATCCTGGCTCCGCTCCCAATAAAATTTTCATTCTGATGCTCAAGGACACCCTTCTCAAGAAAGAACGAACTCAGAAAATTCACACTTACAAAATCATGGGCGATCCGATTTCTCTTTTTAGCTATGTAGGAGAAACGACAAGCTTTTTCATTCCTAAGTGGAATCCGCTAGAGCTCCATGCGATGAGAAACTTTCTTTAAAAAAAACTTCCAATCACGGAAGTCTTTTTTTTATCTTTATAGCGAAACTACTCTAAATCTTCATCTTCAAACAAATGTTGAAGGACTCTCTTGTTTTCTACTTTCTTTGGAGCCTCTTCATCTACAATATTCAGAATTTTTGTCTTTTGTGAATTTTTATTTGCGCCTTTCCAAACCTCAATAAAGCTGATTACCAATCCAACCAAAAGCAAGATAAGCATAAGTTTTCCTCCTCGTGCAAGAGAGATTCTCTGCGTTGCAGCGCTGAGCATTCCAAGCGTATCGGTAATTCCCATAAACGCACTCGCAATCACCCAGAGAAAAGCGAAGTTGAGCATAGGTTCACTCTCTCTAAAACCAAGAAAATTTACTACAAAGCTCTTAAAACGAACATTCATATTCCAGCCCAAGAGGAAAATCATACTAGAAAAAATAATAATCATAGATTTAAAGTAGGTTTTCCCAAGAAGCCAAACGGTTTGTCCTCCTGTTTCCTCAGAGATAGAGCCGATCTTTACCAAAGGGAAAACGAGCAAAACAAAAGCAAAAACGAGCAAAAAGAGCGTAAAAATTTTCTGATTTTTGGTATAATTGGTGAATTTGTGGAAATGTCTTTGAAATTGCTT
>JBHAST010000079.1:0-6196 GCA_041831495.1 bacterium | reverse complement strand
CTTGCCCATCTTTCAGCGAAATTTTGAGGGCTTTTGCAAGTGGTGGAGCATCCTTTGGGCTATGGATTGGGGAGTTCTGGTCCTGCGGTGCATCATTGAGCGAGTCAGCTTCCAGAAAATTATTATCTCCAGCTCATGCTTGATCTCGGAACGGTTGGTTTCCTTTTGTGGTGTGGAGTGATGGTTTTGCTTGGTCTAAAGCAGAAAAAGCTGAATCATTCCTTCGCTGAAAATCATGCTTCTGAGGAATGGAAAGTTTTTTTAGCTTTACAAAAAGGCTTGATCGCCTTTCTCGTAATGGGGCTTTTTCTCCATGTGTTTGAAGATAGTATGGTGAATTATCTGTTTTTTGTGCTTTATGGTATGAGTTTGGGGCTGATTTCAGCTTGAGAGCTAAAAAATCCTTGATCTTGATTGACGATAAAGCAAGAAAAAGATTTTTTATAAAAATTTGATATAATGCTTGAACTCGAATTTACCTTTTTACTTAAAACTTTCCCTTCTGCTTTTTTGGAAGAAGTTAAAAGTGAAAATTATCAGAAAATTAAAGCAAAAAAAGAAATGATTGATTGCTACTTCCCGCCTGAAATTACACATCCAAAAATCAGATTAAGGCAGAACGGAAAGAAATTTGAATTAACAAAAAAAGAACCTTTATCGGCAGAGGATGCTTCTATTCAGCAAGAGCAGACAATCTCTTTAACAGAAAGTGAATTTGCTTTTTTCTCCCAATTAAAAGGTAAGAAGGTTCACAAGACAAGATACCTTTATGAATATTCATCTTGAGAAGTTGCAGAAATTGATGTTTTTCAATGAGATCTTTTGTGACTAGTTGTTGTTGATTTTGAATTCTCAGATATAAATAAAAAGGCTCATTTTAAAAAACCAGAATGGTGTTGAGGGGACATTACTCAAGATGATTTTATTGCCTGAGGAATGATTGCTGGAAAAAAATATCAAGATATTGAGTGATCGCTCCAAAAATATGATTATACTCCACTTCTTTTAGAATAGTATATGTTTTATGATTATTCAGTTCTTGTCTTTGTTTCTCAAAAAACTAGATCGGCTTCTAGCTCAAATCGCAATGGGGCTCATTCGCCTCTATCAGCTTACGATTTCGCCAGATAAGGGTCTGCTTTCTTTTGTTTTGAAAGGGAGAATCTGCAGTCATCAGCCGCATTGTAGCGAATACGGCTTGAAATGCCTCAAAAGATACGGATTTTGGCATGGATTGCCGAAAATTTCAGATAGAGTTTTACATTGTACTCCAAGTATGCAAAAAATCTATGATCCTGAACATTATCGCGTGGTTTTCTGCTCCTCGGCTCCGATTGGGGTGCCTTTTTTGCAGGAATTGGCTCGTGATAAGAGATTTGAAGTTGTTGGCGTGGTAACGCAGGAAGATAAGCCCGTCGGGAGAGGCTTGCAGTTGACACCCAATATTATCAAGCAAATTGCTTTAGAACTGTTTGGTGAAAAGGGGGATTTTCAATCAAACTACCCTCCTTATAAAGGAGGGGGAGGGGAGGTTCTTGAAAAAAAGTCCCCCTTTTCTCAAGGGGGGTGCCCCGAAGGGGCGGGGGGATTTATCCAAACTCCGACAAAAATCAATCCTGAAAAATCGCTAGAGGGGAAGAACTTTTTTGACCGATTACAAGCAAAAAATCCTGACTTTCTCGTAGTGATTGCCTACGGAAAATTGCTCCCTCAAAGCGTCCTTGATCTGCCGATTTTTGGACCGATCAATGTGCATGGTTCCTTGCTTCCAAAGTATCGTGGTGCAAGCCCGTTGCAGTCAGTTTTTTTGGCTGATGAACAGCAATCCTGAATCACGATAATGCACATGGACGCAGGAATGGACACGGGGGCGATGATTGATAAACTCGCTTTCAAGCTTCCTTTTGAGCGAACAGTCAAAGATTTGATAACGAAAATTCAAAAAAGCTGACCTGAGTTTTTGAACGATACGCTCCGATCCTATGCAAAAGGGATTTTGCAAGCGCAGCCTCAAAACGAGCAGCATGCTACCCATTGTCAGAAAATCAGCAAATCAGACGGCGAAATTCAGCCCTTTACTGATGCGATTTCTGAGGTCTATGCGAAGTATCGTGGCTATTATTTGCGACCAAAAGTCTGGTTTACCTTTAATGAAAAAAAAGTTGTGCTTGAGGAGCTTGTTCTTGATGAAGTCTTATTTTCAGCGACGAAAGATCAGCCTTTACGAGATGAAAACTATCATTTGAATCCATGTGTGAAGTCGCTTCTGCTCAAGCCTGAGGGAAAAAAGGCGATGGATTTTCAGAGTTTTAAAAATGGCTATGTGAAAGGGTAGTGTAGGATTTTCTTATTGAAAATTGTTTTTTTTGATTTTTTCTCGATTCGGAGAAAGTAATCCATCTCTAAACCCTATCAAAAACACAAAAAACCAGAAGCATGGTTATCTATCTGCTTCTGGTTCTGGTTCTTTTTTATTTATATATTATCTACTGAAAGATTCCTAGAGCATTGAGTGCTGATGCGATATTTTCAAAGCTTTGTTCTTCATTGCTAAGATGAACCTCTTGTCCTTGATTCTTGAGATCAAGAGCTACTTGTTCAAAGACTTCCTGAAGGACGAGCATCAGATTTTTTTTCCGTTTTTCATAGGTTGCAGGATTTTTTAGCTTATGTTCCTGCAAATCACGAGCAAAGTCTTTCCAAAGCATTTTCATTCCCAAGGTTTTCATAATTCCTTTGGCAATGAAGTTGAGCGAATCAAAGAAGCTGGTAATGAACGCATCAAAAACCTGTCCAACTTGCTCATCAGCGATCAGCATCGTAATCACACCTTCCTCGCTCTTTAACATCACAGTTTCTAGGTTATTTGCGATATTTGGTGCGATTTTTGCAGGCGTATGTGCATTTACTCCCAAAGGAAGAAAAATCAGACTTCCATATTGTGATTGGAAATGAGATACGAGCTTTTGAGCTGCTGTTTCTACTGATTTTCTTAAGACTTCATTGAGATTTTGCATTGTATTCTTTTTTAGTACTTAAAACTTAGGAGGCGATTCTTAAGGTACTCATTTTTTCCTTTGTTTCAGGTTTTTCAAAGAATGCGATCGCTTCTGCGAGTTCAGGCTTATTCTTTGCATATTCGTGAATATCAATCCCTTTTTGGTAGGCTTCACAGGCTTGTACCAAAGCTCTTGCTCCGACCTGCGTTCCTTTTGGATGTGCATGACATCCCGCTCCCATCGTCGTGATGAAGTCTACATTCCCCATGAGGTCGATAAATGGCTTCAAAAGGGTAGGATTGAGACCTCCAGAGATAATAGGGCAGCAAGTTTTTATGGCTCTCCAGCTATCATCTCTCAACACTTCTTCATTATCTTCATCTCTCTGCACGAGTTCAATGAAATCTTTGTCGGTTTCTGGGATCGTTCCCCAAGACTGTTCAAAGATATGACCAGATTTTTTCATATATCTGATTCCTTCTGCTGCGGTGATATCTTCAGCTTTATCTCCCGCCATTTTTCCGACTCCAGCAGTTCCCGTGTGGATTCCAGAGGCTCCAGCGAGTCTTGCAAACTTAGAAAGCACCAATACTGAATATCCAATAGGGTTTTCTGGTCTGGTAAACGCACCGTGTCCAGCTCTATGGAAATGGATGAACACATCAGGATATTTTCTTCTAAGGGTTTGCACCGCCATCCAGCCTGCTGTCGTTCCATCAATCAAGAACGCATAACTTCCCTTTTCAAATCCAGCATTTACAATCATCTCACATCTTTCAATCATCGTATCATAGTCAGCTGCTGAAACATTGAAGGAATGCACTTTCTTTTGTCAGGTTTCTTTTACTGCTTTGTCCATCGCTTCTTTTACATGTTTTACCATCTTATCATAAGGACAAAAATCCTGATTCGCCTGTGGTTCGTCATTCTTCACGAAATCTCCTCCCCCTACCCAGAAATCGTAACAGACTTCAGCATATTCAGCAGAAGTAAGCCCCATTTTTGGTTTAATAATCGTTCCAAGGATTGGTCTGTTGTGAACACCAAGGTAGTCTCTCATATCTGCTAGGGTATAACTTGGTCCATCATATTGTTCTAGCATTGCAGGTGGAAACCATACATCAAGCAATTTCAAAGCTTTTACTTCCTTCATTCCAAAGACATTCCCTGCGATATAGGTCAAAATATTTTGCACATTTCCCCCTCTATCAAAGAGCCTCCACGGATACGCGATCCATACGAGTTCTTTTTCCTCATCAATTTTATAAACCAAAGCATTCATTTCTTTTGAGAAAGCCGTTTCGGTTTCAACGAGGAAGTTAGTTCCCGTAGAGGATTCCGCTGCTACTTCACAAGCTGCTTGGAGTAAGTTGAGTTTTTTTCCAGGAATAAGATGAAATGCTGTGAGCATATACTGTCAATTTTTTGGATTTGGAAGATCAAGGTTGATATAAGCAAGCTGATGATCATTCAAGGTTGCCAAAAGTTCGTTTGTGTTTGTCATTTGTGTATTATAAGTATAAAGAATAAAAACTGATTAAAGTGTAAGATTAGTTGTAGTTATTAAGGTAAATATTCGATAATAGCATTATATATCTTTTAAATAGGTATCATAAAAGGTTTGTAAAGAATTTTTTCTAGGAAGAAAAGGTTGTTTATAATTATTATTTTGATACTCAAAAGTATGTGGTAACTCTTCTTTTCGATCTTCTAAGAATTCTTTTCGAGAATCTTTAGTGGCATCATGATATCGAGGAGTTTCTAAAAGATTCTTCACAGCCATTTTAAAATCTTTCTTTTCAATAAGCTCTAAAGATTCATAATCATAGCCTAATCTAGAGAACATCTCAAGTTCATACTTGTTTCTTTTTTTTGTTTCTTCAGTCCCTTGCTTAGGAAAGTCTAAAATTCCGAGTATAGAAGATTTATATTCTTCTAAAATAGGATTTATATCTGTTTTTTTTCCTAAGGGAGGAACTTTTATGCTGTTTTTATTTCTCATTACGATATGGATTAGCAACTAAAATCATACCCCCTAATCATAGTCAGAATTTTTTATTTTGCAAATTTTCAGTCTTGATTTTTTTAAGCAAATCACTACCTTTTCTCTTGATGCCACAATAGCTCAATTGGCAGAGCACCGCTATCGTAAAGCGGGGGTTAAGGGTTCGATTCCCTTTTGTGGCTTTGTCCTTGCTTTCTATAGGCAAATAATTATATTCCATCTCGTTGCCTCGATAGCTCAGTAGGTAGAGCGCACCCATGGTAAGGGTGAGGTCGCCAGTTCAATCCTGGTTCGAGGCTAAGTTGTTATTGATGGGTTTTTGTATCTTTTTCAACTCCTTTTTTGGTCTTTTCTTTCTTTGTATGTATGGGTAGGTAGATATAAGTCTATTTTTTTATTTTATTTATTTTTACAATGAAAAAGGATTCACAAACCTATTATGTATCATCAATTAAAATTATTGATAATTCATTACAGAATAATTTTATGGAAAAAAAACAAATTATTTTAAAAAATAATAAAATAGAGGTTGTTCTGGAATGAGAGAAATGAATAAAAAAAGCAAAAGGAAGATTTTTTACCATTGTATTTATGTTTTTATTTTGTTTTGTTCTTATGTCTTCAACATATATTTACTTGTTCAATATATACTGAAGTGTTTGAAAACTGTCTGAAAGTATATATGATTTTCTTGATAAAACAATTTTAGGGTTGAGTACTTTGTGAATTGGGATGATTTCTGGAATTAAATATGATTGAGACCAAGAAGATTTTAAATCTTTACGAATCTGGCTTTTTATTATTATGATTCTTATTTTTGTAGGAGGCACAATACTTTTATTTTTTTTGTTAAGGAATACTTCTGATATTTAGACATTTCTGATCTTTCTTTTATGCTAGGAATGTTTTTAAGTAGGATAATTAAAAAAACCGAAAAATCCCATTAGAATATAGTTTTTGTTTTCTAAGAATAGGTGGACTTTCTCTTGATTTTTGCTTTATAATCACGACAATGAGATTGTTTATTTTTTTATCGTATTTTCATGGGAAAACTTACTCGTTTCTTTGGAAATTGGATCGTTGCTCTCAAAACCTTTCCGATTGCCCATTTGATTCTTGTATTTTTGACGGGTTATGGATTTTATTTCATAGATGCTTCTTGAGGAAGAGATGAATCATGGACTCTCTTGGT
>JBHAST010000078.1:0-6889 GCA_041831495.1 bacterium | reverse complement strand
TTTTTCATCGCGAAGCCCGGTAATTGTCAGCGTTCCAAGGGTGGTTGGCGTGAGATAGTTGAGCTGAGTTCAGATTTCTACGACTTCTTTTGGCGTAAACTTGAAATAGCGTTCTCCCTCAAAATCTTTGCTCTCCTGCTCAATAATTCCGAAATAATTCCTATTGAAAAGTGGTCAAGGACTATTTTTTGTCGTAAAGCTCTCGGTTTCTGGGAAGTTTTTGAGATCATTAAACAAAAAACCTGACCAATATTCCCTATGCGGAACTTGGTTTACGAGATCTTGAATCTGAGGATCAATCGCAGTTCCCTTGAGGATCGCATCTCTTACGTGTTTATAGGCTTTTACGATCGCCCCGACATAAAATTCAGATTTACTTCTTCCTTCAATCTTCATCGCATCAACATAAGGAATCACCTCAGCAAGTTTCTCAATCGTGCAGAGATCTCTAGAAGAGAGAATATAATTCGTTCCATCTTCGCCCTCCTCAAGCTGAAAAAGCTTTCCTGGTCTTCTTTCCTCTTCCAGCCATACTTTGTAGCCAAATCTGCAAGCGTGAGAGCATTCCCCTTTGTTTCCTGGTCTTCCATTCATATAATCTCCCAGCAAACAGCGCCCAGAATAGCTCATACACATCGCACCATGCACAAAAACTTCCAACTCCATTCATGGAACCTGCTTTTTGATTTCTTTGATCTCTTCTAAATGCAGTTCACGAGCAAGTACCACTCTCTTCACCCCCATATCATACCAGAATTGTACCGCAGAATAGTTCATCGTAGAAGTCTGAGTGCTGAGATGAAGCGGAGTATTGGGTAAGTATTTTCTTAAAACATGGAAAGTTCCTGGATCAGAGAAAATGATCGCATCAGCTCCAACATCAGCGATTTTTTCTACCGTGGCTTCAAAGATTTTGATGTCCATATTTCTCGGGAAAATATTCATCGTCAAAAGCGCTTTCGTTCCGAGTTCATGCACCGCATCAATGGTTTTTTTGAGTTCAGAAAAATCTCAGATTTTATTCTGCCTCATACGGAGCGAAGTAAAGGGAACTCCCATATAGACTTCTTCTGCTCAGAATCTCGCAGCAGTTAGCGCTTTTTGATAGGAACCTCCAGGGGCAACAATCGTTGGTATATGCATTCAGATTTTTTTAGTCATAAAGAAAACAGGCATTCCTGCTTGTAGATGAGTGTAGTCTTTTGCTAAGGGAAAACAAGAAAAAAATCTGATTTCTCTCCCTCATGCAAAAAGATTAAAGTCAGAATTTTTTTGGATATCTTTGCTTAAATTCCTCAGGAGAAAGAAAACGCTCAATAATCGCATCCAGCACCTTATCTACATTTTCTCCCGTTTTTCCAGAAACACAAATAATCTCTTCCCTTGCTAAACCAATCACATTTTCAATTTCTCAGGCTACTCTATCAGGATTTGCAGCGGGGAGATCAATTTTATTGAGCACAGGAATAATATCCAATCCCTGATCAATCGCCTGATACAGCGTAGATAAAGTCTGAGCCTGAATCCCCTGACTCGCATCTACCAGCAAAATCGCACCTTCCACCGCAGCAAGTGAACGAGAAACCTCATACTGAAAATCCACATGCCCTGGAGTGTCAATCAAGTTGAGTTCATAGCCTTTCCACTGCATTCTCGCGGGAGTAAGCTTGATCGTAATTCCCCTCTCCTGCTCGATATCCATACGATCCAGCACCTGTGAATGCTCGAGCTTTCTTACCGCTCCTGTGATTTCCAGCATTCTATCGGCAAGCGTAGATTTCCCATGATCAATATGCGCTATAATACAAAAATTTCTAATCTGACTCATATACTACCGCTCCAAAAAGAATAAATCTGACTTAGATGTATGGATTAGCTCCCAGAAAACAAGCAAAATATGAAGAATAGCACCTTTAATCAAACAAAAGCTTTATCAAGTCCAAGGCTTTCTGCTGATCTAGAAAATACGGAGAAGTCGCTATGGTAATCATTTTCGCAGATTGCATCAGATTTTTTGTCTTTTTGAAGCTCGCCTCCAGATTCACAATCCCCATCTGCTCCTCCCAAAAATCCAAATCAATATCAAGCAGATAATCACAAGCCGGCTTTTCATAGCAAAGCAACTTTTGCTCAGTCCTGATCTGCTCTACCGAAGCAACTAACCCACAATCCAAAGCAGGAGGAATAAAATTTCCTACCGTGCAGCACGCATTCGCGAAATGAACCACCGCTTCCCAGTTCTCCTCCTGAAGCTGAAAAACATTCTCCTGCATATCACTATGCTGATCCAGATGCAATAAGGGCAAGCCTTTTCTTATCGTTCACTTGAAAACCTCACGCCACCGAAAAGCAAACGCATGATTATGATTATCAAAAATATAGGTTGGAATCCCCTTCCAGTCAAAAAAAAGCAAATGCTGAAGCCCAGAGAAGCGTTCTAGCTCTCATTTCTCGTTCAGCTCAGAAAAGACCGGCAGATCGCCCAAGGCAAGCTGATTTAAGCCACCCTCTTTCAAAGGCGGAATCCATAATCTCGGATCTGAAGCTCTCTCTTGAAAGGTAAAAGCGTTATTTCCTACCTCTCCCTCGAGCCAATATCCACCATACTCAAGCATAGCAATTTTTTTACGATAAAAATTATTGTAAGTTCCAATCAATCGGAGTTTTCCCAATAGCAGTGAGCATTTCGTTGCACTGACTAAACGGTCTGCTCCCAAAAAAACCTCTATCTGCGGAAAAAGGAGAAGGATGCGCTGATTTCAAGATAAAATGCTTATCTGGATCGATCAAACTCGCTTTCTGCTGGGCAAACGCCCCTCGCAAGATGAAAACCAAACCGACCTTTTCATCGGAAAGCTTCTGAATCACCGCATCGGTAAATTGATGTCGTCCTGCGTCCTTGTGTGAGTTGGGGCTATCTTTCCTAACGGTCAGTCCTGCATTCAAAAGAAGCACGCCTTGCTTTGCTCGTTTTTCAAGATTTCAACTCGCAGGAGGATCAAGGTTGAGGTCAGCTTTTAGTTCTTTAAAAATATTTCTCAAAGAGGGAGGAATTCTGATCCCCTCGGGCACGGAAAAACTCAACCCATGCGCCTCGCCTTCTCAATGATAAGGATCCTGCCCTAAAATTACGACCTTGACCGCATCAAAAGGCGTAAGGTTGAAGGCATTGAAAATAGCTTTCCCCTGTGGGTAAACAGTATGCCCAGCATCAAATTCAGCTTTCAAAAATTTTTTGATCTCAGCAAAATAAGGCTTTTGAAATTCCTCGGCCAGCACCTGCTTCCGAGAGGCTTCTATTGCAACATCCTTGGTTTCTGTCATGAGAAGTATAAACTATAAAATCTGAATCTTTCCTTCAGTTTTCAGGTTTTTTTCTCTGAGCGTTCCCTCAGGCTTCCCAAGTGAAATCAAAGCAAAAGGAACAATCTGCTCTGGAAGCTGAAAATGCTGATGAATCGCCTGCATTTCTGTCTCATGAGGATAGAGTCCTACCCACACCGCTCCAAAACCTTGAGCATGACTCGTTAAAAGAATATTCTGAATACAAGCTCCCATATCTTGCTGAATAAACTCTGGGCTCCTGAGTTTCTCTTGGTTAAAGGTAGCCAAAATCACGCCTCATGCTTGAGGAATCATTTTCCCAAACTCCATCAACTCGCCCAAAAACTCAAAATCAGATTTTTTACTGATGAGAAAAAACTTCCGAGCCTGCTGATTATGTGCAGAGGGAGCAAAAAGCCCATATTCAGCGATCGTTTGAAGCTCCTCAAGACTGATCATCTCATCACGATAGCTTCTTACCGATCTACGAGTGGTAATGCAGGCAAGTGTTTCCATCAGCGTAAACAAAAAAGAATAAAACTGATCCAACCATAAGGATTTAGCTTTGGTGATCAAGAAGAAATCCCTAATTTGTTATTTTGAGGACTCTACGTTGTCATTCTGAACGAAGCAATAACGAAGTGAAGAATCTGATAGAAAGCAAATTTTATATCCTTCGCTATCGCTCAGGAAGACAGATTCTCGAAATGCTTAGCTCAGAACAAACAGAACTCTAAACTTCACACTATGAACTGCGAATTATGAACTAATCTCAATCGCTTTTGCAATCAAAGACCACGCAAGAACCAAACAAATCGCGATTTTGATCAATCCGCTCATGGCGATTCCGATAAAGCTTCAAAGTGCAGGTTTTAAACTCTTTTTCCAATTCCTTGAATGCCGCCACTCTCCGAGTAAAGCTCACGCAAAAGGTCCGATCAATATGCCGAAAACTCCTCCAAAAATCCCCAGAATCGCTCAAATTCCTGATCCCCGCATTCCTCGCTTTGAGCCTCAGAATTTTTTGGTAGAAAGGACCGGTAAGAACTGATCCAAGACTACTAAAGCCACCATAATTGTGAGCCAAACCAAGAGAAAAGCAAGCGAAAACGGTCTTCCCGCCATAAAATGAAAAATCAGAATTCCAATATAGGCAAGCTGAGGTCAAGGAAGAATCGGCAACACCGAACCGATAATTCCAAGGAGGATTAAGGTAAGACCTATAATAATTCCAGCAACCAACATCACTACCAAACGCTAAAAGTAAAACATCAACGCCAATCAAAAGGACAAACAACTTTTTCTACTTTTCCAACTGATGAATTGCGGCTTTGAAAAGCTCTCCCTTTTCCTCAAAATTTTTCCAAATACTATAACTTGGAGAGGCCGTAGAAAGCAGACAGATTTTGCCCTTTTCAGTGTGGGAAAAAGCAAAGGCGACCGCAGCTTCCATATCATTCGTATGCAGAATCTGTCCTTTGAAATCAGGAAGAAGTTTTGCCATTATGTTTCATGAAGGAGGGAAAAAAACCAAATTCTGAATTCAGTATTCTTGCACTTTTTGCATCAAAAGACTAAAATCATACCCTCTATCTGTTCCTCCGAGAAAGAGCGTTCCTATCCTCTTTCCAAAGGTTTTGATCGCTTCTAAGGTGCTTTCTGGAGTAGTAGAAATCGCATCATCATAAAAGGTAATCCCTTGAAATTCCCCTACAAGCTCTAGTCTATGCGGCAACCCGGTAAAACTCTTGATGGTATCTTGAATAATCTGCATGGGAACTCCAATCTTAATCGCTACCGCGATAGCAAGCGAAATATTTTGCGTATTATGCTCTCCCAAAAGCAGCTTGTCTTCAGTAGGAAAAAGCTCCTGAAAATCGTGCGTAAAATAACCATTAGCTCGGGAAGTTTTTCCTCAAATTCCATAGGTTTCTAGGTTAGAATACAAGTTCTCAATCTCATATTCTTCTACTGTTTTTTGTAAGACAAAATTGAAGTCTGACCCTTTGAGAATATTCAGCTTTGCGTTTGCATATTGCTCAAATCCACCGTGCCAGTCCATATGTTCAGGAAAGATATTTCCTAGCACTGAAATATAATTTTTCTTTTTCAAATGCTCTAACATATAGCTTGATAATTCACACACTACAAAATCAGCTTCTTCTTCAAAATCAATCTCATCAAGCACGGGATTCCCGATATTTCCGACCAATTTCACCTTATAGCCAGCATTTTTGAGAATCGTGAAAATCAGAGAGGTCATCGTAGATTTTCCTTTGCTGGCGGTAATAGCGATAACCTTCCCTTTATAATTATCAAAGAAGAACTGCATTTGTGTCAGAATTTTGTCCTGATGTTGAAGTAATTCAGGAGAATAGGGAACTCCTGCAGATTTAAAAATAACATCAAACTGATCCAAATGTTGGAGATAGTTTTCTCATGTTTCACTTGGAATTCCGAGCGTTTGTAGGGTCGGTTGGTTTTTCATATCTAGGACAGAAAGCTTCTCAAAAGCGAAATTATTATTGAGCAAGAAATTGAGCGTAGACTTCCCCTCTAATCAGAAGCCGAGAATCGCGATCTTTTTGCCTTCAAATTGCTTTGTGTCCATCGTAGATAGGAGAAAAAATAAAAAACTAAGAAGCTTTCTATCTATTTTTTCTTGCTTGCTATTTTCTTGGCTGGAGCTTTTTTGGGAGAGGATTTCGTAGATTCTTTCTTTACTCCGATGAGCTCCAAACAATCCTCCAAAGTCAAATCACTCGCGTCTTTTCAGCCTTTTGGAATTTTATAATTTTTCTTGGCATATTTGATATAAGGACCATAAGGACCGTTTAAAACCTGAATTTTCTCCTTTTCGTAGTCAAATTCGTTAATATACTTATTTTTCTCGGCTTCCATCTTCTCCTGAATCATCGGAATCGCCTCTTCCAAACTGATAGAAAAAGGATCTAAACCTGAATCCTTCTTGATGGATACAAAAAGGTTCTTATACTTCACATACGGACCAAAACGCCCTGTAGAAGCTACAACTTCTTCTCCTTCTCGCTGTCCCAAGCTCCTTGGCAACGCAAAAGCCTGCAAAGCTTCCTCAAGCGTGATCGTTTCAATTGTTTTTCCCGCAGGAATGGAAGCAAATTTCTTCTCTGGGTCTTCTTGATCGCCAATCTGAATCATCGGTCCATACCTTCCCATTCTCGCGATAACGGGTTTTCCATTGCTTGGATGCTGACCGAGGGCTCTTTCAGTATTTACCCTTTCTTTTCCTGTCGTTTCCACAACTTGAGTATGAAAAGGTCCGTAAAATTTCTCCATCATCTTTGTCCATTCAAGCTTCCCCTCTGCGATTTCATCAAATTCCTGCTCCACATTTGCCGTGAAACCATAATCCATAATATCAGAAAAATTCTGATCCAAAAAATCCGTTACGATCATTCCGATATCGGTTGGGAACATTTTCTGTTTCTCTGCTCCAGTGGTCTGTTCTCTCTCTTCACGATGGATTTCTTCCTTTTTGAAGCTCAATTCAAGATACTTCCTTATTTTTCATGGACGGTCCTCCTTG
>JBHAST010000077.1:0-30254 GCA_041831495.1 bacterium | reverse complement strand
GAGAAAAATGCATCTTTGATCAGTCCAAGATAGACCCTCTCTCCACTAAGGCAAATGCGTTCACTTTCTGCGAGGTCGGAAGTCGTAAAAGTGGTATAAAAAGTATTCTGAAAATAAACTTCAAAATCTTTTGGAAGTTTTACAAAAAGCTTAATTTCGGCACTATTTCCACAGAGAATAAAACTGATTTTTTTTGCCTTGAGAGATATGAGATTTTTTATGAGTTTTTCCCAATGCCCCACTCAAAGTTCATTGTCCTTGAATGGTTTGATCTGAAAGTAACGATATTTAGAAGTTAGGTTTTGTGGCATTAGTCAGCTTTTTATTTTTGAAATAAGATAAGTCTATTATATCTATTTTTTTACAAAAAAGCAAGAAAGAAGAAAGAAAAATCACATTTATCAAAGAAAGAAGGAAAAAAGAAAGAATGATTGGATTTTTTCTCCAAAAACCCTATACTTCTGGAAGTTTTATCATAAAAGAAACTATGAAAACCCTCGCGATAGAAACCAGCTGTGATGATACTTCACTTGCAATCATTAGCAATGATAAAGGGACTTTTGAAGTAGAGCAACTTCTTGCCTATTCCCAAATTGCAGAACATCAAAAATTCTGAGGCGTTGTCCCAGAACTCGCATCAAGACTGCATAGTGAAAAAATTATCGCCCTTTTGCAGACAATCGGTTTTGATAAAATTCAAAATGTAGACTTCATCTCGGTAACCACGCAGCCTGGGCTTCCAGGATCCCTTGTGGTGGGGAAAACGGTCGCTTATGAGTTGGGAGCTTTTTTCAAAAAAGAGGTCGTTCCTGTGCATCATATTATCGGACATATGTTTTCTATCTTGCTTGAGAGAAAGCTTGAAGATGTCGCTTTTCCTTTAGTAATTTTGACAGCATCTGGGGGGCATAATGATATTTATCTCATAGAAGAGAAAGAAAAAGCTGAATTCAGACCAGAATTTTCTTCTTTTGACTTTGCAAATTTTAAAATCACAAAGGTCGGTCAAACCTTAGATGACGCAGCAGGAGAGTGTTTTGATAAGGTTTCAAGAATGCTCGGCGGTCCCTATCCGTGAGGATTGCGAATCTCGCAAAAAGCAGCTTTAGGAAAAGCAAATTCCCTGGTGCAGTTCAAGAGAATCTTCCTCGCACACGAAAAATTTGAGTTCAGTTTTTCTGGTATGAAAAGCCAGGTTTCTTTTCTTTTGGAGAAATTAGAAAAAGAAGGCATCGTGCTTGATGAGCAGCTTATCTGTGATATCGCCTATGAGTTTCAAGAGGCGGTCGTGGAAGTCCTTGCAAAAAAACTGATTCAAGCAGGAGAAGTCTTTTGAGCTCAAAGTCTCGCTTTAGCAGGAGGAGTTTCTGCAAATTCCAGACTTTGCCAAGCGATCCCTGAGCTGATCGCAAAAAAACAGCTCAAACTCCCCTTTTTCACGCCAAGCAAAAAAGTCTATTCTACCGATAATGGTGCGATGATTGGGGTTGTCGGGCTTTTGAGTAAGGGAAAATAAAAGATTCCTTCTCTAAAAAGATCATTGCAAGCGAAACAAAGTGGAACAAAGCAATCCAAATATCCATTTACCGTCATTGCGAGCGATAGCGAAGCAAATCCATATTGTTTTCTATCTGGATCACTTCGCCTGCGGCTCGTGATGAAGAACTTTACAAAAAACATTTAGCAAACCATTTCCTACAATGCAGATTTATTTTGATGAAGCCGGCAGGGGTCCGCTTTTTTGACCGCTCTACATAGGACTGGTCGTGAGCAAACTTTCCAGCAAAGCTCTTGCAAACTATGACCTTTTCCAAGACAGCAAAAAGCTCAGCTCGCACAAAAGAGAGCTTGCTTTTCAACTCATCAAAACTTTAGAACAGCAAGGTCAGCTTTTTACCGCACTTTGAAGCGTTGATGCGGAAACGATAGACCGCTACGGCGTTACCAGAGCAATCAATTTGGCGGTTTGTAAAGGACTGTATCAACTTCTTGCTTCCCTACTTGGAGAAAAGGTTTCCGCAAAATTTTTCCTTGATGACCTAAAACAACTGATCACTCACTATGAAACAGAACATGAAAAAATAACACTGATCCTTGATGGAAAATCAGATTTTTGACTTTGAAAAGAACTCGGAATCCAGACAGAAACGGTTGTTCACGGCGATGCTAGCCTCAAAGAAATTGCTATCGCTTCTATTCTTGCAAAAGTCAGCAGAGATCAGGTTTTAGATGCTTTTGCTGAGCGTTATCCCGCCTATGGATTTGAGAAACATAAGGGCTATGGCACCAAAGCACACTATGCTGCGATTGAGCACTATGGCGTTTTAAAAGAACACAGAAAGCTCTTTTTGAAAAAACTACTAAACAATAATCGATAAAATTTATCCTAATTTCTTCAAAAAATCCTGCTGAACAGAACGATATTTTCTCTCCTCCTTGATCATCAGGTAGCTTTTTCTGATCAATTCTCTAATATCTTCATAATACAAAAGTCAGAGCACCTGCTGAATATCAGCCCATTTATAGATCCCGATATAGCCCTCTCCATCAGTAATCTGAATCGCACTTGGATCGCCCTCATACTTCATAAGGAAATAGGTAACATCTTTATCTAAGTGTCCTCTTTTGGTTTCTGAGCTTCTCAAAGAAGTCATTCAGACTTTTTGTCTTATTTTTAGTGAAGTTTTGGAGATTCCACACTCTTCGGAAACCTCTCTCAACGCCGTTTCCTCAATTTTTTCTCCTGCTTGGATTTTTCCTTTCGGAGCAACTCGTTCAATTTTCCCTGAAAGCGCGTGCCTTTTGATGAGCAAGTATCTCGGCTCTCCATCTGGAGCGAGATAATAAACGATTCCACCTGCACTTTGGACGATTTCTGCCATAATGATACTTAAAAATAAAAATCTGATTACGCTACTAATTTCTCCACAATTCCCGCAAAAAAGTTTGCAACTGCATTTTCTCATTTCTGAGGCTTAATGCTCGCTATGGATTCGTAACTGGTTGCCCTCCCCTGATTTGCCTTTTCTGAGCTCTCAGGAAATTGCTGCTGAAGCTGAGCATCAAGCTGAGGATTCTTTGCACGAATAGTACCTTGCAAATTTGCAAAGGAAGAACGGGATTCCTCTAACACTGAAAGCTCTGCCTCAATTTTTTCTACATCAGCAAGGAAGTTTTCCTGATTACGACCGTCTAAAGCTTGGACTTTCTTTTCCAAATTTGCGATAGAAAGGTCAGTTTGCATTTCTTTTTTGAGCTCTTGAGCTTCAGATTTCGTAGTTTGATCAAGCTTTCTCAGCTCATCAATACGAGACTGCAAAGCCTCTTTCTGCTTTTGTTGTTCAGGATTAAGGAGTTTTTCAGATCAGAATTCTGATTTTTGCTCTTTTTCTACTGCCATACTAATGTGCTAAAGATTCTAAAACTTTTTTGAGGATCGCGATATTCTTTTTGTAATTCACCCTGAGCGGTCAAACAATAGAAAGCACCGCATCATAGCCATCAAGATTGACCTTAACATACACGCAAGAAATCAGCGTATCAGCATCATTCACAAATGTATAGTAAACCTCCGCATTTTTGAGGATTTTCTTGTCAATAAAAGCTACGATCTTTTTTTCCTCAATGAAGCGAATGATCGTCCTCGTCGCCGAATATTCATCAATCATATCATCACGAAGCAAATTATTGATCCCAAGATAGTAATACTCATCGTTCCTGATAAATCCAACCACAACCCCATCAGAAACCTCTCCCAAAGCCTCAACCAGACTTTTAAGTCCTTTTCTCGCATTATCAAGTGGAAGATCTACTTCATCAGGCAGTTCCGCCAATCTCGTATCTAAATAAGCAGAAAGCCCTTGTAAAGTCGGAATTCTCCCTGAAGAGTTGTAAGGCTGATAGACCATACCTTGTTTTTCCAGCGCATTGAGGTATTTCCTCAGGGTTGAAGGGGCATAATCCACCGCTTCTAGCGAATTGAGAAACTTTGAGCCTACTGGCTCGCCTTTGTCCAGATAGCAGTCAATCACCGTATCCAGAAGTGCGAGAAGTTTTACATTTTCGGACATCTACATTGGTTAGGAAGTAAGAAAGAATTTTACAATACAAGAAGACCAAGAAAGCACAGAAAACAAAAATCAGATTTTTTACTTTTTAAGCGTATAGAGTAAGGCTTCACGAGCCGAAGAAAAAGATTTATGAGCAGAAACAAAACGGAAAACCTGATAGACATACTTTTTACCAAACATTCTCGCACCAATAAGCATAAAAATCAGACCATTGATAAAAGGAATGTAGAAAAAAATGATCCCGATAATCACAAAAAACACCCCAAGTGGAACCCTTAACATAAGAGGGATGGCATCAAGTTTTTCCAATTTTCTAGACAACCAAAATTTAAATCTATGCAAAAGATGAACACATAGTTTACACTTTACTTCAAAAGGCATTGCCAACAAAAAAGATAAAGCAATTATTTCTACTCCCTGCAAGTATATGAAAAGTTGAGGTACTTTTCAAGGGAAAAGAAGTTGAATGTGAAGACAGTTTTCCTTTTTTGCTGAAAAAAGAAAGATTTTTTTAACCAGTTTTTCAGCTCATTTTTGTTATTTCTCCTTTGAGCATTGCGACCTGCCTCCAATTCAAAGCAGCAAAACACAGAAAATAAGCCACTCCTACTCCAATCAACTTTGCAATCATCAGCCATCTCTCCTCACTGACTAATCAGAGTTTGCTTTTTCAGACAAAGATCACAGCTCCCAACGAGACCAAAACAATCAGATTTTTGATGATAAATCTCCATTGAAGAGGAAATTTACTCGCTTTCAATAAATAAGGAAAGCTGAGTCCCCAAAGGGTAAAATAGCTGATTCCAAAGCCAAGTCCTGCTCATCGTAGTCCCAAAAGCTTAATTGCCCCATAGGTAAATAAAACCGTAATAAGAGTAGAAATTCCCAAAATTTTGACCCTTTCCTTGATCTTTCCCAAGCCCGCCAGTACCGAAAAATTAAAGCCTGAGAGAATATTAAAGATCAGAAAAATTCAGGTCAAAGAGAGCAGTTGTCCAGAAAGTTGATATTTTTCACCAAAGAGCGCGATCGCAATTTCTGGCCCCAGCACAATAAACAGCACAGAAATACTGAAGATAAAGACTGAAAAATAACTATAAAAAAATGAAAACAGCAGTCAGAGTTTTTTCTGATCTTTCTTTGCTATAAGTTCGGAAACTATCGGGAAAATCAGCCCCATAATCGGTCCAATAAGGATAGTCCCCATATAGAACAAACTGAGAAAGTTCGCATAATACCCCGCTTTTTCTGCTCCCAAGAAAAAAATAACCATTTGCTGAATAATTTGTCCAAAAACATTCCCAATATTCGCTCCGATAAACGCCCACAAAGCATATGTTGCATACTGCTTCAGCATCGGTTTATCTCGTTCAAATTGCCCCTGCATCAAGGAGCGGTGATATTTCCTTCCGTAAAGCAGCCCTGCAACAAGAATCCCGACTCCAAGCCCTAAAATCCAGTTCAAACTATACCATTCAATACTCTGTTTCCCTGTAAAAAAGCAAAAAACCGTAAATCAGACCGTAGCCCAAATTTTTACGAACTCCACGAACTGATAATCAAAGGTCTTTTGGAAGGCGATAAAAACACTTTGTAAGGTCTGAAAGAGATTGACTCCGAGAAAATAGAGGCAAAAAAACTTCAAAATTTTAGCGGCACTTTCGCTCTGAAAATAGTGCGCTGCAAGCCAATCCACTCCAAACCAAAGTCCACAAGCGATTAAAATTGCCGTACTGAATTGTACAAAAAGACTGAGCCAAACGGTCGTTTTGATCGCATTAAATTTTTTCTGAATCCAAAACTTTGGCAAGAAATATTGTAAACTTTCGGTCAGCCCTAGGTCATTATATACATTCAGAAAATTGATCAAGCTGATAATACTATAAAGCACTCCTACATCAGCCACCGAAACCTCAGGAGAATTGGTAATCAAAAGCCTAATGAGATAACCACCTGGGGCAATTAGATAAGAAAAAAGATAGAGCCAGAATCCTTTTTTGATCAGTTTTTGACTCAAGGTTTCATCTTGGAGGAGGTCTCTCTTCTCTTTTTCCATTGATGATTTTGAATTTTAATTTTTCTAAAAAATAGTGAGTTTAAAAAACACCCTTTTCATAAAGATTAGAGTCTTTAAATCAAGCGATACTTTCTCTCCTTGCTTTTGAAAACAAAAGATGTATATTTTCTCTCGTATTTCCTTTTGATCAGATTTTTTTTGATTTTTGGGAAGAATTTTTAGATGATAATAGAATTTTTTTTATGGCAAAGCTGCTCTTTATCCTAGCAAATCTTGGTTTTCAAGATGAAGAATTCAGCATTCCTTTTGATATTCTCACGGCTCAGGGGCATCAGTGTGAAGTTGCTTCTTGAAAGTGAGGTAAGTGTAGAGGCGTCTTTTTTAAAACCATAGAAAAAAGTCTGACTCTTGATGAAGTTCAGACTTCTGCGTATGATATGCTCGTTTTTATTGGTTGAGGTGGTGCGTATGAGGAATATTTTCAGCATCCTCGCTATCTTCAGCTTGCTCGTGAAGCCAAGGCGGTAGCTGCGATTTGTATTGCTCCGACCTTGCTCTCTGATGCAGGAATTTATCAAGGCAAACAAGTCACAGGGCGAGATGACGGAATGGGTACGCAGATTCGCTATTTAGAAGCGAAGGGGGCAGAGTTTATAGATCAGGAAGTGGTAAAAGATTGAAATCTGATTAGCGCCAACGGTCCTAATGCTGCTCCAAAATTTGCTTGGACAATCGTGGATTATCTAGCAGAAGAGAAATAACTATCTATTCCATCGTGGTTCATCAGGATCTTTTGCATAGAGGGCCTCTAAGTCTTCTCTTCTTTTTTTTTCTGCCTCTTCTTTTGAAAGAGGAATGGTGGGGTTTGAGGAATCAAAACCCATCTGACTGTCAGGCCAATGTTTTACAGGGTAGTTCCCAGCTGATCAAGGGTGAGATTCTGGTCTATTGGTATCCAAAGCTTTTTGGCAGGCTTGAATCGCTTGTATAAGTTCGATCATATCGTTGATAGTGTTTTGTCTCAGATATTTTCCCCCCCTAATTTCTCTTATTTGGACATAAGCCCACTTCATCTTCCTGTCTTCAAAGCGGTTTGTTTGCTCATAGCACATCGTATCAGCATTATAGACCTTTTGTTTTGTAAAATTATTATATTGATGTGCTGTGAGTACCTCAAAAATAGCTTCTTCATTCTCTTTTTTTTGAATAAAACGAGTCCAAGAATCTTTAAGCAGCTTTTCTGTATTAAGATAATCTTTCCATTCATTTAAGGTTAGTGTCATCAGAATTCATAATTCATGATAAAAACGAAGTAATTATAGCCCTTTTTCTTTAAAAGTCAAATCTTAAGCCTTTAAAAAAGAAAGCCTCTCAACAGAAAGACTTTCTCATTAAAGGACAAGGAGCGCTTACTTAGAGCAGAGTCCTACATTCTTGAGCATTCTATAAAATTCAAATTTCTTGATAATCGTATTGTAAGGAGAAAGACTTCCAAAGTCCTTCGCTTCCTCTTGGAGATGATCCTTGAGTTCCAAAAGATTTGCCATTCTTTCAACATTGGTTTGTGCTCCATCGCCTACCTGCTCTAGTGCCTTCTGCACAGGAACGAGTGCTCCACTTGCATCAAGAGCATCGAGGGTTCCAGAGCCAAAACAAGACTCTGTCAGCTGTTTTGAGATTTGCTCAGCATCTGCTGGATCAATTCCTCTTCCATAAATATTAAAATTCACATTTCCAAGGTATTCATTGGTAGTTGAGAGCGACAATCCTTGTGCTTTTGCCTTATCAAAAGTAAAAGACTCTATTGCTATCAAAGGAGGAATATTTGCCAAAAATTGCTTGAGCGCAAGCGGCTTATTCAGAAGCGATTCAAGACCGATTCCATAAGCGAGACCTGGAATTGTTCTATACTTATCTCTAAATCTGAAATAACAAACTTCTTCTGATTCATTTTTTCCACAAACTACACTTTCCTTGATTGCCATATCTACAATCGCTTCATCAATCAGCAAATTCTGAGCTTGATCATCAGAATGAATCCAGTTATACAAATAACGAGAGATGACCGCATTATTAAAAGTTTTTTCATCTTGTTCTTCAGATTTAACTAATCCATACTCCTCGACCAACTGAGCAACTTCTTCAGATTTTTCCTGCCTAATGGCATCAAAGAGATAGTAAGAAAAATCATTGAGCAACCCAAGGTTATTGATATTTGAGGTCAAAGAAAGCTTGTCTACAAGGAGCAAGAACGCTCTCTTGGAGTCAGATTTAAATGAGATACTGATTGGGATATTGAAAAAGCCATTTGGAAGCTCTTTAATATCTCAGATTTTCATATTCACGACTTCATTATCTCCGACATCCTTTCCACTTTCTCTCACGATACTACTCCACTGAGCAAGCAAGGCAATATCTTGGTAAGGATTGGTATCAAGATACTTCTTTCCTAAGATTGAGAGATCAATCTCCTTAGTATAAGGATCCTTCCAAATATTTAGTGAAGGAAGCAAAAGATTTCTCAAAAATTCTGAATATACACTCGTTTTGAAGTTAAGCTCTCATTCTACACTTTCTTTCTCTTGTTTTGATAGCGCATGGAAATCGAGAAGCTCTTGAATGGTTTTAGGAAAATGATCCTTATCTTCACTCATTACCTCTGCTTGCTGAATCTGATTGAGATCATAATAATAAAGTTCTTTGAGATCCCAAGTTTTTTCGGTAAGTTGAACCTGCTTCTTTCGAATAAAGAATATCGCAACCCCAAGAGCAATGAGCATTCCTCCGAGGATTCCCAGAGCCACAAGGTAAGATTGTTTATTGATTCAGAACGAAATCTCTACTTTGGCTCCATCTTTTCCCTGCTTCTTGAGCCCAGCAATAAAATCATTCCAAAGCTGTTTTGCTTTTTCTATTAAAACTTTAAGGTCTAGATTTTTGTTTTCAGTCATGAGAATATCGGATCATAAAATAAATATAAGAACGCTTAACTATTCCAAAGCCGTTGGGTCAGCGACAAATGCTCCACTAGAAAACTGAGCACCTGAGAGTGATTCTGGCTGATTATTCTGGAGAGAAGGAGAGAGAGTTTCTTCAGTTTCTTGAACTTTTGACTTAGTCTGAAGTCTTGAGATATAAGTATCTGTAAAGTCAAAGATCTCTCTTTCTGTCATTTTTTGGATAGGAAGATTAAAGTTTTTGATTGAGTTATTGACAAGATATTTAGCATTTCAGATACTTACCTGCTTTGGAGTGACTTTGATATCTTTAGCATCAATCGCCTTTCCGAGAATAAAAGTACTCTGCTTAAGCAATTTAATCAATTCTGAAACGATAAAGATATGCGGACTTTTGACTCCTTGTTGAATCAAGGCATATTCATCCTCCTTAAGGGTATTTACCTCAATCGTAAAGGCAATGCTATTACTCTTTCCATCAAAACTATTGAAAGTGATAGAGAAGCTTGGCATTGTACTAAACTCGAGCTTATTATTTATAAATTCCATAAGATTCTTGAAGAAATAGGTATCAAGTTCCTGATCTCCGAGAATACTCTTATAATAAACATCAAAGTCATTGATTTTATCACATTTCGTAGGTTCATATGGATTATTATAGCACACATTGAGATAGTATTCCACATCCCTCTCCCCTCTTTCTAAGAGTTCAGAAAGCTTCTCTCTAATATCTGACTTGGTATATCCGAGATTATCCGCTAGCTGAGAAACAAAAACATCCATCAAAGAAAATACCTTCATCGCACTAGAAAACTTTACTACTTCCAAGGAAAGCAAACTTCTCTGAATAGAACCCACTGCATTATCAGTCTTGAGAATATCAACTAACTCTTGTGGGAAAAATCCATCTCTATTCATTTTTTCTCTGAGTTCCTTAGTAACGGTTTTATACTCAAGAATACGCTGCCCAAGCGCTCCTAGTTTTTCCTCCAAGAGGTCTTTTTTCTGGACAAAATTCAGCTTGTCATCAGATAGAATTCTTCTTGCTCCTTCCATCTGATCTCTCTCTAGACTTACTCCTGCATAATCATCAAGACTAAAAAGCCCTAAATTCTGACCATAGTTATCATAAACATCTGAAGTTTTTTCCACACGCTCAGATACTGAAGCAGAGAGAGTCGGCTGAGATTTACTACTAAGATATTGATAAAAAAGATAGGAACAAACCAGAGCTCATCCTACCAAAACAATACCAAGAAGGGTAAAAATAAACCTTGAATTGTATCTCTTGATCGAATAGTCTGCGTGAGCTTCTTTAGAGTTTGCAAGATTTGAATCATCAAGAAGATCAATAGTCGCCGTATCTTTCTGATGCAAAGCAACTTCTTGCTGCTGAGGAGCTGGAGCAGGAACAGGAGCTGAACGAGGCGTAGAATTAGACACTGGAGAAGCTGATACTTTCTCGGAAGGTGCCTGTTCCAGCAACTGATCTGCTAGACTCTGCTCAGTAAAAGGATTTCCATTTTCTTCGGTAATCACCATAGTTTTGTAGTGATAAAGGATAAAATCAATTTTTGTTTCTCCTCATTATAGTCTAAAAATCTTTAAAAGTCAAAAAAATCTGACTTTTTCAACCCCACAAGATTGACAAAACCAGATTTTTTCTTTTTTTAGAATTTTAAATAAACGAAACCGTAGCCTAAAAACGCTGTTTTTCAGAGATAAGAATAAACTAGGAATAATACTCAGAAAATTCATCTTCATCATCCTCGACTTCTTTTTCTATCACTTCATTACAGGCAGGACAAAGCTTAACAATCGGCTCCTGGAGAATAATTGCATGATAAATCAGTTCTTCAAGGTCAATTACTCCATTCTTCGTATCAATGAGCAAAATGTCTTCTTCCGTATCTTTCCCCTCAGGATCAAGTTGACAAACATATTTTGCACTATAGTCTTCAATTTTGACCTCACGCTGAAAATCCGCTCCACAGCGATCGCAAACCTCTTCCAGCTTCGCCTCTAAATTCAAAGTAACCAAAAGCGATTCATGGTCCAGCGACTGAATCTTCACCTCTCCAGAAACCCCTTCTTCAGTCAATTCAGGAAGCAAAGAAATCAGCTTCTTTTCCAAAAGAAGCGTATCGGTAACCTTCCCATTCAAAATATCAGAAACCTTCACCTCAAATCCATTATGCTTCATTTCACCACAGAAAAAAGATAAAAAAACTGATTCCAGTCTACAGATTTCCTCCATAAAAAAAAGAGAGAGTTGACTTTTTCTCCTCAATTCCTATAAAGCAAGAAAATAATTTATCTTTTGTCAAGGAAATGAGAAAAAAAGCGTTTACGCTCATAGAGATTTTAGTGGTAATCTTTGTCTTTGGAGTAGGGATTCTCGCAGTATTGAATGTTCTTACCAAGAGCCTCGGCTACTTTGATGCCATCAGTATGAAAACCAAGGCAACGCTCCTTGCAAAAGAAGGACTAGAAATCGCCTATACGATCAGAGATAGCAATATTGAACAAGGATATCCACGAAACTACTTTGGATTTGAAGATGAGAAAGAACGCTACCTCTGAGAAGAAAAATATAGAAACTTCAAAATCTGATTCTCTCCTAGCGGAAACTACCGACACTTTGAGAAAGAAGAGAAAAGCTGAGATTTTGAGTCTGATTTCAAAACCTTTTACCTTGAGCTTTCCACAGGCACACAAAATGAAGAAATCGCCTATTATCAGCCACTTCCACAACACAAGCTCCCCGTTAAAGGATTTGCGAGAATTATTGAATACACCCCAATCAAAACGAACACTGAAAAAGAACGAGATACCAATAAAATTCTAAAAATCACTTCTCGTGTTCTCTATAAAAGATGAGCCTCCACAGGAGAAGTTCTCTTGCAAAGTTTCATCGGCATGAAAGACTCCCTCCCAGCTGAACAATAAAGAGATCAACAGATATTCGGAACGCAGCCAAACCGAAAAACCCCCTCAATGAGGCGCGAAACGAAGTAAAGTCCCTCTCTTGAGGGGGTGCCCCGAAGAGTCAGAATTTCTTCTTTTGATAGTGTAACGCCCCCCCCCCTCAATGAGGCGAAACGAAGTGGAGTCCCGATCTATCGGGAGGATGCCCCGAAGGGGCGTGGGGAGTTCCTATCACTCAACCCGCTCAAAACAGCAACACATAATCTACAGTATCATTTCATTTACCCCTACAACCACCTTATGAAAAAATCAGCATTCACACTTATAGAACTCATTATTGTCATTGTCCTTTTTGGAATGCTTTCAGGAATCATTTTGCAAACCTATAGCACTATTACAAAAGTCACCTTTAGAATAGAGCAGGATAAAGAACTCGCAAAGCAAACCTTGATGCTCTCCCAAATGCTTGATAATCTCTCCCAAACAGCAACAATCGACTATGAACACTATGGAGATAGCCTCGTTTCCAAGCAAGGAATCACCGACATTCTCTACCTTACAGGAGGACAGCGAACAGGAGTTCAGGTTTTTTCTACTGGACATTGCGAAAATGCAGGGGAACTCTACAATGAAGACTATCTTACTCAAAAACAGGATGAAAAAACTGATTTCACATCGTGCAGATTGGTTTTGAAGCAAGAGGAGCAAGAAATCACACTCCTCGGCAGTGGAAACTATCTAGTAAGTAAGGTCATGTTCAAGGTCGTTCCCTATGAAACACTTGTTGATACCTTATCAAGTGAAACCCAAGGGGGGAAACCAGCTTTTTGGCTTTTAGGAGCAGTATATAGCCGTTTTTATAACCCCAAAAACCGAAGCACAAGTAGCATTCTCCCACTCCAGATATTCTTTGGACTCAAGGGAACGACACCAAACCTTTATGCTCTAACAGATAACCATGAAGATTAAAAGATTCCAAGGAAATATTACCATTCTCGCGCTTTTTGTTCTCTTAGGATCGGCACTGCTGGGAGTTTTGGTAGCGCTCTATATGAAAAACTTTTTCAGATATAGCGAAGATATCAACAACTATGAAAGAGCCAACTACCTTGCAAAAGCTGGAACCGAGCTTGGACTTGCTATCCTAGGAAGCCGTGAACCTGGACTAGAATTTACCCTAGAAAGCGGTCATCAATTTATGAAAGAGAATTTTGACTGCCCTTTTCTAGTCAAAGAATGAGAGGACTGTGCTTTTCAGCCAGCTTTTTCTCTTGCAATCTCTGGACTCGTTCAAGAACTTGATACCTGTAGTGAGAACAATAAAATCAAAGTCTGACCTGGATTATCAGTCATCGTTCCTCTCTTTAAGGATGCAGGAATCACAGATATAAGCGAAGCCCTACGTGCAGGAAGTCAACAAGCTCGAGGAGATCCATTGACCTTCTATGGAGAAACAAGACAACGAAAATTTGCAACGCTAAGCCTCTCTGATCAAAACACTCTCCTGCTTGAACAACGAACCACTCCTGCTGAAATCAAAGGGAAAAGCAATACTTACCTTATCATCGCGAATCCTAATCTCAATACTCAAGAACTCTGCCTAAAAAGTCCAAACGGACTCCCACAAGAACGCGTAAAAATTCTCAGCATTGGCTTCTTCAAAGACAAACAACTTTGAACCGAAACTTTCGCAAAACAAGCCCTCCCAAGTTTCTTACAAGGAGACAACTATCTAGTCGGAGAATAAAAAAAAGCAGCCAAGTGCTTTTTTACAAGGAACTTAAACTGATTTTTGGAGTGAGGAAATCTTTTATTCTTCACTTTCTTTTTTTCTTCCCATCTTGGCAGCAAAGAGATAAACAAAAGCTCCAAGAACATTGAAGAATACGATTATCAAGATCCATGCTACTCTTCATTCTTTCTGATACTTGATCGCATCTACGAGCATCCAAACCCAGAAAATGAATCAAATCAATGCCAATATTCCTCCGATAAGCAACACGATCAACCCCATCTTAACGAGTCCTCCTAATCCTCCTGGAATAACCTCTCCAGCCATATTAAGTAATTCTTGACAAGGGACTGGCCTTCCGTTCAATTCGCAATCTCCTGCTCCATAGGTATCCACTCGTTGTGCAGCTGCCGTTACTGCCTCCGTTAATCCTGTAAGTGCTGTCGTTGACTGATCAGTTGAAACCGAAGAAGTTCCAGACTGCAATGCGTTTGCACTTTGTTGCTGAAGATTTCTAAGTTGCTGTTCATAATAGGCCATTTCATACTGATCCTCTAAAAGATCTTCTCTATCATAACGGTCATCGTCATAGTAACCAGCAGGAGATTGTTCAGGGGAAAGAGGAGCAGTTGCTGAAAGGAATCCTAGAGGGATAACGAGCAATCCAAGCACACTCATTGCCAGAAATCAGAATTTTTTTTTCATATGCATATCAATATTACAAAATAAAAAGAGAAATCTCTTGGGGATAATAGGAATTCGCCAATACAAGTCAAGCTCAAAATAAAGCCTTGCAAAGCTAGAGCAAAACCCTACACTGAAGTTCAGATTTATATTTTTTGCTTACCAAAAACTGATGCAATTTTATGATGAAGTGAGAATTACGGTAGCCTCTGGAAAAGGAGGAGATGGGATTGCGAGCGGAAGAAGAGCTCCTTGAATCCCCTTATGATGACCTTCTTGATGAGATGGTGGCGATGGAGGATCAGTTTTTTTCGTTGCTTCAAAAGATGAAAATACGCTTATTGACTACAAATACAAAAAGCAGTTCAAGGCAAAGCCATGAGAACCAGGGAGAACCAAAGATCAATATGGAGCCCATGGGGAAAACCTGGAACTCATTGTGCCGATTGGGACCATGATCAAAGATACTGAAAGCTGAAAGCTGATTGCACAGTTGGAGCATGATAAGCAAAAAATTGAAATTCTGAAAGGAGGAGAAGGCGGACTTGGAAACATCCATTTCAAAGATGCGGTCAACCAGTATCCTAATTTTTATACCCTAGGAGAACCAGGACAAGAAAAGGAAATCACGCTTGAGCTTCAGCTCCTTGCGGATGTCGGTTTGATCGGAAGTCCAAGCGTCTGAAAATCTTCACTCATCAACTGTATGGCAGATGTAAAGGCTAAAGTTGCGGATTATCCTTTTACAACGCTCGTTCCAAATTTAGGTTCAGTATCGGTTTGAGATTATCGTTTCAATGTGATTGATATTCCTGGGCTGATTGAGGGGGCAAGTGAAGGAAAAGGGCTTGGAAATGCTTTTCTCAGGCATGTTTTGAAAGCTAGAGTATTCGCGTTTGTGGCAGATCTCTCAAGATTTGAAAGCTGAATCAAAGAAACGGTTGGACTTTTTCACGAAATCATCAGATATATTACCAATAGATTCGGAGAGGAGGAAGCATTACAATTTGTTTTCAGAGAGGAATCAGGTTTTTTGGTTTTTGAAGCTGAAAAAAATGATGAAATTCTGATCAGTAAAAAAATCGTTCTTGTGCTCAACAAACGAGATCTCCTCAATGATGAAGAAATCCTCAGAGAATACAAGAAAACGCTCTTTGCGGAGATTCAGGAGTTCTTGAAAGATGGGAATTTTGGGAGACTCAGCATTGAAGCCCTAGAAAACAATACTTTTACCACTTCGGCAGGAAGCTTTTTTGGCGTTGGCGAGTTGCTCAGAAAATTTGCTGAACTCTTGCAAAAAACCGCTGATACGGGCTATCATCCAGAGGCACTCTTTGATGAAACGAATTACTTTGAGGAGCTAGAAGAGGAAGAGCTAACGATGATTACCGAGATTACTGATGAAGAGAAGCCACGTTTGATTGAAGAGGGCTATATTGAGGAGTTAGAAAGCAGATTTGCAAAGGTTCGGTATCTTCAGAATCCAGAAATCAGCAAAATGACCTTCACCCTTCCACGAGGAAATGATCAGGCAGAAAATTATTTTTGGAAGCAGATGCAAAGCAAAGGATTTATTGAAATATTGGAAGCTGAGGGAGTTATGAAAGGAGATATCTTGAGAGTGAAAAGCTACTATGAAGGACTAGATGATAAGTATATTTTGTACTAATTTCAAAGAACTCCTCAAAAAATCAAACTCTAAACCGTGAATTATAAACTCTAAACCGTGAATTATAAACTCTAAACTGTGAATTATCAATTATAAATTATCAATTATAAATTATGTTTACCCTTCTTTCCATTTCAGATTCAGACAAGCATTTTTCTTCGGCGATTCAGGAGTATGAAAAAAGGCTCTGAAAGCAGATTTTTATTGAAAATCTCAAGCCATTCAAAGAAGAAAATCAGGCTTTTGTCATTGAAAAAGAAACCGAAAAACTGATTGAAGCTCTACATAAAAAACATCCTCAAGCTCAGAAAATTCTTTTGATCAAGGAATGAGAAAAATGGGACACGATCAGGTTTTCTGAAGTGATTCAGGGACAGGAAACGGTTTTTGTGATCGGTTGACCTTATGGCGTAGATGAGAAAAAGCTGAAAGCTGAATTTCCAACGATGAAAATGCTTTCTTTTGGAGCAATCACCCTCCCCCACGGCCTAGCGAAGTTGACCTTGATTGAGCAAATCTATAGAGCAACCACGCTTTGGTCTGGAAAAAAATATCATTATTAAATTTTTGACATTTTAAGACAAAATGACTATACTTAGTCTGATTTTTTTAATTTTTTCTTGCAGAGAAATAAAATGGATACTCCACTAAAGCATACCGATCAGGTAAAGAAAGGACACTCTGGAATTGAACATGCAATTAAAAAAGCACTTACCGAAGTTATAACTCTGGATTACCTTGCAGACCCAGAAAACTATATTCGTAATGGTCTTTCTATTCAGCCAAATTTTAATATTAGAGAGCTAAGTAATGATGAAAACCAAGGGAATAGGATGAGTATTGCCCACATCAAGTGCTCCACTCTAGAAAAAACAGATCAAAAAATCATCAGACAGCTCTTTGATCTGATTGATGAGCAAATTTGAGATGAAATTATTGCTGAAGCCTATAAAGAAGGAATTAGCAATTTCTTTAAAATGATTAGAGATAGAAGAATAGAAGCCTTGATGAAAAATAAAACCTTATCCACCTTTCTAAAACAATGTAAAGATGAGTATAGTAACAAGAGAGGGGGAAAAGAAGGATATGATAACGAGGAAATTGGATCTATCATAAAACTCAATATTATCAGCCAAGTAGCAAAATTAGTCTGAGCAAGATTTTGAAAAGAAGCTTTTCTAGTTCCAGATGAGACAAAAAACGATACCTCAAAAGATTCTGAAAGAGAAAAGATCAGATTTTCTCCCCTCTGTGAAAAATATTGCCAACTCCTCTTCGCAAACGCCATCCATGTTCGAAAAGAATGGGGACACAATATCAATGAAGTCTTCCACGATGGAGATTTTTTCTTCATCACGGATAATACGAGAGGAAGCATGGAAGAATACCTTGATGCCTTGGAGTATCTCATCAATAAAGAAAAACATAATCCTTTTTGAAGAAGAAACGAACATTGAGAAGGAAACAAAGCATGGGCAAAAAAAACAAGCCAATTTACCGATATTCTTTGGGCTCTAAGTAATGAAAAATTCTGACTTCATCATCATGCCTTAGAAGAAAGAGAATCCCTTGAATTTAGTTGGGACATTCTAACAAAAAAAATCGCTGAAGAAGCAAAGTCCGAGCTTGAAATTAAAATAGATACTTATAATACTCATTTTCTCAACCCAGAAAAAGAAAAAGAACTAAAACTCAGTGCAAGAAACAAATCTCTCGCCTCTGCTGTAGAAAAAATCATTGAAGGAAAAAATCTGACCGATATTATCGGACTTCGTGTATCAACAGAAGGTATTGAACAGTCAATCTTTAACCAAATCCAAGACAAAGTCATTCTTCCTCGATTTCAAGAGTTTTCAAGTAATATCAAGCTCCATCCAGAAAAATTTTGACTTAAAAATGGAGAATCCCTAAAAATAAAAAAAATTGAAGTAGATAATAAAAAAGTCCTAAATGAAGAGCAAGTTACTGCATTGCTTGAAACATTAAAGAAAGCAAGTTTTAATGCAGAAAGAAGAGTAAAAGCTCCTTCTAGTTTTATTGATGAAAAAGACTGGAAAGAAAAAATGGAAGAAGTTTATCCCGAGGATTGCAGTAATAAACTGGCGTTCAGAACTTTTCTTGCGTTTTTTAAACAATTTAGTGGAGGAAGTAAAAGAGGAAGTAATGGATCATATCACGATTTCAAATTTAACATAGAAATAGCAATTCTCAATACAGAAGGAAAACAAATAGGAGAAAGAAGAATGGAAATTCAATTTGATGATATCAATAATAATCAAGGACTTGCTAACTTCAACATTAGAAACATTGAAAGAATGGTCAACACCCAAAGTAATCTTACTTTTGATCTTTCCTTAGAACAAATAAGAAAAATCACAGAAACTAATTTAAAAAAAATGCGAGAATGGGCAAAAGATAAAGCCCCAACTTTTCAAACAATCAATTTTTGAGAAAATGAAGAGTCCATTGATCTTAATATCCTAAAAAATCGAAGATCAACCAAAAATGATGCCGAACGAAATAAAGCAATCATTAAAATTATCAACTATTTTATCAAAAAAGGAACCTTTCTACTCGTATGTAAAGATCTTGAGAACAAAAAGAACCTTCCAATAGAAAATTGAGTTTTGAAAGAGGATGCATTGACACATGCTTTCTGTGATGAGATTCATATTTGTGCAGTTCAGGAAATCTCAAGACAAATGTATTCTTATCTCTGAACCAAATGAAATTACCGCATTGGAATCTACAATACAAAAAATGAATGAACCGATAAATGAAAAGGAGAAACACTCCGAGCCCCTCTAAAAGATATCACTGATCGTATCAATCTTGGAAAAACAAGATATAAAGATCAAGATCAAACAGAGATGGTCTAAATTTCACTCATCAACTCAGTTACGATTGAATTGAACACATCCATACCCTCATCTGTTAGAACCAAATGCTCATCAGAGAAGTCTAGTAATCCTTCCTCCTGATAGCTGGTAAGTTTTTCTCTATAACGAGGAACAAGGATCGTTTCAAAAGCTGAAAGCTGATCCACTCCCCTATCGGTCCTCAAACCAAGGAAAAAACACTCTATCAAATCATCTTTCGCTCCAAGAAGTTCAAAATCTTTAGCTTCTCGTTTTTTTCCTGCAAGGTAGGCATTGAAATCTGAAGTATTCTTGTATCTCAGTCATGATCAGAGATTTTGGATTCACAAATCAGCGAGCAATTCTGGGCTTATTGCTTTTGCTTCTAGGAATGAAGAAGATCCCAGTCCAAGTCAGAGACAATTTCCTCTTTCTCGGTAGGTCCTATTGTGGATGCTTGATTTCCCTGCAAGAGAGAAATTTGAGAGTTCATACCTTACATATCCAGCATCTAACAGAACTGACTTTAGCAAACTAAACTCCTCATAAATCTGCTCATCCGTTCAAAAATAGGCTCACGAAATCAGTTCATCAGGATTTTTCTTTTTCCAAACCTGATTTTCAAAAAGTTCCAAGGTATAAAGCGAGAAACTATCTGCGAAATGTGCATTCACGAAATCAGAAAAAAATTGAAAAGCTGAGGGCGTTCGTAGGTAAGGATTCCCTTTTTTGCTCTGATTTCGTTTTCCAAATGCGATAAAATCGAAGTTAAAAACCGAGCTTTCCTGCTTCAATGGCTGCAATCCACGAAGAAAATCCACTAAACCAAGAAAAGAGCTTTTTCTCCCTGCGAGTTGAAGTACTTCATTATCAAAACTCTGGATTCAAAAAGAAAATCTGACTCTTGGATATTTTTTCCCGTATACTGATTGGATTTTTTTAACAATGCTGTAAATTTCTTCTTCAGGATAAGGATTAAATTCAAAACTGAGTTCTGCTAGATCAGAACAGTCAAAAGCTAACTCCACCCATTGAATAATTTCAAGTAAACGCTCCGCACCAAGTAAATTCGGCGTTCCTCCTCAAAAATAGAGCGTTTTGATACTTTGATGCTGCATTTTTTTCCCGTAATACGCGATTTCTTGCTGAAGTGCCGAGAGGTATTGGGAAATTTGGTCAGATTTTTCTGCTAATGGAAAAGAAGAGAATGCACAATACTGGCATTTAGACTGACAAAAGGGAATATGAAGATAGAGAGAAAGCATGATAAAGTAAAAAAATGAAAAAAAACTGACCTCAATCTAAAGAAAAGCCTCCAGAAAGCAAGAGAAGTAAGAAAAAACTAGCTCGCAAGATAGAAATTCCATGCATCTTGAACCGCCTCAATAATCGTTTTCTGAGCCTCCCATCAAAGAACTTGCTTGGCTTTTGTGGGATTTGCTACTGAAACTGCAACATCACCATCTCTTCTCTCCCCAAGTTCGTAGGCAATCGGCTCGCCAACTATAGAGCTTGCAATCGTAATCATCTCTTTCACAGATTTTCCGACTCATGTTCCAATATTAAAGACCTCAAAATGGGGTAAAGAACCCTGTTCTTGAGTCTGCATTAGCTCCTCTTTTTTCAAAAGATATTCATAACTTTGCAAATGTGCTTGAGCTAAGTCCTCAATATGAATATAATCTCTAATACAGGTACCATCTGGAGTTTGATAATCATCTCCAAAAATTGTCAGCTTTTCTATCTCCTTTTTTGCAACTCTCAAGAGAAAAGGAAGCAGATTGGTTGGAACTCCCTTTGGATGCTCTCAGAGTAAAGCCGAATGATGGGCACCAATAGGATTGAAATATCTGAGACAGATTACCTCAAACCCCTTGTGAAGTGCCATATCTTTGAGCAAAAACTCCATTACAAGTTTGGTCGTTCCATAGGGATTCGTGGTATTTAAGCGATCAGTCTCGGTAAAAGGAGGAATATTCTTTTCTGCATCATATACTGTAGCACTCGAAGAAAAAATCAGATTTTTTACCTGATGTTTTTCCATGACTTCCAGAAGCGTTATTGTCCCAGAGATATTGTTTTCATAGTAAAGAAAAGGATCATGACAACTCTCCCCTACAGCTTTTTTAGCAGCAAAATGGATCACGCCATCAAACTGATGCTCTTCAAAAAGTTTATCTAAGAACTCATAATCTCTGACATCTCCCTCATAAAAAACAGGCTCTTTCGCTGTAAGGGTTCTTAATCCTTCTAAAACAGAGTCTTTATGAGTATTGGAGAGATTATCAAGCAAAACAAGGTCATATCCCGCCTGCGAAAAAAGAGCTGCAGTATGAGAACCAATATATCCCAAACCTCAAGTAATCAAAATCTTTTTTGTATCCATTAAGCAAAAAGAAACTAAAGAAAACTGACTATAACGATTTCCCAAGCTAAAGTCAAGGAGAGCGAAAATTATGAGAGCTTTTGGTAGTTTTCAAACGCAACTAAAATTTCTTGAACCACCTCCTCTGGAGTCTTATAACTCGTATCAATAAGAAGATCATAGTGCTTGGGATCCCAGAGATCTACCCCATAAAGGTCGAAATATCTCTTTTGATCCCCGAGATTTCTCTGTCTTGTCATTTCCAAAGCTTGCTGAGAAGACTGATATTCATCGGTTATTCTCTGATCATTATGAATTCTCTGACTTGCAATCTCATCTTCAACATCTAGAAAAACCTTAAAAGCCTTCGGTTGACATAGGAAACCCAGTCTGCTCTCCAAAATGAGCTTACTCTGAAGGTCTAAAGCCTTTTGATATTCCTCATACTTGAGATCAAATGCGTGCTGATGCTCTGGCTGCTCTCAAAGCAAATTAAACTCAAGAATACTTAGCCCCATCTCCTCTGCCAATTTTCTCTTGAGTCCACCAATAGAAATAATTTCATATCCCAAACGCTCAGAAAGAAGCTTGGATACTGTTCCCTTTCCGCTTCCAGCCTTTCCTCACAAAGTAATCAACATTATCTTTCTCAAAGAATAAATGGAATCATCATACGGATTTATCCTACCATTACAAGATTCATTCAGATTTTTTGCTTTTTTGTCTATTTTTTATATACTTAGATACAAGCATTTTATCATTAAACAAAGCGATGGACAGCGAAAATCTTTTGTTAACTCTGGTTATTCTCGGTATTGGTGCGTTAATCGGAGTGAGTATGATCGTACCCAATGTCACTCAAAGATCTCCTCACGGACCTACAAGAGAAAATGAATGAAAAACCTTTTCTCGAGGCTTTTTTATTGGGATGCTCTTTCCTATTATGGTTTTTCTATTATTAGGAGGTTTTGGATACGCAATCTGTACAAAAGGATACTGCACAATTGGGAACATTTTACCGCTTCTTTCCGGATTAGGGGTCTTATGGATCAGTTTTATTATGATTAAGCTCATTACCCCTCTTTTCATTGGAAAATCAGCCTCTCTTGATGCCTCTTATGAAAAAATCACAAGCGACAAAAGAAGTATTAGAGTAAAAAATCTGACAAAATATATCAGTTATGCGCTCCTCCTCTCGCTCCTCCTCTTTTCACTGCTTTTTGTAAATATTGATGATCTTGTTAATGGAGTCAGGGAATATTGCCGAGATATTGGAATATCAGCAAAGATTACCGAAAACACGCACTTCAAAAGTGTCGTAGCACGATGCTTCTATGTCCTCAATATCTCAGCCCTCATTGGAACCATTTCCACACTCAAAATGATTGCCAATGATGCAAATCTCAGAGGAAATGAATACCTCCAAGAAAGAAAGCTCCGTGACTTAGAAGCAAAGATGAAAAAATATTAGAAACATCATAGATAAACAAACTAAGCCAAATTTTGGAGAAACTTTTCTGCTTCCAATGCTGCCATACATCAGGTTCCTGCAGAAGTGATCGCCTGCCTAAAGACTCTATCCTGCACATCTCCAGCTGCAAAAACTCCTTCTACACTTGTTTGGGTACTTCAAGCTTTGGTCTTGATATAGCCCGTTTCATCTAGTTCAAGTTGTCCCTTGAGGAATGCGGTATTTGGAGTATGTCCGATCGCATAAAAGAGTCCCGCACATTCAATCAGCTTTTTTTCTTGCGTTTGATTATTTATGGTCCAAACTCCGCTGAGAAGCTGCTCTCCTACAAGTTCAGTCGCTTCTGTATTTCGCAAAATCTGGATTTTCTCATTTGCAAACGCTTTTTCCTGCATTGCTTTAGAGGCTCTCAGCTGATCTCTTCTCACGAGCAAAAGCACCTCACTTGCAAAATGCGTGAGATGAATTGCCTCTTCCAAAGCAGCATCTCCTCCTCCAATCACAACAATCCTTTTATTCCTAAAGATCGGTAATCCACCATCACAGATCGCACAAGCAGAAACTCCTCTTTGCCAAAACTGTTCTTCTCAAGGAAGTCCCATTCTCTTGGCAGTCGCACCTGTCGCGATGATTAAGCTCTCTGCTGTGAATTCATCTTTTCCTACCTGCACTTTGAAAGGTCTTGTGGAAAGGTCTACGGAATCTACAGTTTTGGTCTGGATTGCTGCACCAGCGTTGAGCGATTGTTGCCTCATCTGGCTCATCAACTGACTTCCATCAATTCCCTCAGGAAATCCAGGAAAGTTTTCCACAATGGTTGTGGTCGTAAGCTGTCCGCCAGCTGCGATCCCGCCTGCCATAAATCCCTCAAACATTAGGGGATTCAAAAGGGCTTTCCCCGCATAAATCGCTGCCGTATGCCCCGCAGGTCCTGATCCGATGATAATGACTTTATGATGATTTTGCATAGTCAAAAAAAAGAAAAAAATAAATCTGATTTCAGCTTATTTTTTCCCTTAAGAATTGCAAGAAGAGTTTTAGGACTATACTTTTCTTCCAAAAAAACTTTCAGCTTGACTTCCTAGAGGAAATAAATATACTCATTACCGCTTATTAAGCATAGTTTTCTTTTCTTTTCTTTATAAAGCACTTCGTCGTGAGACGCGGTGCTTTTGCTTTTTGTAAGGATGCCTAAAGAAAATATTGATAACTTATTTGATAGAGAGGAAACTCTCATTGAGATAAAATTTAAGAAAACCCTTGCTTTTTGTTCTGAAAGTCCTATAGTTTCTGTATTTTACTTGTTTGCCTATTGCTATGAATCTACCGCAAATTAAGGCTACCCTTGAGTCAGCTCAAAAGATTGCTCTGTTTGGACATGAATATATTGATGGAGATGCTCTTGGGGCTATTTTGGGACTTGGAAAGCTCTTGGAAAAACAAGGAAAGCAGGTTTCTTATTTCACTCCAAATCCTCCAAGTCGTGTCTTTGATTTTCTTGAACTTCAGGGAAAACTGCAGTATAGCTTTGACTATGGAGACTATGATCTTCTAGTTTTTCTTGATTTTAATCAGTATCAGAGAATCTGACTTTTCACTTTTTGAAAAGAAGCGTATTTCAATCCTCTTCAGAAAGTTATTATTGATCATCATCAGCTAGAAAAAGAGCCTGAGAATACTTTGATTTATCGTGATACAAGCGCAATTAGTACCTGCGGTATCTTGTATGAGATAAGTAAGGAACGATGGGGATCGCTTATTGATGCTGAAGTGGCAACCTATTTTTTTATGGGACTAGCTACAGATAGCGGGAACTTCCGTTATGATGAAGGAGAACAATCAATAAAGACCTTTACCCTTGCAGCGGAGTTGCTTAGCCTTTGAGCAAAAAAAAAACTGATAATTGATGAAATTTTCCGCAATAAAACCTACCGTTCAGTTCAGTTTATGCAGCTCTTGCTCCAAAGAATGCAAAAACTCAAAATTCAGACTTTTAAAGCTCAATCAGAAAAAGTAATCAATTTGATTTATTCTTTTTATGAAGATCAGGAATTAGAGCAGTTTGGTATTGATCATGATGAGGCGGATTATGGGCTCTATATTATGCAAGATATCAGAAATAATGACTTGGTCGTTTTGATTAAAAAAGTCGGAATGTTTCTCAAGGTTTCTCTCAGAGGAAGAGGCGCTTTGGATTGCTCTAAACTGGCAAATATGCTCGGAGGTGGTGGTCATTTTAATGCTGCTGGTGCGAAAACTCAGGGATCAGGTTATTTTGAAAAAGATGTTCAAGAGCTTCTTAAAAAAATAGAAACGGCAATCGTTTCATTGTAATTTTTGGTTTTGTTGCTCTTGTTAATTTTCAATCAAAAAGCCTCTTGCAACTCCTTTGGTTTTCGTTATACTCTCGCTCAGCTCTTTTAGTTTTTTTAAGAGGATGCAATCCTTATTTCACAAACTTTATACTGCTTCTAGGGAACAGGCAGTGCACGATATTTTGATGACCTACCATCAAGAACGCTTTTCTGTCGTGAATTTTATTTATTTTGCGAATATTGTTGGACAGAGGCTTTTCTCCGAAAAAGATAAAACGGAAAAGGAGAGAGAATACAAAAAAATTCTTTTAAAATCTGATTTTTTGCTTCCAGATGGGATCGCACTTCAGGTTTTTTATTTTTTTGCAAAGCTTTTTAGGCGTATTGAAAGTCCTCGCTTTCGGCTTGACAACCTCAATGGAACCGATTTCGTGCCTTATTTCCTTTCTGAAGCCAAGAAAAAGTATGGAAATCAGAAGCTCTGTGTCTTACTCTATGGAACCAAGCCTGACGCTCTCAAACAGGCTGAAGAAAAGCTGAAGTTTCAGGGCTATAATGTGATTTATACGCAAGATGGCTATTCAGATTTTGACTGGGAAGCTGCTCAGGAAGCATTGAAAGAGTATCAAGATACGATCAATATTTTGCTTGTTGCGAGGTCAACGCCAAAGATTCCGCTTCAAGAGCTTCGAACAAGTAGAAATTATCAGAAGATCCAGCAGCACGAGCTTTTGGTCTTTAATACTGGAGGTTTACTTGATTTTATCGCCTGAGTGCAGAAAAGGGCTCCAAAGCTTTGGAGAATTTTTAGACTTGAGTGGCTCTATAGATTGCTTAGCGATCCCAAGAGAAATCTAAAAAAAGTCCTCAATTCGCTTGCGATTATTCCTTATATTTTCAACTATCTTATCAGAGGAAAGTAGTTTGATCTCATTAGAGAGCTTTTTCTTCCCTTTTCTCTTGATTTTTCCTTCGTTTTTCATATCACGATAGGGAGAGATTTTTTCGGATATTTTTTCTAAATAAAGTAAAAAATCAGACTTTTATTTTGTTTCCCCTCCTGTAAAAATGAAACCAAGGTATAGCTCACTTGAGTATCTCAATCCTGATAATATTTACGCTTTCAGCGATCAACTTGAAAACGATATTGGTATTGAGGTCTACATTCAGATTCATAGCGAGAAATTCGTTGACTATCAAAAGGAGATTTTACAGGAATTTGTCGCAGATTTCGTAGATCAAATAAAGGAACCAAGCCTCTCCTCCAGAGATATAGAAGAAATGCTTGAGCAACAACTTCAAACCCTCAATACCAAGCTTCAAGCCTTTGCCGACAAGCTTCGTGAGGTACCAAGGTGCGATTTGAGAGGATATGTGCAGCTCATCCTTGATAATAGCGTGAAAACCTGGATGATTGGAAAAACAACCTTGATGATTTTCCGTGATGATAAGGTGTATTCTGTGCTTGAGAATTCCTTCAAAGAGCAGGGAAATATTGACCAATTTTCTGATTTTATCGGTGGAGAACTAGAAAGAGGCGATGTTTTCCTCTATGCAGGAACCAAGCTTTCTGAGCTTTTGGATCAAAATGATTTCACTGAAGCTGAACAGGTTTTGGGCAGAGAAAACGCAGGAGCAATGCTTGATTATCTAGATGAGCTTTTCGCCTCAAGAATAGAAAAGAAAGAAGTCTGATTTTTGTCTTCTTTTAGCATTACTGGAGTTGAACTTTCTCCTCGCAGCAAAGGGAAACTTTCTTCATTAGCGTCAAAATACAGCTCTAAACTTGGAGGAAAAATCAGCTCAAAAATTGACCTCATGAAGCGAAAAAAGCAGACTCAAAAAGCACTCAAAGGCAATAAATACTACGCTATGGTCGGAATCCTGATTGCAGCGATTTTGTTTCTTTCACTTGGGATTTTAGCACAGTTTAGAAACGCAAAGAATAACCAAGTCAGCTTTCAAACCGCTACAGGGGCGACGGTGATGCTTACAATCGAGGATCTCAAAAAAGATGTCTTCGCATTCAAAACCCTCGCTCCTACCTCTGATGAGAAATCTCAAAAGCATAGTGAAATCCTCCAGAAACTCAGCGTTATTGAACAAAAAGGACTTTGGCAAGAAGATGTTGCCGAGCTCAAAAAACTGCTCAATCAAGACTTTGAAAAAGGATTTATGATCAACACGATTTCCGACCTCAAACAGTTTGATGACGAGAGAACCGGCAGAAAAACGATGATCTTTACCTTCAATCCTTCAGAAAAAACTAAACTCTGAACTCCACTCAGCATCAATATGGGAACCACGATGAATATCGGAGGAACCCAGTCAGCTTTGATCGGCGTAATCAACGATGCTACCAGAGGAAATATGGTAGAATACAATCTCTGAGCTCCAGCCAAGGATTGTCAGCTAAGCTTGAGTAAAAAAGGACTCTTCTGCTACACTGAAAGCGGAGAACTCTTTTTTGTGAGCAAGCTCGGCGTAGAACCAATGGAAGTGGTGGATAACGACCGATCTACAACAGCAATCGGTGGACTTGGAACTTTCGGAAGAAATAATCTCTACCTTTTCCAGTCTAATCCAAATAATATCGCCTCAGCCCTCCTTACCAGATATCGTAATGTTGCTGGTTCTGAAACCAAATATCAAAACGCTTCCAATTATACTATCCTTGCAACTTCTGGAGCAGTGCTTCCACAGCAATTTGGCGGATTTGCTATTGATGGAAACTTCTTTGCCTGGGGAGATGGAAAACTCTACCAATTCTGGAGAAGTTCAAATGTCGGAACTTCGCTTGATATGCGTGAAGTGCCAATGATCGGAGGAGACAAGATTTCCTCAAGCTACTCTAATAATGTAAAAATTGTGGCTGCAGACAATTCGCCATTTGTTTATTTCTTCGACAAAGACAATCAGACCTTTACTGTTTACGAATCCAGCCCAACGAAAACTCACGAAAACTATAAAACCAGCTTCAAACTCTACTATATGTTCAGATTTAAGTTTGATCTTACCGCAAACGGAAATCGTATCGTAGATGTAGCGGTTCCAGAAAGCACTGCCGATAGACCAGAACTTTACTTGCTCAGCAATGAGGGCGTGAATAAGATCAATCTCTACGACTTTATTGATAGTCTCAAAAATAATAAAAATCTGAAATCAGTGAACGAAGCGGAGTAAGATTCAGGATTTTATTTTCTTAGTATAATGTCATGAACAAGACAGGAAAAATTATTTTTACGCTTCTCGGAATCTGCTTGGGAGCAGGGCTTGTGGTGCTTGGGCTGAACTATGCACCTCAGCTAGGACTTTTCTCTGATGAGCAAAACGATCCGAATGAGCTTCCCATGCAAGATTCAGGAGATCTTACACCTCAAGAAGCGTATAGCGGAATTACCTTTCAAGATTTAGCACATTTGGAGCTTGATGAAGATGGAATAGATCAGTATCTTTTTGAAAATCTTCCTGAATGCCAATTTCCAACTTTGAAATCACAAGAGGCGATTGTGATTGATGAGGTCGTAAAAAATTGTAGCTCTCAAGAGAAAGTCGGTCAGATTCCTGATGGTTTGGGAGGGGCTTGTTTTGATTGGCTTGCCTATGATCAGACAGGTGATCGCATCTTAGCAATGAACGCTAGGGATTGTCACTACGGAATTGAGCCGCAAGAAGCTTTACAACGCTGAGTAGAGCTTACCTTCCTTTGTAAAAATACCAGTGATCCAGAAAATCAGAATTTTGGAACCTTATTCCAAGAGCCAGATATGAACAGTGCATCCGCTCTTCATAATGCTCAGGTAGGAAATAACACTATCGCACTTACAAAAGCCTTAAAATCCTGACTCTTGACGAATACTATCCCTGATGTTTACAACGCTGCTTCTCTTTACTGCAGGGAGAACGATCCAGATTGTGAAGGAGTGTATGATGTCGGTTCTTGGGCTGATGAAGCAGGAAATTATTTTGTAGCGGGAGAAAGAACGGATCTGTCTGGAAAGGTCGTATATGCAATCAATGATAAGCTCTATTTGCCATGAGAAATGCAAGGGGATATCCCAAGTTGAATCTCTACTCCTGATCAGAAGTGGACTTCTCCATGGCTCTTTGCAGGGATAAAAGACGGCAAGATTATCGTTAAGAAAATGAAAGACTATGTTTCTACAGGGAAAGAGTTACCTGATTATAAATTTGAGTCTAAATATACGCTAGAAACCTGTGAAATTGATTTGTAAATTCATTCTATTTGCTCAACTTCCATAGCTTTCTTTGAAAAAAATTACGAAATTGCCCATTCTCCGTTTTTGAAGAAGGCAATTTTTTTTCAATTTTCTGTTTCTCCGGTGATCGTAAGCGTTTCATCTCCAACCATAAAATCCACATGCATCATGCTTTCATTCATTCAGACTTTATCTTTTTGCTCAGCGGTCATGGTTTCCGCTCCTGCGAGGTTCATTGGATAAGCACTTCATAAAGCAAAATGGCAACTCGCATTTTCATCAAAGAGGGTATTAAAAAATACTAAACCTGACTGCGAAATCGGTGAACTCACGGACACAATAGCAACTTCTCCCAGCCTCTTTGATCACGGATCAGCTTCCAAAAGGGATTTGAGCACTTCATAGCCCTCCTCTGCTGAAAAATCAACAACCTCTCCCGCTTTGAAAGTCAGCGAGAAATTGGAAATCAGCTTTCCTTGATAATGCAAAGGCAAAGTTGAAGCCAAAACGCCATCTACTCCATACTTGTGCGGCATAGAAAAAACTTCTTCTGTCGGCATATTCGGACAAAAAGGGATTCCAGATTTCGTTTTTTCTCCCGCGGAGATTCGGCGATGCCCCTCAGGCAAAACCACCGTCAAATCGGTTTTCTCAGAGCGATAGTGAAGTTTTTTGAAAGCTTTTTGATTGAGAAAATCGGCATAGGATTTCAGATTTTGAAGATGCTGCTGCCAAGCCTGAAAGGGATCTTCGGTATCCAGCCTCACAAGCGTAAAAATCTGATTTCGGAGTTTTTGCAGATTCTCCTCCGTGTTTTCAGTCCCATAAATCGCATTCGCCCAGCCAGCCGTAGGAATAGAGGCAATAAGCCGATTTGTCCCGTTTCCTGCAACAAAATCCTTGTATTTTTTGAAGGCTAGAGCTCTTGCTTTGACTTCTTTTTCAAGTAAGCGAGGATCTGCTTTTTC
>JBHAST010000076.1:0-7800 GCA_041831495.1 bacterium | reverse complement strand
GTTGCTCAACTAAAGGATGCCTATTTCTCCTTGCAAAAAGGGGATTTTTCTTTATATACTAAATTCAGACTTTTTATCAAGTAAAAGAAGACAAAAGATGGAGCTTTCAATCTACGAACAACAGATGAAAAAAGCAATTGCATATTTAGAGCAGCAGTTTGCAGGGTTACAGATCGGAAGAGCGACTACAGGACTTGTAGAAAACCTCAATGTAAACACTGATTATGGAACGATGAAACTCAACACCCTTGCTCACATTACCGTAATGGATACAACAACCTTGAAGATTGAACCTTGGGACAAGGCGAGTGCAAAAGGGATTGGAAATGCTATTTACGAAGCCGATCTTGGAGTGGGAGTTGATAATCAGGGTTCTCATATCCTCGTAAAAATCCCAGCATTGACTCAGGAAAGAAGAGATCATATTGCCAAGCAAGTAAAAGCTATGGGGGAAGAGGCAAAAACGCAGATCAGACAAGTCAGACAAGATGCTATGGCTGACACCAAAAAGCAATTCACTGCCAAGGAAATCTCTGAAGATATCCACAAGGCAAACGAGAAAAATATTGATGAATTGACCAAAAATCAGGGAGCAGTGGTAGATAGCTTAGTGAAAGCAAAGGTTGATGAAGTAATGAAGGTCTAGTTTTTATAACTTTTCCTGAAAAAAAATAAATCAGATTTTTATCTTGGTAATAAACTCAAAACGAATGAATTGGTTTACAGTTTTTTGGGCGGAATTCCTTTATCGTCCAGTCTTTAATCTTTTAATCGTGTTTCTCGCGATTTTTTGAGGGAATCTTGGAGTTGCGATTATGCTTTTGACACTTTTAGTCAGATTTTTGCTTTTGAGAAATGCTATTGCTGGTGCAAATATGAGCAAAGGCATGTCTAATATTCAGCCAAAAATGCAGGAAATCCAAGAAAAATATAAGGATGATCCGAAGAAACTTTCCGAAGAAACGATGAAACTTCTCAAAAAAGAAGGAGCAGGACCAATGAAAGGCTGTTTGTCTATGCTCGTTCAGCTTCCCGTATTCATTGGATTATACTATGTAATTAGAAAGTTTGCGGAAGGTTCGGTTCCTCACGAGTGGCTCTATAGCTTTTTCTTCAGTTTTGGAAATCAGTATCTTGATTCAACCAATGTGCAATCTGTCTTCTTGGGAATTGACCTTTTTGAGAAAAATAGCTTAATTCTGACCATTATCGTTGCTTGTCTCAATTTCCTTCAATTCTGGCTTACGAGCTTGACCCAAAAAGCAAACAAACCAGCTCAAATGCCGAGTGGCGTTGCAATGCCAGATATGTCAAAAATGATGGTTCCTATGAACATTATGATGACCGTGATGATGGCTTCTATTGTGTGGTCTTTTCAGGCAGGTATCGGACTTTACCTCGCAACGACTTCGCTCTTTAGCGTAGTGCAGTATGCTGTGCAGTATCGTGTGCTTTTGAAAGCAAAATGGAATATGCTTTTTCATAAAGGGAAACCTGAAATAATTAGCAGTTAAGAATTCAGAATGAAGCATGTAAAATTCAGAATGTATGGTTAAGGATTGTCATTCTGAGCGGAGCGAAGAATCTAAATAGCAAGCAAATTTTAACTGATAGCAATATATGAAATATGGCAAGTAGAACGAATAAACAAGGAATCGCGAAAAAGAAAGCTCAACAAGCAAAACAAGCGAGCAGAGTCCGCGGAAGTAGAAGATTTGATTATCCTAAAAGAAAACTTGAACTTGAAGAAGCAAAAGAGCTTGGAGTAGTTGGAGTTTATACCAATCCTAGAGGATCAACCTATAACCGATTTCTCAGAGGAAGAAAAGTCTGCCGAGAAACAAGATTGAGAATCGATCCTGACGGCTATAGATATATCAGAACGCCTGCAGGAGGATCAGAAATGGTCTTGGCGCCTGCTTCAGGACGGACAAGAACCAAGATGAGAAAAATGACCAGAAGATAAAAAAAGTCCTCACGATATTGTGAGGATTTTTTAGAAAGCAATATGAATTTTTTTTGTCCTAAAGACATAGACAGAAACCTGATTATTAAGATTATATTTCTTCTTGATAGCAGCTAGAGCTTCTTGAATACTTGAAATACCTTGGGTATTTGGCAACAACACTCCACTATTTTGTCCCTCTCCCTCCACGAGAAAAAGTCCATACTGCTCTAAAGGAAGCTTGGTTAAAACATTGGGATCATTTTGTAGTCTAATATCTTCAACAATATCAAAAATCAGACTTTTGATCTGTGGTTCAATTTTTTTGAGAAGTCAGAGATAAAAGCTCTGGACAAGATTTTCTAAGGTTCTATCTGTTTTTATTACTCCATTTGAGGCAAGGAGCTTCCCCTGAGCATCAAAGGCTGAAAAAAAGACCCCCGTTTTATTTTGCAAGGAAACCTGTTGTGCTAGTTCAGAAAGAATATGATTGAACACAATAATACTGATGAGGGATAAAGAAAAATTATCTCTAGGAGACTATACAGAAAAGTCAGCTTTTTTCAAGTTATGTTTTTTTGAAAAATTTTAGAGCCAAGATTCCCCATGCACATAGAAGCCTCCGTTGAAGGTATCTCTTTTGATCGTTCAAATCACGGAAATCTGGCTACCAATCTTCTCTATCTCACTTCCTTTGTTCCAAAACATCGTCGTAATTGCCTGATCTCCAAACTTTCCATGGATTTTGAGGTGAGCTCCGCCATTTTTTCAGACTTTTTCTACCTTTTCTACTTTAATTTGTTCAAAAAGGAAGTTCGGCTCTTGATTTCCTTCTCCAAAAGGTGCAAGTTGGTCAATTTCGCTGAGTTCTTCGCTATTTCGTTCATGAGGAAGGAGAACGGTGTCCACAAGCGTAATTTTCTCAAGCTGCTCTGCAGTGATACAGGATTGGCAGTGATTTTGGAAGATTTCAAGCACCTTATCTAAATACTCAAGCTCTACGGTCAGTCCTCCTGCTCCTTTATGACCTCCGAATCTCTGTAAATACGGTGAAGCCTGAGTAATCATCTCAATCACATTGAAATAGTCAGGTCCTCTGAGCGAAGCGACAGCGTGCTGTTTCTCAGGATCAAGCTTGAAAACAGCTGAGGGTTTGTTGTATTTTTCGGTGATTCTTCCTGAAACGATACCGACAATTCCCTCATGAAACGCCTCATCACAGACAAAAAGAAAATTCTGATCAGGATTCACCTGTTTTTCTGCGAGTCTAAAAGCTTGATCCTGCATTTTTCTTCTTTCGGTATTGATCGCTTCAATTTTTTCTAGGTATTGAAGCTGCTTTTCTCCTTCAGAAAGGAGGATTTTCAGGCTATCATGAGGACTTTCAATTCTTCCACCTGCATTGATTCTCGGTCCAATCACGAAACCAATATGAAAGGTATCTACATTTCCTTTGAGATTGAGGAAATTGAGGAAGCCTTGAAGGCTCTTGGGAAGCTGGTCGGGATGGTGATTGATGAGCTCAAGTCCTTTTTTGACGATCACTCTATTTTCATGAACCAGCGGCACGATATCGGCAACTGTTCCTATCGCGACAATCGGCAAAAAATAATTAAAAATCTGATTTTTTTTCTCGTTTGGAAAGTTCGTTTTGCTCAAAAGTGCATTGATGAGCTTGAATGCCACCCCAACCCCAGCAAGCCCTTTGAAAACATAATTCGGAGAAACCTGAGGATTGATCAGGGCATAGGCATCAGGCAGGATTTCTAACGCGTGATGGTGATCGGTAATAATCAGGTCAAGTCCAAGCGTTTTCGCGTATTCTGCTTCTTGCACGGAAGTAATCCCATTATCAACGGTGATGATCAGTTTTACTCCTTTGGTTTTAATAGCATCAAGGTGCTTATTTTTGAGTCCATAACCGTCTTTGAGCCTATCAGGATACATAATGCTGACCTGCTGATAGTTCAAAAACTGAGTAAAAAACTTGTAAAGCGAAAAACTGGAAGTAATTCCGTCTACATCATAATCCCCGAAAATCATAATCTTTTCCTTGTTTTTCATCGCTTGAATGATCCTCTGCACGCCTTTTTCCATATCGTTGAGCAAAAAAGGATCCAACCGATAATGAGCGATACTTGGATTGAGGAAATCAAAGGGGTTGTCTGAGATGTTTCTTACTTTGAGAAGCCTTTGGATAAGAGATAAATCAGCATCTTGGTTTAAGAGTTGATAACGCATATATGAGTAATGAATATAGAACGTATTTGGTTCATCAGAAGTGAATAATAAAAAATCTGATGGTGAAAGCAAGGCTTTCTTCTTTTTAAGGTGTGATTTAAAAAACATCAGCTAATCTAGCGACTCCCTCATCTTTCATCTCCTCTTGAAAAAAAAGCCTGAAACGATAAGCTAAAATCTGAATTTTACTCTCGCTAAGTCTCTTTTTGATGAATTTTGAGCATCTCACTCCTGCGATGAAACAATATGTCCAGATGAAGCAACAAAATCCTGATTGCATTCTGTTTTTTCGTATTGGGGATTTTTACGAGGTGTTTTTTGAAGATGCGAAAATCTGTGCTTCCATCTTGGATCTCATCATCACTTCCAAAAATAAGAATTCTGAAAATCCGATTCCGATGGCGGGAATCCCTCATCATAGTGTGGAAAAATACATTCCGAGGCTTGTTGCGAAGGGCTACAAAGTCGCAATCGCCGAGCAAACCACCGATCCGATCCCATGAAAAATCGTAGAAAGAAGCATCAAATCCATCATCACCCCAGGGACGACAATTACCGAACAACAGAAACAGGCTTCTTACCTTTTGTCTATCACGACAACGAATGAAAAGTCTGGGTTATACTATCATATCGCTTGGGGAGATTTTACGCTTGGAGAATATACGACGAAAAGCTTTGATGACCTTGGGAAAGTCCAGAAATTCATTCTTCAGCTTCGTCCGACTGAGATTATTATTGACACGGATACGAGGATCAAAGAGGAATTGATCACGCCGATTCAGCAGTATTTGCAATGCTTGATTTCGGTGTATGCGGTGCCGGTGGATCCTGCGCATTTCATCACTTCGCTCTGCAAGGTGCAGCATATCAGCAGTTTTTGAAAAGCTCTTGAACCGTGAAGATTAGAAGCTACCGCTTTACTTTTTGCATATCTTCAGCATACTCAGCAACAGCAACTGACCAATATTTCAAAAATCAGATTTCATAGTTCGGAAGGGCTCGTTCTCATGGACGAAGTGACAGTTAAAAATTTGGAACTTTTCGCTTCGAGCTATGAAAGTAGCACAAAATACAGCCTTTTCGGCATCTTAGATACGACAAAAACCGCAGGAGGATCCAGACTTCTTCGCCATTTGCTTGCGAATCCGATCAATATCAAGGCTGAACTTGACCGAAGGCTTTCAAAACTTGAGGCATTTCTAGAAGATCCGATGACTGTGGGGATTCATCAGTTTTTGGGGCAGTTTTTTGATATTCCCAAGCTTTTGAGTTTGATTCTGTATAGAAAGCTCAACCGAGTGCCGTTTATGAAGCTGAGAGCCGTGCTTCGCAATGCTTTACAGGGCTTGGAATGAGGCATTTTAACTGAGCTTAGGAAACTTCAACTCAGTGAGGAGGAAATCACGGCACTTGATCAGATTTTTTCGCTTTTGAAAAAGGCATTAAAGGCTGATGAAGAGCTTTTGGGTGAGGGTGATTATGTGTCTGATGGGTATGATGCGGAAATTGATGAATTGAGGAAGATTGCGTATCATAGCGACGAGATTTTGATGCAGTATCAGCAGGAATTGGTGTCCAAAACCTGAATCTCCAATATTAAGCTGAAATTTGTGATGAATCAAGGCTATTTCCTAGAGCTAACCAGCAAAGATAGCGAACTTTTTGAGGAATTTTTGGCAAAGCAGGATTTTACAGGACTTTCTCCGCAAGAACAGGAAAAATTTGCCATAGTCCGCAGGCAAACTCTTAAAGGTAACCAAAGATATACAAGTCCTTACCTTGATAATCTTCAATCTCATATTCTTGGGGCTAAAGAGCAACTTAAAGCCAAAGAGTTTGCAGTTTTACAGGGGCTTCAGCAAGCACTTTTGGAGCAGATCACTCCGCTTTATACTTTAGCGGAAAAGTTGGCACGGCTTGATGTCTTCACTTCACAAGCGATTTTTGCAAAGGAGCATCGTTTAGTCAAGCCGCAACTTAGCGAAAACGGCATCATTGAGATCCAGGCGGGTCGTCATCTGGTGATTGAAGCGTTCTTGCCGAAGGATCAGCCTTTTATTCCTAATGCTTTGGCGATTGGAGAGGAGAAAACCACGCATCACGGCTTGATTCACATTATCACAGGACCGAATATGTGAGGAAAGTCCACGTATTTGAGGCAGTCAGCTTTGATTGTTTTGATGGCGCATTGTGGGCTTTTCGTTCCTGCACAAGAAGCCAAAATCTGACTGATTGATGGGATTTTTGCTCGCGTGGGAAGTGGCGATATTATCGCGAAAAACCAGTCTACCTTTATGACCGAGATGATTGAGGTGGCGAATATTCTCAATAATGCGACCGAAAGAAGCTTTGTGATTTTTGATGAACTAGGGCGTGGAACCTCTACGTATGATGGACTTGCACTTACGAAAGCAATTCTCCATTATCTTTTGAAAAATATTCATGCAAAAACGCTGATCGCAACCCACTATCACGAATTGATTGCTCTAGAACAGGAAAGCGAGCAGATCAAAAATTTCTCAGTCAGCGTCTACGAAACCGACAAAGAGGTCGTGTTTATGAAGAAAATTAGTGCTTGAGGAGCGAGTAAAAGTTATGGAGTAGATGTCGCTAAACTTGCTGGGATTCCAAAGCCGATTTTGGAGGAGGCGAGAGGTTTTTTATCTGCTTTAGAAAAAGGAAAAAAATCTGAACTTTCCCCATTGAATGCGCCTCAGGGACTCTTTACCGTTCAGCAGCAGGAATTTGCTCATAAAGCCCAGTATGAAAAGGTTAAAGCACTGCTCGGAGGCTTGGATTTGAATGCTATCACTCCGCTTCAGGCTTTACAGCTTTTGATGAAAATTAAGGAGGAATTGTAGGACTTTTACTTTTGAATTTGGTACAAGATGCCAAAATTTAATGATCTAGATCTAAATAATTGGAAAGAGATTCCATTGAATACAGATAGCTTACGAATTATTCCTGAAAGGAAAAAGGGAGGAAAGCATTCTAATTTCTATCATTGAAATTTTGTCCCTCAAATTCCTAATGAATTTATCCAAAGATACACAAAAAAAGGAGATTGGGTATTTGATCCCTTTCTCTGAAGTGCAACAACTGCTATAGAATGCGAAGAATTAGGGAGAAATATTGTAGGAGTAGATATTCAAAAAAAGTTGATAGATAGAGCTGATGATCTCATAAATGATAAAATAAAGAAATATTTTCTTGTTTGAGATAGTAGCCATCAGAGGACAAAAGAACTTATTCAAGCCTATTTAGCTCAAGAACAAAAAGAGGGATTTCCTCTTTCAATTCTTCATCCTCCTTATGCAGATATAATAAAATTTAGTGATCAAAAAGAAGATTTATCTAATTGCAAATCAGTTGAAGATTTCTATACTCAGTTTTGAAAAGTGCTTAAAAATACTTTTGAACTTACAAAAAAAATGAGGCTATATGATTCTTGTTATTTGAGATAAATATCAAAATGGAGAATGGATTCCTTTGGGATTTGGATGTATGCAAAAGGCAATTGAAATTTGATTTAAGCTAAAGTCTATTATAGTAAAAAATATGGAAGGAAACAGGGGGAAATTGTGAAGTAGTTGAATTTGGAGGTATAGAGCTTT
>JBHAST010000075.1:0-2929 GCA_041831495.1 bacterium | reverse complement strand
ATTTTTAAAAGTCAAAAATCAGACTTTTCAAGCTTTTTGGTTCTCAAGACCTCTCCTCATTCCTCAATGCCTTTCAGGATTTTTTCCTTAAGGTTCCAGTCAAAAGGGCGATTGAGCTGAATAAGGTATCTTTTTTCAACTTCCTTGCTCGGATGCTCAAATTCGTGCACAAGTTGTGGACTACTCGTAAGGAGCATCAGACCACGACTTTCCTTATCGAGCCTCCCAATATAGTAATACTTCTGCAAAAATTCTGGCGGTAAAAGCTCATAAAAGGTCGGATTATGAGGATCGGATTTGGAACAGGTGTAGCCTTTTGGCTTATTGAAAAGGAGAAGTTCTGGTGCTGAATCTGGAGTAATTAGCTGAACCTGCTCGCTAAGGGAAAAACGGGGAATCGTAAGCCAATCTCCCGCCTGAAGTTCAGCTTTATAGTTTTCTATGGCTTTAGAATTAACAAAAATCTGTCTCTCATCAATCAGACTGATGATCGTTCTTCTGGAAAGTCCGTGCTGAGTTTGGAGATAGTTCCTGAGAAGCATTTACTTTTTTTGTGAATAAAAATTATGATAAAAAAAAGAGCATAATTTCGCATGCTCTCTTTATATGTTCTCTGTGTTTCTTTGCAAGTTAATTATTCAACTGCAACAACTTCAACTGGTTGTTCTATAACAACTGGTTCTACTTCTTCAACAGGAGTAACTTCTTCAACAGGAGTAACTTCTTCTCCAGTGGAAGCTTCAACTTCAGTGTCTGCTACAACTTCGTCTTCAACAGGAGTAATTTCTTCAATCACTACATCATTGTCTGCTGGAATTTCTTCAGCAGGAGTTTTGTTACATCCAGCAAGAACTGCTACAGAGCTAAGCATCAAAGCTACAGCCAACATTTTTTTTGTCATCTTTACCATTCATAAAAAAATAAAAATATGAACGAGCCCTTATATAACAAAATGAAACCTAAATGCAAGTGTTTTTCCTTTTTTTATTTTTTTGGTAAGATTAAGCCATTTGTTCTTGAAAATAGAGCGGATTTTCCATACAGTTGCCGCTGAGATTTTCTCTGTTTATCTTCCCATTAAAGTATGCTTTCTCTCTATCTTCATATTCCATTTTGTCAGTCAAAGTGCAAATACTGCGCATTTTCGTCTTTCCCATTAGCAGAAAAATCTGACCAAGTTCCCCAGTATCTCTCGGCACTTCAGCAAGAGATCGCTTATTATGGCGAGAGAATGCAGCATCAAAGCATAAAAACCCTCTATTTCTGAGGAGGAACGCCAAATTTACTTGGTGCAGATCGTTTGATGGAGATTATTCAGTGGGTGGAGTCAGCTTTTGATGCTTCTGATCTGGCGGAACTCAGTTTTGAGTTTAATCCTTATCCCGAAGAGGAAATCTACAGCATTGTCAAAAAAATCCAATCAGTCTACGGAAAAAAATATCCAAGAGTCAGATTTTCCTTTGGGATTCAGAGTTTTGATAATGAAGTGCTTCAACTTTCAGGGAGAAAAAGCTCTTTTCTGGGCTTGGTGGATTTTCTCCGTGGATTGCAGCCGTTGAAGCAGGAAAGCTCGGTTTTTAACTTTGACTTTATCGCGTTTGGAAAACGGAATCAGAGCAAAAAAGGGAATCCTTACCTACGAACGCCTTCAGCTTTTCAATTTTTTTCTAATTTTGTGAACGCACATTTCGCAGATAGTTTCTCGCTTTATACTCTGGAACTTTTTGAAAATCAGGTTTGGAAAAAGAAAAATCCTGATGAGCTGATTTCGGGAGCCTATTTTTGAACAGATGAGCAGATTTACGAGGAGTTTAGCTTGCTAAAATCAGTCCTATTAGATGCCTGATATACAAGATATGAACTATCAAATTTCTCTCTTGCAGGGAAGTCAAGTATCCACAATAGAACTTACCGAGAAAGAGGAAATTATCTCTGACTTGGACTGGGATCTTCTTCATTTCTAGAAGCAAAAGCGATAATTCCAGAATTACTTGCTGATTTGTGAATCCAAAATCTCTGATCATGACTGAGATACAAGAATACTTCAGATTTTAATGCCTACCTTGCAGGAAAAAAACGAGAAGCTAAGGATTTTGAACTTCTTGGAACGAAAGATGATTTGATAGAGCATTTTTTCCTTGGTTTGAGGACCGATAGGGGAGTGGATCAGCTTTCAGCTTTTGAAACGATCCTTGTCCCTCGTTATAGAGAAAAACTTACCAGCTATCAGGAGAAAGGATTACTTGACTTCTCCGATGAGCATTTGGTTTTAACGGATGAGGGTATGGATGTGTTCAATTCAATCGTAACTGAGTTGATGAGTGAAATTTAGGCTAGAGAGTAACATAGTATTTAGCGTCTTTTATTTTCCCTAAATTCATACGATCCATTACTTCTCATGCTTTTCATCGGAGAATTTCCTCAGTTTCTGGATCATAAATACCTATATATCAATTTTCTTTACTTCTCAGATAGGAATATTGTTGTTTTCCAACTTCTTGTGCGGAACAAATTTGAATGTTATCTAAACTCCTTTCATCAAGGTTTTTAGTTGTCAACATCCCATGATCTAAAACAATATTTTCTTGTGGTTTCTTTTTCTCATCGTCAGATTCGTAGTATAAAAAGAAAGTTCATTTTTTAAGGAAATAGTTAATAACCCCAACAGTTGCTTTATCTATTTCGTTTGTATTTTTTGGGGTTCTCTCATCAAAATCAGAAATATCAATTTCTCCACCTTCTCAAAAGTCAATTTTTGAGAATTTTTTATTTTTTCCATCAGCCCAATTTTGCATAAGTTTTAAACTTTCTTCAACAATCTTCCTCACTTTTCTTAAAGAAAGATTGAAAGTCAGATTGCTCTGTGTATTTACTTTCCTTTCTACATTTCTGATATTAAAATTCGCCAATCCTATTCCATTATTGATAT
>JBHAST010000074.1:0-13414 GCA_041831495.1 bacterium | reverse complement strand
GTAGCGGTTAAAAAGGAAGAATTTGATGTGTTTTTGAGTCATGTCCTTAAAAATCCAAAATTGATGGAAGATAAGATAAAGGTTCATCAATCAGAAAAAATTATGAATGCTTCAAAAATTCTTCACTCAGAGAATGTTATAGGAGATGCTATTCTTGAATGTTCTAATTCTCTTGGATTTAATATTCATAATGTAGAACATGCTAAGTTTGTAGAGAGGGTTTATATGTGCAAATCAATGATGGACTGTTATGCTTGTAGTAGAACAGAAAATGTGTATGAAGGCATGAGTGTAAGTATAGGAAGCTATAATGTTTTGTTTTCTACTGTTTGTCATATTAGTAATGAACATCTATTGTATTGTGATAATTGTAGCAATTGCCAATATTGTTTTGGTTGTATAGGATTAAAAAATAAACAATACTGTATTTTAAATAAACAATATAGTAAAGAAGAATATGAAAATCTCGTTCCTAAAATTATAGAATATATGAAACAAACTGGAGAACGATGAGAGTTCTTTGATCCAAGTTTATCTCCATTTGGATATAACGAGACTGTAGGTAACGAAAGATTTCCACTTACTCGTGAAGAAGCTTTAGCTAGAGGTTATAAACGACAGGATAATCATTTTGATCCAATTATTCTAGAATGAGTAGAAGTACTTAAATGAGATAAAATACCAAATGATATTGATTCAGTTTCAGATGATGTCCTAAAAAAGATTTTTGCGTGCGAAGATTCTGGAAGGGTATTTAGAATAACAAAACAAGAATTAGAATTTTATAGGAAGCACAACCTTCCCCTTCCTCGTAAACATCCTAATATTAGACATTCTATAAGGATCAAGAAAAGACCTCTTAGAGGTTTATACTTAAGAAACTGTGATAAATGCAAAAAAGAAATGATTTCAATATTTTCTCAAGATTATAGTTGAACTGTATATTGTTCTTCTTGCTACAGTCAGGAATTTTATTCGTAAATAATTTATTTCTTATCCTTGAAACCATGCACTATGCCTCAAAAGAAGTTTATAACTACATCTCAAAACAAACCAATGATCCGATTGTAGAATGGAAAACTTGCGAAGTTTCTGGAACCCAATTTTATTTGGAGTTTTATGAAAAAAGTTTTATACGATCTTACCTAGAAAACCATGACTCATCTCATCAAAATTTACCACTCTTTTGATCAAAATAAGCAAAGTTTTGAGGATTTTTTAGATACTATTTCTCAAACTTTGACGGGGAAAACTTTCACCCTTGGGCTTCATTATATCAAAGGAGAAATTTTTTATTCTCTGGATAGTGCACAGGTCAATTATCCAGCTTTTGAGTCACTTTTCTACTCTCGCTTCAATGATTTCCAAATCATTGCAGATGATAAGCAGCTTTGGAACTACGAAAAATCAAAGACCATTCTTGCAGAGATGCATCTAGAAAATGAAGGATTTTTCCCCTTCAAGACCGAGAATGAGGGCGATTTCATTTCTGCGTTATTGAGGACATTTGAGAACTTTGATTTGATCCATGATAAAGTCAGCTTTTTCGTGGAATTTACACCTTTGGACAATGCAAATTTTCTCTTTTATCTTCAAACGAAGCTTCAGCATTGGCGAAAAAGAAAAAAAATCTGACTACAGTTTTACAAATACCTTTTTACTCATACCAGCAATAAAAACTGGAGAGCGGAAGGAATACCCTTTTTCAAAGCGAAATTTAAGGAAAATCTTTTCGCAGTCAGGACCTATATTATCGCTCAAGCTGAGAACAAAGCAGCGGCTGAAGGCAGAATTCAATCCCTTTTTACCAATTTTTCTGTCTTCAAAAATTTCCCTGCCAATCAATTTCTCCTCAAAAAACATCAGCATCCTTTCCCTTTAGTCCAGAAGCTCAAAAAACAACAATCAGGACTCAAAACGATGCTCCTTACCAGCAAAGAGCTTACCAGTTTTTTTCATTTCCCTCCCAATCCAAAAAATGAAACCTCCCTCTTGACTGTAAAAGCAAAAAAGCTTGCCTTGCCGGTTGGAGTGCCGTCTTTTGATTACACGGTAGATGAGAGAGGCGAGGTCTTCGCTCGTAATTTCCCTGAAAATACCAATATTGTGGGAGTTTCAGACTATAGATCTACCAGAGTGCCGGTAGGAATTTATGATGAAGATAGGCTCAGGCATATGTATATTATCGGAAAAACGGGGACAGGAAAATCAAAGTTTCTCCTCAATCTTATGATTAATGATATTCAGCAGGGAAAGGGGCTTGGAATTATCGATCCTCATGGTGATGCTATAGAAGAGGTGATGACACATATTCCTGCCCACCGCCAACAAGATGTCATTATCTTTGATCCCACGGATAGCGATTATCCTTTTTGTATGAATCCACTAGATATCAAACCTGATGAATCAAAACAGGTACTAGCAAAAGGGTTTATCGATATTTTCAAAAAATTTTTCTGAGCAAACTGGAACGCAAAGCTTGAGCATGTTTTGAGGATGATTTTTTTAGCATTGCTTGATAAAAAAGGATCAACCCTCTTTGACATCATTAGAGCATTGACTGACAAAGATTTTAGATACGATATGATTGAAAGCATTCAGGATGATGTCGTCAGAAACTTCTGGACCAATGAGTTTGCCGGTTGGTCTCAGCAGTTTAATACAGAAGCAATTATGCCAATCCTCAATAAAGTAGGACAGCTCCTCTCCATCGATATGCTCAAAAACATTTTTGCCTCTTCTGAAAATAGACTTGACCTCAGAAAAGTGATGGATGAGAAAAAAATCCTCCTCATCAAACTTCCAAAAGGAAAACTCCAAGAAGACATTATGGGATTTCTTGGAGCGATGTTTGTGACTAAGCTTTTCCAAACCGCAATGGCAAGACAATCAGTAGAAAAAAGCGAGAGAACACCTTTTTTTCTCTATGTAGATGAGTTTCAAAACTTCGCAACCGAAACCTTCAGTGAAATCCTCTCAGAAGCTAGAAAGTATGGACTCTCCTTGATCGTTGCCCACCAGTTTGTCAAACAAATCCCCTCTTCAATTTCCGATGCCCTCTTTGGAAATGTAGGAACGCTGATCAGCTTTAGAGTTTCTTCAGAGGATGCTGAATATATCAAGCAACACTTTCAGCCTTTTCTCTCTGGGTATGACCTCGCCAATCTCAATATGAGAGAATTTTACTGCAAACTTCTCGTCAAAGGACAAGTCAAAGACCCTTTTAGTTTGAAAGCCTGTTGGACTCCAGATGTCAAAGTGGATAAACAGCTTATTGAAGAACTTTATCTCCGATCTAGAAAACATTATGCTAGATCTCTTTCTGAAGCCAAACAAGTCGTCGCCGAGCAGCAGCAAGATGTAATGAAAACCATTGAAGAATTTGTAGAGCCACTTATTTAAAAGATCACTTTAAACTTATTCTAAAACATAGTTCAAAAGGAGATGATTTTTTCTCTCCTTTTTTTAGAAAAAGAGAGATTTCAACTTGAAATTTGAGATAAAAACCATACTCATACAGTATATGCCCTTTATTTTGTATGAAAAGAAAATGAAAAAAATCTGAATTTTCCTTTTAGGAGCGAGTGTTTTCGCGGTTAGTGCAACCTCTTTCGCAGCAAAACCAACCACTGCACAACTCAAAGACTTTTCTACCAAGCTTGAGAATCATAAAACCACCCTCCTCAAAAACATTGAAAATAGCAAGAAAAAACTAAAAACCATCGCTGATGAAACGAATAAATTTGCAGACACGACCCTCTTCAAAGCAGCAGGATGTCTAGGAGCGATCGCACCTGAAAATCAGAATTTAGACTATACAAAAATCACTTCAGGACTCCAAGAAACCATTCTCAATGAATGGATCAAACTTGATGGAGATATCAAGAGATTGACCTTTGGACTTACAGAAAGCGACCCTATCGTTTTTGGGAACACCTTGGATACCTTCTACAACCAAAACGCTATCAAAATCACGAACCTTGAAAACGACTACTATCTCAAGACTTCTAAGGTAAAGAAAGAGTTTCTAGAATATGTAGAAAACAATAAAGCGCTCCTTACTCAGCTTGCACAAAATATGGACTATATCACAACCATCCAAACCGCAGCAAGCAGAGCAGTTCAGGCTTTAACCGACTTTTCAAACGCGATCGCTGCTCGCTCAGAGATGCTCAAAACCATTGAAAAAAGCAGAATTGCGATGGAGAACAACTTTGAAGCAGAGTTAGAAGCGATAGTAACCCAAGCAATCACGAAAAATCAGCCAAGTGATGATATTCAGGCAAAATACATCATCCACAAAAATAACTTTCTCAAAAAATTCAGAACCGATATCAATCAGGCTCAATATGCTCTGTTTTCAGCCTTCTTTTCTTATCCAGACTACGCTGAACTCCTAGAAAAAAAAGCTGGTGTAGAAAAACAGTTTTTGACCAGCTCTGGAGCCATAAATTGTAATCTCTTGCTAACAACCACATTCAATCTTGGAAATTACGCAAAAAATGTAGAAGATAAAAGTGAAAAAATCCAGAAAGGGCTAAAAGTCCTCACTGATGCAACTAAAAATGGAAAACTGAATGTTAAAATGATTGAGGCGCCAACGATCAGCAATTTCAGCGATGCAGCTGAGCTTTTGCACAAGAAACTCATCACAAATTTTAGACTTATGCTTGATTCTGAAAAAACAACTTGAGTCGGAACTCAAGAAACAGCTCAAACCACAGAAACAGCTCCTCAAGCTCAAACTCCTGAAGTAAAAACCACTTTTACTCAGGCTTTCAATAAAGGACAATACCACGAGCAGATCAAAACCTTGCAAACCGTGCTCAAAAACTGGGGTTATTATCAAGGAGAGATCAACGGAATCTACTCTACTGCAACCATTGAAGCAGTGTATAAATTCCAGCTTAAAGAGGGAGTTATTACTGGAAAAGAAAAAAATAAAGCTGGCTATGGACGATTCGGTGTTGCGACCAGAAATAAGATGAATAGCCTCCTATAAAAAACAACAATAAACACTGATAAAGTAGTCTTACTCCATATCTAAAACCATGAAAAAAATATTCGTAAGTATTATGCTTATCCTCTGATTGCTGAGTTTTTCACTCTTTGCAAAGGATGAAGATTATCAGAGTTTTTTTCCTATTCCAATAGGTGATTTTTATGGAGGAACCAATGATCTCCACTTATCTCTTCAGCTTGATTGTTTGAAAGGAGAGCATCTAAAGAAAGGAAACGATTTTGACCCCTTTCGGGATCCCTATTGCAATTTAATGAAATTCGTTCCTTCTCCTTATCAGAAGGTAGATACAAGCTATTACTCTTGAACTTCTGAAGAATGGGATAAACTACATGATACCTTTCATAAAATTATAGATATTACGACTTGACTGTATAAAAAGGCTCCGAATAAAGATCAGTTTTATCAACAATTACAAGATTTTTTTAGAAATTGTGAATTGTCAGGCTCTACGAAAGAGATAAGATGGATTGGAGAAAATATGTTGAGAACGGTGCTAGGAAGAGCGTTTATAAAATCTTCTATTTCTTTTGATGAGGTGTGGCAAACTTTAAAAAAGGAAAAGACGGGAACTTTCAAAACAGACGCAGAAACTCTCTGACATTTTTCTCCGTTAGATGCATATTCTATTCGTGCCAGTGGTTTACTAGGTATTGGAGATTATTTGTTTTCAGAAAATGGATGGATACTGAAAAAAGGAGATACCCATTGGCAAGACTTTTTTTCTGTCTCTCTCCAATATCCAGAACAGTTTTATAATTATGAAAATCCAAGGGAATTATCTCTTACTTTTCACAATAACAAACTCTACTATACACTTTCTAAAGATATGGATAAAGAAAATCATTATATTGCTCCACAATACGAACTACAAAAAGATGGGACACGAAGATTGAATGCTTGTTTTCATCAAGAAAACATCTGTCCAAAGAACGAGGATTGTAAACTCAAGCAAAAGAAGCTCCCGCTTAAGCAATGTGAAAATCTCTGAATCACACTGACAACCGTGCTTTGAAAATAATCTAGTCCCTCATAGTGAGAGATATTTCTTTGCTCCAAAATTCTGAACTTTCCCTTGAAAAGTTCGCAAACATTCCTACACTCTTACTACTTTGAATAGCTTATCAAGCTTGATTTTGTTCTGTGTAAAAAACAAAGTTTAATCTTTCCTTCTTAGTTTTTAATATCTCATTATGCTGACAAAAAAAAAGGGATTTACCCTCTTGGAACTTGCACTCGTTATCATCATTTCTGGGTCTCTACTCACGACAATTTATGGAATCATGACCACGCTCCCAAGAGTCAAAAATTTTAATGATGCAAGGCAAGCTTTGATCCAAGAAACAAACGATGTAATGGACAGATTTGCCAGACTTTTTCAGGATTACACCATTGATTACGAAGAATACTTCAATAGAAAAATGGTTGGCTGTGATGAAACCAAAAAAGGAGCAGCCTTTGAATGGGCACTAAATACCAGCGGACACTGCAATGCCTTTACCGCCTATGGAAATGAAAACGCAAAACTTCAAACTCCGGGAGAAGAAAAGCTTCACCATATTCTCTACTGTTCTTCAGATGCAAAAGACTACAATTTGCTTATTCGTTCCGAGAACTGTACCTCACTAGGAAGTATTGGTGGAGAATGAGGATTTCCAGGGCTGAATGCAGGAAGGCTTTCTTATGGACAATATCAATATCTTTTTTGGGATGTAGGAAATGATACTGACAATCTTTCAATAGATGGAATATCAGCAAATACCTATGCTCCAGGGATAAACCTCCCAAAACCCTTTGAATACGGAGATTCAGATGATAGAGATTTAGGAAGCGGACCAGATGCCATAGGGAAAGCTCAGAACGCACAAGAGCTCTACCTGATTTCTCATGATGGTCAAAGAAGACTCTTCCTGAGAAGAACGCTCAAAAGCTACAAAGATGTCAAAGGAAATGCTTCCACTGGATATACAATTCAGGTGCTCAAACTCAGAGGATTTGATGCTGGAAAAGCTCACAAATTTGATGCTGCCAATGATAGCGAAGTCTATGATGGAAATATCGATACCTGGGCATGCGATTATGGTCAGTTTTTTCTCTGCTGAGGAACGGAAATTCCTAACTATTCAGGCTACAAAATGCCAGCAAATAAAGATGATGGTTGGATAGATCTTTTTGATGAAAAATTAGATATCGTGGACTGGAATATTGCAATCTCACCGACCAAAAATCCTGACTATGCTTGGGCAGAGGAAAATCAGCAGATCAATCCTTTTATCAAAATTTCACTCACTGCAAAACTCACTGATCATCTCTGGGCAAATAAGCTCTGAGGAAGCACCAGTGGTTACCAGTATACTTTGCAAAACACCTACGATACCAAAGGATTTTACCTTAAATAAAGAAAGAAATCTGATCCATGCCGCTCTTTCCATGAATGAAAAAAAAATCTAATAAGAAAAGCTTCTGATCCTTCTTTTTGAGAGCGTTCCCTCAGATAGAACGTGTTCTTCAGAGTAAAGAGCTGCTGCTGATCTGTTTTTTTTGTTGATTATTTTTAATCCTGATTATAAGACTCTTTTGGCTTCAGATCATCAAGCACGATGAATACAATACCCAGCTGAGTAAACTCCACTACAAAGAATCCCTCCTTTCTCCTGAGAGAGGAAATATTTATGTGCGAGACAAGGGAGGAAAACCCGTAAAACTGACTGAAAATATCACGCTCTATGACCTAGCACTTGATCCCTATGATTTGACCGAATTCCCGGTAGAAAACGCTAGTAAAGGACTTCCTGTCGGTCCAATGAAACCTCGTTTTATTGAGCTCATTGCACCAATTATCTACAAGCATCTTTGTGAACTCAATGGTATGAATACGCCAACCAAGACAGAATGCGTAAAAAATGTAGAACTCTTTGCCAATGTAGACCTTCTCCCGAAAAAACCAGATTTATTCTATTTTTGAAGTGGAGAAAAATCGCCAGCCTATGCAAGCTTTGATCTTACTGGCTATAATGAACAGTTTGAGAAAGTCGTGCAACAGTTCACCCAGCAAAAGGCAATGGAGTTGATTACCACGAGATTGAACGAAAAAATTCAAGTCTGAGTGAAGACCTCAAACTATCTCGGATATTTCACGGAGCCAAGATTTTTAGAAGAGCTCAAATCTCGCAACCTTCCTTATGTCAGCATAGAAAAAGGGAACTATCTCTATATCGTTCCTGCAAGAGCTGTAGATAAAAATAGTGCGATCGCTGAGCTGAAGGCACTTTTGCAAAAATGGAGATATCCAATAGGTCCCAACTTTAATAAACTTTTTGAGGTTCAGGAATGGAGATATATCAAGCTTGTCTCTGGACTGAATCCAAAACTGGCTCAAGAGGTCAGAGAACTCAAAATCGAGCATCAAGCTGAAAAGTCAAAGAGAGACCCAAATAACAAGCGTTATATCGGAATCCCCGTTCTCTATGGTCTGATTTTGGAATCCTATACCACGAGATATTACCCTTTTGGAGAGCTGATGTCCAATATTCTTGGGTATGTAAACAATAAAGGCGTGGCTTACTACGGAATCGAGCAGTATTTTGATGATATTTTAAAAGGAAAAAAAGGAGAAATCAGAGGAAGAAGCTCAGGAATGGCAGGAAATGTAGGAACAAACGAGTTTGAGATCGTGCAACCTGTCGATGGAAATGATATTTACCTTACCATTGACCTTGGACTCCAGAGAGAAGCTGAGGAAATCGCTCGCCAGCAATTAAATGGCTTAAGAGCTGATGCAATCAGTATTTTAGTCCTTGATGCTCAAAATGGGCAGCTGAAAGCCTCTGTAAATGCGCCAAGTTTCAATCCCAATAGTTATAATGATGCCTATACCCTGATGCCACTTGGCGAGGAATATGCACATATCGTTGATGATCTGACCTATATTGATATCCCTGTCTATATTTATACAGGAAATGAATACAGACTAGCAACTACCGCCGAAAGACAACATACCTGACTTCAGAAATTCCTCAATACCAATGTCTTTGGACCCCAAGTCTTTGTAGACAAAAATATTAGTGTCCCTTTTGAACCAGGAAGTATTTTCAAAGCATTTACGGTAGGAATTGGCGTAGATACCGATGAAATCACTATGCAAGACAACTATATGGACGAAGGATCCGTAAAAGTCGGTTCCTATACCATCAAAAACGCTACCAAAGTTTGCGAGGGGACTCATAACTTTCTCCATGCACTCGTGTATTCTTGTAATATAGGAATGGTAAGGATTGTCCAAAAAATCCAGAAATATGCTTTTTATAACTATCTTGTGAAACTCGGATTTGGGGCGCTTACGGAGATTGAACTCGCGGGAGAAAAAGAAGGATTTATTGATGATATGAATATCGTATCGGTAGCCAGATTCTTGAATAACTCTTTTGGACAAGGACTAACCACAACTCAAATCCAGCTTGCAGCCGCCTATGCTGCCTTGGTAAATGGAGGGAAATACATCAAACCAACCGTTATTTCACAGATTATTGATCATTCCAATACGGAACAACAAGAAATTCCATTTAGCACCGCTGAACAAGATCAAAAACAAATCTTCAAAAATCAGACTTCTTCTCTGCTAAAAGAATGACTTTGGGAGGTTTTGAATACGAATCCTGAAATCTCCACAACGGCCAATATTTCATGAGTTAGACTTGGAGCTAAGAGTTGAAGCGCACAAATCTCTTATCGTGGGAAATATCAGAGAGGGGAAGGACGAACTAATGGAACTTTTGCAGGAGTGATTAGCATTGATGAACCAAAATATGTCGTGCTCATTTGGGTTCGTCGTCCAAGAAAAAATCAATGGTGAGGATATACTGCTGGACCTATTTTCAAGCAACTTGCTTCCTATATTCTCACCTATGATATGTAAAAATTATAGTTGATATTCAAAATTATTTTCAAGAACGGTAGATACTTTATAGAGCTCGGAAAGAAGCTGAGAATCCAAAACATCATAATGCTCTAAAATCAGTGTTTGATTCTTTTTGAGATAAGCAACTCTAGGATCAAGAGCATTTTTGGCAAGCATAAGCTTTTGTTTAAGCGTAGAAAAAGCTGAAAGATCAACCTGAGTTTCTCAAAGGCAAGTTCTCGCTTTTTTTGCCTGAAGTAAGGCGTTATGATAGCCTAGCTCATTATTGCTAGAGATGCTCTGAGAGAAAGCATCATTTGCAGTACGAAGCTGATTAGAACAAAGGTTAAAGATATTTTCCTTTGTATCTAAATCAAGCTGAATGCGATTAAGCTCATGGGACAGGGAAGAGGAAAGTGTTTCTCCCTCTTGAATATAATTGGAAAGAAGGTTTGCTCTCTGAGCGGACTGAAGCTCCAACGCAATATCCCTCCTCAGAAAAGCATCTGCCTGTACTAAAAGTTCCCAAAGAGAAAATTCAGATTTTTGAAGAGTTAACTCAGTTGAACTTGAGGGAGAAAAAGTATTTTTAGCATAGTGAAAATGGAGGAAAAGGATATTCTCTCCTTTAGCATAACTAAGATCGAGAATAAACAAACTCATCACAAGCAAAACTCACAAAAACACCTTTCTCATCTCCATCATCAAAAAACAATAAATTACATATTCTGAACCTGCTCCATCATACTTGCCATTGGCAAGAAAATTGATCCCACGATCGTTCCTACAATCGCCGCCACAAACATCATCAAAATCGGCTCAATCATCGCCATCGCAACATCAATTGAGTTTTTAAAACTATTACGATAAAAGCTAGACATTTTGGCAAGGACATTGGTAAGCGAACCCGTATTTTCTCCGACATTGATAATCTGAACCAGGATTGGATCAAAAAGCGTAGAAGAAACCAAAGATTCATACAAAGTAAATCCAGACTCCATATCTGATTTCACATCGACCATTTTTTTCTTGTAATGGAAATTGTCAAAGATATTTCCCAGCAACTTAAGAGATACTACAGGACTTACTCCTGCCTCATAAAACTGAGATAAAAGATTGGAAAATCTATACATATAGAAAGTCTTTACAACTGCCCCTACAACAGGAATTTTGATAAGGAGAGTATCAATAAAAATCTTAAAAAGCAGAATTTTATCATAAGAAACCTTGTATCCCACGACTAAGATAACAAGCCCTCCCAAAAGGATAGACCAGTTTTCTTGTAAAAACCCTGAAACTCCCATCATAAACTTAGTAATTCATGGAAGATTCTCTGGATCTCCAAACATTTCTACGATTCCTGGCATCACCTTTGTAAGAATCACGATCACCGCACCAATCGCCATAACCAGTACCATTGTCGGATAGGTCATCGCTTTTTTGATTTTTTGATTGATTTCTTGAGTATTTTCTAGTTCATCAGCAAGCTGAGCAAGTACCTGTGACATATTACCAGTAATTTGTGCTGATCTTACCAGCTCAATCTCATCTGAGCCAAAAAAGTAATCATACTCTGCCAAGGCTTCAGCTAAAGAAGCTCCTTCTGTCAGTGCAATAATCATTTCATCAATCATCTCCCTAAATCCTTTATGGGTTTCAGATTTATTGATAGAAACGAGCGATTCTCTGATACCTAGCCCTGCATTCTGAGAAACCGCCAAAAGCCTGAAAAAATTTACCTTCTGTGCCAAGGTTGGTTTATTGAGTTGTTGAACCAAAAGATCAAATCAGGTTTTTTTCATTTTTATTTTTTATAGTAAGGTAAAGAATAATTGATGATGAATGATGAATAATTAATAATTATGAACTGTAAACTCTGAATTATTAATTTTCAATTGTTAATTATCTCTTGTTTCTCATTCTTACGAATCTGTACAATTCATCAAGAGTCAGATTTCCATGAATAATTTTGAAGATTCCATCTCTTTCAAGGTCAATCATTCCTTTTGCAAGGGCATAGTGCCCAATATCAAAAGCTGACTTTCCATCAAGGATAAGGGTCTTGATATCGTCGGTATAATCCATGAGTTCATACACTCCGACTCTTCCTTTATATCCTGATCCTCCACAAACTGGACAGATACCTCAGGTTTTTGGATCTTTTCCAGTTCCAACGGTTACAATTCCCTCTTTGATAAAGTCATTCCACTGCTGTCAGGTGATGCCTCTACTTACGAGCTCATCTCTCAGAGCATTTCTATCAAACTCTTTAAAGGTTTCCAAAGCATTCAAATATTTTGGATCGGTTCCAACCTTAATTTTCGTAGAACAATGCGAACAGACCTTTCTACAAAGTCTTTGCGCGATCACAAGGTTAAAAGTACCAGCAACCATAAAAGGCTTCGCACCAAGGTTGAAGGCTCTGGTCAAGGTTTCTACCGCAGAGTTCGTATGGATAGTAGAGAATACCAGGTGTCCTGTCATGGCAGATTCCATGGCCATTTCAAGCGTTTCTCTATCACGAATTTCCCCCACCATGATCACATCAGGATCTTGTCTGAGGGCGGATCTTAGACCAGAAAGAAAGGTATATCAAATATCAGATCTTACCTGAGACTGGTTAAGACCTTCCATCTTATTTTCCACTGGATCTTCGTAGGTAATAATATTCCTCTCAATATCGTTAATTTCATTCAAAGCGGCATAAAGCGTCGTCGTTTTTCCTGATCCTGTCGGTCAAGTATTGAGGAGGATTCCATTCGGATCTTGAAGATGTTTTTCAATAGAAACTTTATTTGACCCCACAATTCCCAGCTGATTAAGCGGAGGAATCGCTTTTGACTTATCCACAATACGCATTACGAGCTTTTCTCACCAAACGGTTGGTAAGGTGTTCGCACGGAGATCGATTTCTTTATTGGTTTGCGTAATACTCGAAACTCTGGCATCTTGAGGAAGCCTCTTTTCATCTGGCCTCATCTGTCAGGATTCAATCTTAAACTTAGAAATCACAGACTCATGAAGCGAACGCGGATATTGGATCAATTCTTGGAGCACTCCATCAATTCTGAGCCTAATTCTGGAGTAATTTTCTAGCGGTTCAATATGAATATCTGAAGCCCCCTCTTCTACAGCGATCGTTAAAAGATTATCAAAAATCTTGACGATATCTGATCTCAGAATGGATTGCTGTAATTGTGCTTTAAAGTCTAGGGTTTCCATACTGTTTCACGATGCATTAAAGTTTCTTAAACAAGCTAATTATAATCCAAAAAATTAAAAAAGCAAAAAATCAGAAAGTTTTTTTCGATTGGTGAAAAAAAAGGAAAGTCCATTCTTATTAGAAGGAACGAAAGGTATTCTATCATTGCGAGCGAAGCGAGCCTTGCCTACCGGAAGGTGGGTGGCAATCCAGTTCTCCCTTCCTGTCATTGCGAGCGAGTGAAACGAGCGTGGCAATCCAGAAAACACAAATCCCTTCCCATCTGGATCACTTC
>JBHAST010000073.1:0-4028 GCA_041831495.1 bacterium | reverse complement strand
TTCCAAAAGTTGACATTTTTTACATTTGTAGATAAAATTGGTTTTGTATTTTATACCACAGCTTACAAAAATGCAAAACCAATGGAAACATCTTGATCAGCTTCAAGCCAAAATCCACAAAAGATTTGGAACCAGAATCCTGAGAAAAAACCACAAGGGAAGGAGAATCGATAAAGCGATCAATACTTCAAACTTCCTGCATCGTAATTGGATCTATGTCGGAGAACTCTGCCTTGCGGTCGTACTCAGCTTTTCTACTTGGATCTTTGGAAATGGGAACGGAACACCAAATAACCAAGAGCTCGTTTACCCTTTGCAAGAGGTTTCTAGCTTGGATTGTAGAACGCAGGAGCGAAGCACGCTTTCGAGTAGCTGTAAAAAAACGCTTCCGATTATCAAAGGTGCGAACTATGCAAACTATGAAAATAATACTGACTATACTGATATTTATACGGTTCTCTTCGGAGGAAGTTATATGAGCGGTTGGAAAACCGAGCTTGGAAGCCACTATGGAGTCGATATCGCAACGGCAAAAGGGACTCCGCTCTACGCCATCGCTGATGGAAAGGTCTATTTTGCAGGTCAGCAGGCAGGTTATGGGAATGTCGTGAAAGTAGAGTTTGTTTATCAAGGGATCAGGTATTTCGCGATTTACGGACATATGGACAGTATTAGTGTAAAAACGGGAGAAACCGTTAGTAGAGGTCAAAAAGTCTGAACGGTGGGAAATAGTGGACTTACGATGGGAGAACTCGGAGGCTATCATGTGCATTTTGAGCTCGCGAAAGGTGATAAAGGCAGACCCGTTTATGCGTTTTACAACTGTCCAGATCTCAAGCTCGGAGGAATCAAGGTCATCAATGAGGGGCTCTGTAGGACAGAAATGTTTAGTGCAACGCTCGATCCCATCGCACTTCTTGAATCCGCAAATGCCAAGCTTCCTCACCCTCAAGTGACAAGCCAAGCACTCGCTACGACAGAAACCGCAGAACATGGAGCTGCTGAAGTCAATATCAGCCTCGTTGATCGTGAACAACTTTTGAAACTTGCAAAGCTCTACCTTGATAGTCCTTATCAGCTCGGTGGAACAGGAACCTTACCTTGAAATCCAACCGATTGTAGCAAGTTTACGCAAAATGTCTTCGCTAATGCAGGTATTGAGCTCGAAAGAAGCTCCTCAGATCAGGCGCATCAGTTCTCTAACGGAGGCTATTGGTATGACAATCTCAATCAGGCTGAAATCTGAGATCTCTTATTCTTTAAAAATACGACAAGCGTAAATGGCATCTCTCATGTCGGAATCTTCGCAGGCAACGGCATGATGATCCATGCAGGAACTCAGAAAGTAGAGATCATTCCACTTGATAGCTATCGAAAAGGGCATTTCAAAGGAGTCGGATCTTTCAAATACTTTGCGACAAAATTCAATGCCCAAACCGCACAGAACAATTACCTGCACATCAGTAGCCTGCCAAATAGTACGGGGCTTTCAACAACACAGACCGTTCCAAACACAACAAGTGAAACAACACCTCCATCAACACCAACACTTCCTCTCACTCCAAACACGAAAAACAATCTGATCAGCCTCGAAAGTAGCAGACTTGATGCGGTCGGAAAACAATTTTTTCAGGAGCGAGAGATTAGTCTGAAAGGAGATAGCACTTCTCAGCTCAAAAAAGGAGAAAGCAGAATCTTTACCCTCGAAATCAGTAAGGCCAACGGAGATCGCTTCAATGGAATCCTCAAGCAGCCGATCATTCTCGTAGCCAATAGCACGAATATCACGATTGAGCCTGTGGCGATCAGCCTAGTGAAAGAGGGAAAGGTTGAGATCAAGCTGACCGCCAATCAAAACGGTCCTGTCTATACCGCGATCAATATGGGAACCAATAGAATGTGAGGAATGAGTATGCAAGTGATGTAAATAGAAAAAAAGTCTGATTTCATTTTTTCCACTTAGATATTAACGATTGTTATGATCTAGGTGGTTTTTTAAATATGCGATTGACATTGGTTAGAAAATAATTATAGTAGATATACTACTTTTTAGTATCATAATTTCAATTCCTATGGAAAATCCTTTTTCTTATAGAAATCGCCTCGCTGCTGACCTTATAAAGTGAAGGCGTTTGATTGGTCAGTGAGTAGAAATGACTCGCGATGAGCTTTTTATGTGGCTTCAAATGGCACAAGGAACTCCAGCATATATCGCTGCCGAAGAGAAGCATGATCAGAAAAGAAAAAAGAAAATTGAGAAGAATCGCCAGAGGAGAATTGCAGATCTTGAATCTTTTAAAAAACAACTATTGAAAAAATCCATACGAATGCTCTCTGAAATTCGTTCTTTAAATGAAAAAAAAGCAGAAAAACTCCTTTCTCGTTTTGTTCCAAAGTGGAGAGGGGAGACTTCTGGAGTATTGAATCTAGAAAATCTTGAGGAGCTTACTCCAGAGGCTGCGAAAGTGCTTGTCGAGGGAAATATCAATCTTATCCTTCCTTGGAAAGCGTTACAGGAGCATCCTAGAACCTTTAGAGAACTATTGAAGTCAAAGAAGAATCTTGTTTTTAATGATGTTGGTAAAATTTCAGAGGAAATGGCACAAGAACTTCAGCCTTCTGAGCAAAAACTTCAGTCTTCTGGACAAAAACTTTTCCTTGAGAATATTACTGAAATACCAATGAAATCAGCAGATTTTCTTGCTTCTTCTAAGATGCTAATTTTTATTTCTATTTGAGGATTTATTTCAGATTTTGCTCTTAAAGCGATTGCCAAAAATCCAAACATTCAAATCAGCGCACCTTGAGACTATGTTCGCTACCTTGAAGAGGCGAGAGCACAACTTGAGGAGGGGGCTGAAGAAGAAAATCCAACCAACTCTGATCTATAAGAGAATAATCTTTAAATTCTTAGTTCAAATTCCATGAAAATCCCTTTTCCTATAGAAATCATCTCGCTGCTGATCTCATCCAGCAAAGAAGTGCAATTGACGCTTGAATAACAGAAAAAAGTAGAGCAGAACTCTATTAGGAACTAAAAAAAGAAAGAACAACGCTCAACTATACTAATGCCGAAAAAAAGCATCAAAAGAAAAGAAGAGAAGTCATCTGGAAATCAAAAGATAAAAAGAAAGCGGCATTTAAAAATTTTGAAAATGAACTTCGGAAATGAGATTTTGCTATCTCTTTTTTGGATGAGGAAATGGCAAAAAAACTGCTTCATCATAAGAGAAGAGGAGAAAATCCACTTTTTCTACATCTTTCTAAGCTTAGAGAGCTCACTCCTGAAGCAGCGAAAGTTCTTGCAGATGCAAATCCGCAAATTTATCTTCCGTGGGATGCTATTAAAGACAACCCAAGAATTCTTAGAAATCTTATGCAAAACAATAGTGATACGATGTTTCTTAATGTTGGCACACTGAGTGAGAAAATGGCGAGCATTTGCCAAGAAGCAAAATGAACTCTTTCATTTCGTGAAATTACAGCTATCTCTCCAGCTGCTGCTCAATCATTAGCAAGGTGTAAAACTCCAGTGTATATCAGCATAAAAGGAAATCTAGATTTGACTTCTGTTTTTAAGATACTTGTCAAATCAGAGTGAAATATCAGGTTTTCCCCAGAGGAATATCAAAAACAATTTGAATATATCAAACAGTCCCAATTCAATGCTTAATGTATAAATGTATATGGGATAGTCTGAGAAAACGCCTGACTTTCCAAAACCACTTGTAATCGCTCCTCATTTGACTACATATAGGAGCGATCTTTTATTTTTTATTATCAAAAAAATATGAAAATTCTCGTACTCAACAGCGGTAGTTCATCATTGAAATATCAGCTTTTTAATATGGAAAATCAAGAAGTGCTTGCAAAAGGACTCGTGGAAAGAATCGGAATTGAAGGTGGAAAAATCAAGCACAAGACCTGCACAGGCATTAAGCACGATATTGAGGAGCATCTGGAACATCATGAAGTCGCTTTGCACAAAGTTTTGGAGCTTTTGGTGGATGCAGAATTTGGAGCTTTAG
>JBHAST010000072.1:0-6329 GCA_041831495.1 bacterium | reverse complement strand
GCAATATCAACCCCTTGATGAGAACCAAAGCCAGAATATATATATAGAATGTCAATAGATTTTCGTTTTTTTTATTACAATTGCAGCAATTAGGTTTATACATCAAAAAAGATATAATAGAGGGCGAAGTCCTTTATTATTATCCAATCTTTAGATGAAAAAATGTAAACAATTCATGAAAATCATAGAAAAACAGCTCATAGCACTTATCAAAAAAACTCAACTCTCAAGTAAGTCAAGTTTTTCAAGTTTGATCGTTTTCCTTTTTTATTAGATCTGAATAATTCTCTCGCAAGAGCAATCTTACCCTCTCGGACACTCCTGAAACAGCCCAAAATCCATCAATCATGGAACAGTGACATATTTTTCACAAGTTGCATCATCTACAGGTCCAAGTCCCATTCGGTAGGTTTCTCGCCCCTTTTCAGTCTTTCCAAGCACAAAATAGCTCCAGTTTTCTTCATAAACTTCCTCATGAGCAGGCCAAGTCGCTGTGAAAGAAAGCAAATCTCCCTCACTGACCACACTTTGATAGGACATCTGCTCTGGATCACGATCTCCAAGGACAACACCTTGCATAAGAGTTCTCGTCTTCATGGTGAAAAAGAGAAAAAGAATAAAAAATCAGATTTTTTAAATCGATTTTCTTCGCTCGACTATATGCTTTTTATCCCCAAAGGCAAGAAAAAAAGAGAGAACCCCTCACTTCTCCATCACCCAACGGGTAAAAACGCTTTTTAATTGACTTCTAGAAACTTTACCCTATACTGAACGAACGAATTTAACTCTTTCTTTATTCCTAATGCTCAAAAAAATGCTCTTCTGATTTTTGATTTTTATCTTAGTTGTGGTCATTGGTATGCGAGCCTACCTGCAGCACCCCTTGTTTTGAGCGCCAGCAAGCGGAAAAAGGCTCGAGAGAATCCTCAATTCGCCAAACTATCGTGATGGACAATTTCAAAATCTGACTCCCACCGAAGTGATGGCGAACCAAAAAGGCAGACTCCGAAAGGGATTGGCAAACTTTCTCTTCAGAGAAAAAACGGTAACCCGCCCCAGCGAGCCGATCCCAACCCCCAAAACCAATCTGCACGAGCTCGATCCTGCACAAAATCTCTTGGTTTGGCTTGGACATTCCGCATATTATTTTCAGATCGGAACTAAGAAGTTTGCGGTTGATCCCGCTTTGCTTACCGCGACTCCTGTGCCTTGAACTAATCGTGCATTTCGCGCAAGTGCAAGCTATCAACCTGAAGATCTTCCCGATTTGGATTATCTTATCATCACGCATGATCACTATGACCACCTCGACTATCAAACGATCTTGAAGCTCAAAAATCGCGTAGCTCACTTTATCACTCCGCTCGGAGTTGGTGCACATTTGGAAAGGCGAGGCATTGAAAAGGAGCGTATTATCGAGCTTGATTGGCATGAAAAGGCAAATCCTGAAGAGCAGATGCAGATTACCGCACTCCCAACGCGTCATTTTTCAGGGCGCACTTTCAAGAAAAATCAGACATTACGAGCTTCGTTCCTCCTAGAAATCGCTGGTAAAAAAATCTATATCGGAGGCGATAGTGGCTATGACCCTTTTTTCAAGACCCTTGGTCAGCAGCATCCAGATATTGACCTTGCGATCCTAGAAAACGGACAATACGATCAGCAATGGGCAACGATTCATCTTTTACCGGAGGATCTCGTGCAGGTGATTCAAGACCTCGCTCCGAAAAAGGTTTTGACCGTGCATCATGCGAAATATAGCCTTGCTCGCCATACTCGAGATGAGCCACTTGAAAAGATTACACAAGCTGCCAAAACGTTTGATTTTCCGCTGATTACGCCGATGATTGGAGAGGTCGTGGAGCTTGATAATCCTGAACAGCCCTTTCAGCAGTGGCGAAAATCAGCTCCTGCTGAGGAAACTCATTAACAATCGACTTGTAACAAGAATGCTCAAGCATTTATTTTTCTAACATTCTTCCAAAAACCTGAGTTCCACCTTTCTCAGTCAGAATTTTGGATTATGAAACTTGACAATTCCAAGGTTATTCCATACTTCTAGCACATAACCAGTCCCAAAGAGCTTGTGCTTTACGGTTGCACCCTCAGTGATGCTAGATTTCTGCACTCCACCTGAGGTATTGGTCAGATCGTAGAATTTAAGCAGTTCTCCTGGGATTTCTTGCAAAAAACGAGATGGGGGATTCATCTTGGTCTGTCCCCAGGTCATTCTTGCATTTGCATGGGAGATGAAAAGAATATCTTTGGCTCTGGTAATGGCGACATACATCAGTCTTCTTTCTTCTTCCAAAAGTTTTGGCTCAAGCATAGCATTAGACAAGGGAAAAATATTATCTTCTGCACCTACGATAAACACTACTGGAAACTCCAATCACTTACTGGAATGAATCGTCATCAGCTTCACAGCATCAGAGTTTTCATCACTATTTTCAATCGTATCTACCATCAAGGTCACTTCTTCCAAAAACCATCTCAGCAAATCCTCTCCTGAACTCACAATTTCTTCACTCGCATTACTTGCTCCAAACTCGTATTTGTTTGCCATATTGATGAGCTGACCGATATTCTCGTATTTTTCCTCGGCAGCTTGGTCGTTTCCTTCCTCTTTGATCAAATGCGATTTATAGTCAGTTTTTTTGAGGATGACTTCGGTAAGGTCGGCAGGATTAAGGGTCTTGAGCGAGGTTTGCAGGGCATCAAAAAGTTCGATAAAATCCTGAATTCCATTGACTGCAGGTGCCATTAGTTTGATGCCTGTCTCTGCTTCAATCGCTTTGGGATTTTCAAGGCTTGCAAAAAGGCGGAGTACTTCATAGAGTGAAACGCCCATTTCTACTGCATAATGTTCCAGACGATCGAGCGAGGTGGTTCAGATTTTTCTATTGGGGATATTGAGAATTCTTTTAACAGAAACGGTATCAAAAGGATTATTGAGTGCTTTGAGATACGCGAGAATGTCTTTAATTTCCTTTCTCTCAAAAAATTTGAACGCACCAAAAATCTTATACGGAATCCCTTCCTGAATAAATAACGACTCAAAATTCTGACTTTGAGAGTTAGTTCTATAGAGAATCGCAACCTGACCCCATGATTTGAGTTTTTCTTTTTCTTTCATCTGCTTGATAAGCTCTACGGTATTTGCCGCCTCATCCGTATCGGTATTATGCGTAAAAATCGTGATTTTATCGTTCCCTTCCCTATGTGCGACAATGTTTTTTTTCATATTGCTTGGTATTGTGCTTGATGACTTCGTTTCCAGCTGCGACGATATGAGCTTTGGAGCGGTAATTGGTTTGCAGCTTAAACATCTGAATATCAGGCCAATACTGCTTCACATTGAGAAAATTTTCCATCAAAGCCCCACGCCAACCGTAAATACTCTGAAAATCATCTCCAATCAAAGTAATATTCGCACCTTTTGCATCAGGATTTGAAAGATTTCCACTCATCATTTTCATCAACTCAAACTGGATTCGGTTGGTATCTTGTGCCTCATCTACGAGAATAAAATCAAAGTTATTCTGCCACTTTTTCAAGGATTCTGGATTTTTCTGGAAAAGTAAGTAGGGCAAAAGGAGCAAATCATCAAAATCAAGACTATTGGATTTCTCAAGCTCCTTTTCGTATTCTTGATAAAGTTTTGCCATCGCATTATCATAGTTTCCATTGGCATATTTAAGGAAGATTTCCGCAGTTCTTCCCTCGTTTTTTTGTTTGGAGATGAAGCCTTTGACCTCCTGCGGTTTGAAAGTGTCTTGCATCGCGTATCTCTTGAGCAAATCACGGATAATCTTTGCACTATCATCGCTATCGAGGATTCCAAAATTTTTGGTATATTTCATGCCAAGCTGCTCGATGTCTTCTTTGAGGATTTTGAGGAAAATAGAGTGAAAAGTCCCGATCCATTTAAGTTTTCTGGTCTCGAGATGGATTTTTCAACCCCCTCCTAACCTCCCCCTATCAGGGGAGGAATGTTCCATTTCAAAAAAGAAATCCTGAATCTCAGCGTCAGATTTTTCCTGTTGTCAAATCCCTCCTAGCCTCCCTTTATCAAGGGAGGAAATGCTTGAGTCTTCTCTGTTTCTTGATAAAAGAGAGGAGGTTTCTTCAGCATTTCCCCTCTTTTTCGAAGAGGGGCTAGGGGTGATTTCGCTATCAAAGTTTTGCTGATTGATTTCTTCTCCGAGCTTGACGAGCCTCTCTTTCATCTCGTTGGCGGCCTTGTTGGTAAAGGTCACGGCAAGAATCCTCTGCACGGGCACTTTGAGTCCTCGAATGAGATAAGCAATTTTATAGGTCAAAACTCTTGTTTTTCAACTTCCTGCTCCTGCGATAATGAGTGAGGAAGTCGTGGTATGTAAGGCAGATGCGGTTTGTTCTTCATTGAGATTTGAGGCGATGTAGTCTTTGAGTTGCATTACGAAAGTAGGAGTTAGGAATTAAGAAGTCAGATTTTTATCTTTTTTAAGAGCATTACGAGTGTAAGAAAATGGGAGTGATTTTCAAATGAAAATTGAATGATTTTTTATTAAAATGTTGATTATCTGCTATTTTATTGCCTTGTCAAAAATAAGATTGACTTATTAGAAAGAGAAAAATTCTAAGAAAATATGATGTTTTGGCTGATTTTTGCTTTTTTCAGGCAGATTTTGAAATGAAGATCAAAAAAGTCTTCAAAAACTTGACATTTTCGGGAGAGGGGATATAATAATATTGATTTTATTTTTTACGAGAAAATAGATGAATAAAAAATTAGCAACTTTGGGCTTGGCAGCAGGGCTTTCTCTGTTTCCTCTGGCAGCATCAGCACAGCAACAAATCAACCAAGACACTCAAAAAAATCTCACTGAAGCCCTAGAAAGTCCGACTAAGACTTCTCCAGCTAAGACGATTGATTTTAGCGAGGCACAGCGTGATCTTGAGCTAAGAAAGCAGGTTCAAGAGATTTTAGCACAAGAATTTGCAGACAATAAAGAGCTACAACATCTTAAAGAACACTATGGAGAGGGGTTTGTCGTTGATCAACTTACCAATCTTGTTGCTTCAGTAGCGAAAGATCCAGATCAGTTCGGATCATTTAATGCAAAAGGAGAGTATATTCCTGATGCGGAAAAGCTTCAAGCATTAGTCCGAAGAGTCTTTGAAAAAGATGTGAAAGATTTGAGTGATCACTTGCAACTACTTAATAATATAATGCTTGTCATATTTTCTGGGTATATCATTCATATGAAGAGAAGATCTAAATTTTAGTAAAGACTAATATCTCAAGTCAAAAAAACAGATATCCTCTAGAAATCTCTCCAACTCCTTTTATCCTAGTTGGTGAGATTTTTCTTACTTTCCAAAATTCTGACTTTCTAGCGTTCCTCTCCATCGCTCAATTGCTTTTTCTAGTTCAGCAACTGTAAAATCAGGATAGTAAAGATCCGTGAAATACAGCTGTGCATAGCCAATCCACCAGAGCATAAATCCTGAAAGCCTTTTTGCGAGCTTTTGCTTGGTTCTGATCACGAGATCTACGGTCGGCAAGCCAGCAAAATCCATCGCATTTTCTAGGGTTTCTTTGCTGATTTTTTCTCCCTTTGCCTGTAATTTTTTAATGGCTCTGAGGATTTCATCTTGCCCTCCATAATTGATCGCGAGGACGAGCGTTTTTGGGGTTGGAAATCTGAATTCTTGCTCTTTTGCCTCCAAAAAAGCAACTAAATCTGAAGGAAGCTGGCTTTTATCTCCTGCAACACGGAAATTCACCTGATGTGTCCTCATGATGTCATACAAGGCTTCGGTAACTTTCTTGTAGAGCTCAAAAAGATAGGCAAGCTCCATTTCGCTCCTCTCTTTAAGGTTTTCGGTGCTCAAGCCTCGGAGCGTAAACACCTCAACGGGAGTCAATGAAAAAAGGTAGCTCGCGATTTCCGTAGCCCTCTCAAAGCCCTCAAAATGCCCTTCAATACCAGCTTTCCCTTGCTCTTTGGCTCGGGTGCGGTTTCCATCAGGGATAAGGGCGATATGTCTTGGATACTGCATTGGTTCTCACAAAAAAAGATAAAAGGTCAGATTTTTTTGGTCTGTTAGAGCTTAAGAAAGCCATGCCGATTTGCAAATAAAAATCTTCCTGCTACTCTTGACTTTTTGTTGTCTTTCCGTATTATCCAGTCGTTATTTATTTTGTATATAAGAAAAAATGACTTCTACTCTCTGGTTTTGGATCGTGCTTATCTTGTTAGTTTTGATTATTTTTTTCTTGATATAAAACAGACTCTGATTTGCCAAGTTGGTGTGAAGCTTTTTTTTGGGATCACTATTAT
>JBHAST010000071.1:0-3465 GCA_041831495.1 bacterium | reverse complement strand
TTGCAATAATTATTTTACCCATAAGATAATTTCATCCATTTCTTCTGAAAGAAAGCCCCAGAAAACTTGAAAAAATCAAAAAACTGATTATACTTAGTAGGAAAATCACTCCTCTCCTCCAAAATCAGTTTTATTTTTCTTTTGAATGATGCAGATCAAAGAAATCAAAATTTCCAATATGCTGAGTTTCCCTTATCTAAATGATAGGGAATTTGAGCTAATGAAGCCGATTTCTTTTTATGGAGATAATGGGTATCAAGGGGTGAAAATTTTTATCGGGAATAATGCCTCATGAAAGAGTAATTTCATCAAAATTTTGGAGGAATTCTTTGTTACGATTATCAAGGATTTTTCCTATGCTGAAGATATAGCAAAGAGAAACCTTTTCACCAGAAAAACAATTCAAGAAAGAAAAAATCTGACTAAAAAACTTCAAACCAACAATCAATCTCCAAATAAACCCTCAAAAATTGAGATTTCACTTGAGCTTTCCGAAGTTGATTATGAAAATATTGGATTTGTCTGCAAATACAGCTCAAAAATCAATGCGATTATCAGCAAATACAGTAAACTAAATCTAAGTTTTCCTCAGTATAAACTTCAAAATCTGATTGAACTTCCGCATACTCTAAAACTCACGGCAAGTTTTGATGAAAAAGCACAAGAATTCAAGATTGATGAATCTAAACTCAATGAATATGAACTTTTTATTCTGAATGCTATTCGTTATCAAAAGCTCTTCCAGATTATTATCACGCTGTTTAATCGCTTTGAAAGAAAAGCTGAGGAAAGAAAGCGGTATTTACTCAAAAAGAGCTTCGCAATTCTCAATAGTGATAGAACGGATTCTAAATTTGATAGTTTCATTGATCCCAACCAGATTATCAATGACTTTGAGTATAGCAGAAATAGTTTGATTGGCTACACCGGCTGCGTGTATAAGATTTGGAGTAGTTTGGAACAGTTTTCTCAGGAACAGATTCTCGCTTCTCAAGCCACTCCTCTCTCTGGAGAAACTATTGATGAACAGCTGAAAAAATCAGATTTCTTTTCTAGTTTGAGCTATATGATCCAGAAATATTTCAATAAACAGCTAAAAGTAGAATATATCAACGGAATGATTAGTCTCTATATGACTGATGATCAGGAAAGAGTTTCCTATTTTGATGATCTGAGTGATGGAGAAAAATCGCTCTTGACTATTATTTTCTGACTTTACGGAAACGATCTTGCTGAGGGCTTTATGATTATCAATGAGCCAGAATTGCATATTCATCCACAGTATCAAAAAGAGCTTTCTGAGGTTTGTGAGCAGATTAGCGAGCATTTGGGAACGCAATTTATCTTTTCAACCAATTCAGGACTCTTTATCAATGAGAAAAATCTGACTTCAGTCTATAGAGTGTATAAAGATCAAAATCAGAATTCTTTGGTTTCTGCACCGAGAATTACGGTGGATTATGATGATGCGACGCTTATGCATATGCTGAGATTTGAGAATCTTTCAAAAATCTTTTTTGTAGATAAAATTATTCTGGTAGAGGGCGATACTGATGCTTATTTTTTCAGCTTTTACCTCAACTATCTCAAGACGCTCCCTGAATGGAAAAATAGAATTCGTGATTATGAAATCATCAATATCAATGGGAAAGGTTCTTTTTCTACCTGGAGAAAATTTTTGAGGAAATTCAATATCAAAAATTACTTTATCGGAGACTGGGATAATACGGTGGATTATGGCTTTTTCTCTAGATCAGAACTTAATAAATATTACTTCCTCGCCAACAAACAAATGAAAAAAGAAAAACCTGGAAAGAGATATAGCGACTATTACAATAGATTGGTAAAAACGATTCTGACCTTTGCACCCAAAAAGCATAAAGCCATTTTGAGAGGAATCGAAAAGCTCTATAATGAGCAGATTTTTATCCTCAAAGAAGGAGCTATTGAAACCTATGTTCCGCTTGAAAGAAAAGGACTTTCCTATATGGCCTATTTTTGTAATGCCTATTTCTATGATTGGCTCTTAGATGAGCATTTTGCTGAGCAAAGAAAGGAATTAGCTGAGATTATGTGGCATATTTTTGAGACTTAATTAGATCAACTTTACTTTATTATCACAATATGATGGATAAACAAAATATCTTGGAGAAAAAAATTCTCAACAAAACTCCATTTAAAGAAAAACTAAGGTCAAATATTATCTCTATAGCTTGAAAACTTTTTCATAATCTTTTTGGGAATAAGCCAAGCTTAGAAGAAACAGCAAAAAAATATTTTAAAAAAACTGGTACAAAACTTACTTTAAGCTCTCAATCAAAGGATAAAATTGATGAACTAAAAAAACAGGGAAAAGGAATAATTATTTCCAATCATCCTAGTGGAGTTTTTTCGGACTATCTTCCAGTTTTTGCTTCATTAGGAGATGAAATTCTAAAAAAAAGTATTTTCTATACTGGAAGTTGGAATCTGAAAATGAATCAAACAGAATTTCCAGATTACACTTTCAGAGCTGCTAATAATCTCGGAAGAATAGGTCTTACTCAACTTCAAGAAGACATAAAAAAAGTGAATGAAGAGGGTGGATTTTTATTTATTATCCCTTCTTGAGCTGATACTTCAGAAAATAGAACCTTTAAAGGAATTTTTAAAAGGATTATCACAAACTCAGAGAACAACCTTCCTGTATTGAGTTGTAAAGTAAGACATAATTGAAAAAAATGATATCTCCAACTAGCAAAATCTTTGTTTACAAAAAAAGGAGGAATTTCAACCGTAGATACTGAAAATAAAGCTATAAAAGACTGGAAAGATGAGGATGGAAAGCCTCTTTCTCCCAAGGAAATGAGAGCAATTTATGAGGGGAAAAAGCCTAGTTAACTTCTAAAATCTCCGTAAATCATCAGATTTATTTTTTGAGGAGCAAAATCATCTGGAAGCAATCAAACCTCTAAGCTTGGCAACGCAATATCTTTTATGATACCTTTGTTTTCATCAATAATATGCGCATGGAGACCAATATTCGTTTCGTAATATGTCTTATCATTTAGCACGAGTGCTTCTCTGAGTTCTCATGATTTCACGAGTTCTTGAATATTTCTATAAACCGTTGAAAGGGAAATTTTTTGGAAATGTTTTTTTAAAAAAAGGAAAATCTGATCTGTATTTAAATGTTGATGCATACAGCAGTCAAGAATTGTTTTTTTATAGTTATAAAGTTTTGGCATCCACAACCCCAAAATAAACAGGAGAAGTATATTTTTCTGCGAAGAAAAATCAAGTATAGCCTAAAAAGTACCTTTTTCAAACTTAACACGAGAAAAAAATCTGATTTTTCAGCTCTTTTCTTAAAGTTTTAAAAGCAGGACAAAACTCCTCTACTCTCGCCCAGAAACGCGGACTATGATTCTTCTCTACCAAATGGCAAGCCTCGTGAATAATCACATACTGAATCAAACGCGTAGG
>JBHAST010000070.1:0-2858 GCA_041831495.1 bacterium | reverse complement strand
GCGATGAAAAGTAATGATACGATGAAGTCTACCTTTCAAAACGAATATAATAGTATGCTTTTCCAAACCCCAGAAAACTACCAATTCCGTATCATTCAGATCGCAGGGTTTGTAGCGAGGAGGATTGTGGATTTTATGCAGGTTGGACAAGAAGTTCAGCAAGGAGAAAAAATCTGACTTATTAAGCTCGGAAGCCAGGTCAGTATCGTGCTTGATAATAATTTTGAAATCCTCGCTCAGACAGGAGATGTGGTAATTGATGGAGAAACCATCCTTGCAAGAAAGAAATAAACAGATAGAAAATCAGAATTTTCCTTTTTGTCAAACCTTTTTTGAGAGAAGACCTTGTATTCAGTTCAAGAATTGCTATTGATAATTATGTGTTTTATTCTTGAATGATTTTCGTATGGAAAGCACTAAGAAAACAACTAAACCTACCCCAAAAGCCAAAAAAACTCCAGCTGAAAAAAAGCCGAGAGTGGTAGTAAAGGCTCCAGTTCTAGAGCCAATGCCTGAACTCAATGCGTCATTCTCTCAGAAGGAATGCTGTAGGTCTGAGCACAAGGGGCACAAAAAGGCAATTCACTTGCTGATTGTTGCGCTTTTGCTAACAAATCTTGCGATGGGATTAATCATGATTTGTAAGCTGATTACGCTTCATGATTGGATGGTAATGGGAGCTGGTGGTGCTGAAAATCTCAAGACTTTGGAAGCGATCTATCAAACTCCAGAGTATCAGGAATATTTCAGAGGGGAGATTACGAGTCTCCAAACCAAAATTCAAACGCTGAATCCTGCTCAGTAGGAGGATTATAGTGAAAGGTTTTTATCCTTATGATTAGTTACAAATGAACGAATGTAAAAATGGAAATTGCCATAATGTAATGGCTGGAACAGCACTTGTACTAAGTGCAATTACTCTTGTTTGAGGCGCTATCCTTGGAACCTGTATTTATAAAAAAGTAGATACTCTTTACAAAGCAGGAATAGTGACTCAGTATGGTTCTCAAGCTAACTTTGATGCAATTTTTGACGCATCAATGACTCCTGAAGTAAAGAAACAGCTCGATGAAAGAGTTCAACAGGCTCTTGAACAAATGAAAGCAGAACAAGGAAATCTTGATCAAGATATGACTGGCGATGAGGCAAGTGTTGATACTCAGGCAGCTTTCAATGATCCAAAATGGGAAGCTAATGCATCAGAAGCAGCATCTCTTTTCGGTCTTAGAGGAACTCCTGGAAATGCAGTAATCAATGTAAAAAATGGAAACTTCAAAGCTGTGAGTGGGGCATATCCACAATCTGCTTTTGAAGCGGTTATTTCTGATCTTAAAGCTGGTAAAGAGCTTACAACTGATGATATGGGAAATGCTGGAAAGCTTACCAATGAACAGATTGCTACGCTCCTTGAAGGTGTTCACTACAAAGGAGACCAAAATGCAGAGATTGTTATCGTAGAATACTCAGATTTGCTTTGTCCTTTCTGTCAAAGACATTACAATGATAAAACATTGGAGAATGTTGTGGCAGCAGATGCTAGTGTAGCTCTCGTATTCAAGAATATGCCTATCGCTGGACTTCATCCAAATGCACCACTTGGAGCTAAAGGACTTGAATGTGCAGGAGAACTTGGAGGAAGTGAGCAATTCTATGCTTACTTAGATAAAGCATTTGCTCAGAGTAATTTCAATGGATCTAATGTTGTGAAAATTGCTGAAGAAATCGGTCTCGATAAAGATGCATTTGTTGCTTGCTTTACAAAATAAGCCAAACAAAAAGCCTAAATATTCCATACAAAAGGCAAAACAAAAGGCTGTCGTCCTCGCTGGCGGCAGTTTTTTTGTAAGAAAAGATCAGATTTTTTGACTTTTCGGTGTTTTTGACTATTATTGAGATAGGAATCTTTTTATTTCCCAGCCAACAAAAATGACAACAGAAACTACCGCACAAACGGTTCAGCTCAGCGAAGTTAATCCAACTCCCGAGAAAAAGGAAAACTTTTTTGAAAAAGGGGTGAAAAGTTTTGTCGGATTTATCGCGAAAGCAACAGGGCAACCAGATCCTGAAAAAGGGACAAGTTCAGCTTCTCCGAGCTTTTTTGAAAAATTGGTAAGCTCTACACAGAATTTGCTTGATAAGACTCAAGATTTCGCGAGTAAAGCCGTGGAAAAAACCAATGCAGTCATTGATAAAGGCATTGACCTTGGAGAAAAGGTAAAATCCAGAGCTGAAACCGCAGTAAATTCGGGAGTTAATTTTGGAAAAAACCTCAAAACCACGATGACGGAATGAGCTCAGAAATTTACCGAAAATCCGCTTCAAGCAGCGGGAGAGATCGGAAAAGGAGTTGTTTCTTCTACGACACATCTTGGAAAAGACCTAGGAGAGCAGGTAAAAGATGCAGGGTCTGCCTCGCTCAATCAGCTTAAAGAAGGCGCTCAAACCTTGGGAGAAGAGGTACAGCAGGTTGGAGAGCAGTTGCCTCTTGCTGGAACTCCTGCTACAAATTTTGTAGCCGATCTCAAGGGAAAAGGTGAAAAAGCCCTTGATGCAACAAAAGAAATCTGAAAAAATCTCGTAACTAGCACTACTGACTTTGTGAAGAATCCTATTGAGCATTTTGATTTCTTAACAGGAAAGGGAAATGATGAAGCTCCAACGGTTCAGACTGAAACCGAAAATACGACTGCTTTGGAAAATCTTGAAAAAGCAGCATAATCTCCTTACTTAGCATCATATCTAGAAATGTAAAAGCCTGAATGCCCTTAAGCTCAGGCTTTTTTTCTTTTCTATGACAAAAGCTCAAATCGCCTCGTTTCTTTTCTCTCAATCTGCTTGTGAATTTCTCCGAGATGCTC
>JBHAST010000069.1:0-19963 GCA_041831495.1 bacterium | reverse complement strand
GAGCAGGAGAGCAAAGATTTTGAGGGAGAACGCTATTTCAAGTTTACGCCAAAAGAAGTCGTAGAAATCTGAACTCAGCTCAACTATCTCACGCCAACCACCCTTGGAACGCTGACAATTACCGGGCTTCGCGATGAAAAAGGAAGAGCACTTGAGAAGGGGACTTGCAATACGCCAGATATTTATATCAAGGCAGATTGTGCATTGGCTGGTGGAGAGCTTCTCTATATTCAAGGCGAAAGCTGTGCTTAAATTTTATCGCTTGTGTAGGCTGATATGGCAAAACAAATAAAAAAACAGATTGGAATCCTCGCTCCTTTTGTAGTGATCGCTTTTGCATTACTTCTGCTCATAAAACTGCTTTTGGTAGGAACGACCTATTCTTACGCCTTTTTGCAGATGAATGGATTTCAGGCTTTCTATTACTTTTTTACCTTGGTGCAGTCAGATTTTTTGATTTTGGGAATGGGATTGCTCTTGGTTTGGGTGATCTCTAAGCAACGCTACCCTGCATTAAAACGATTCTTTGGACTGGGAATCCTTTCGCTTTTTGCACTCTATGTGGGAGATCTGCTGGTAATCTATTTTTTTCAGCAGAGATTGAGCTTTGCAACTGGAGAAACCTTCTACTCAGCAGGGACAAATGTTGTGATGTTCTATCTCACGGTTTTTGTGCTCTGTTTTTGAGCTTTCCTGTTTTTGACCTTGCTGATTGCGAGATTTCTCAAGCTAAAGATCAATGAAAAGCGATTTTTTGCTCTTTGTGTAGGTTCTTTTCTCTGGTATGGGATTCCGTTTCCGCAATTCCATTTCCTCGGAGTGGAGTTGCCAGAAAAAAACATTTTGGACAAGGTCGCGAGGACTTCCTATGAACTTTCGCTCAATAGCCAGGAATCTCAGGTAAATACTCCCGTGGTTTTGAAAGAATTACCGCTTACTGAGCAAGAACTTCAGCTTCTCAAAAAAAGAAAAGAATTCTGGATAGAGCTTGCACGCGAGCATCCTGAGAAGATTTTTCAGACTTTTCAGCATTCTTCCCTCAAAAAAGCGACCGATGAGTATGGTCAGGATTATGTTTTTGAAATCCTTACCGAAGCTACAAAAGCAAATCCAGAACTCGCTTTTACTGCCCTTGATCAGTATAAATCTTGGCAAAATCCACAAGGGAAAGGGATTGTTAAGCCGATTTTGAAGATCGCAATAGAACAGGATCCAGAACTTGCTTTTCGTTATCTTGATGCCTATCAAAATTTGGTAGAAAATAACGAAAAGATTGCTAAATCTCTGCTTCAATTCGCATTACAGAAGTATAAAGACCCTTTGACTTTTGATCAGCTTTTCAACCAAGTAGAGGGAAGAAAAAATAAAAATAATCTGATTTTAGTCTTTTTGGAATCGGCTTCTTCTGTGGATTCTCAGAAGTTTTGAGGACTGAATAATAGACTTCCGCTGATTGATGCGATCAGTGATGATGGAGTTGCGTTTACCGAGCTTCACGCCAATGGAATGTCCTCAGATATGGGGCATATTGCGACTTTGCTGGGGGTAGAACCGATTGCCTTTGATTACACGGGAACGAGATATCAAAATTATATCAGTTATGTTCAGCCTTTAGCGCATTTTTTCAATAATCTTGGCTATGCAACGAGCTTTTTGAGTACCGCAAGCTTAGATTTCCTCGATCAGAAAAGCTTTTTGAACTATGCGGGCTATCAAAATATCATCGGAGCTGAGGCTTTCAAAGACAAGCAGCGTTATACTTTTGATGCGGCTCCTGATGGGGATTTGTATGCTAAGGCGATTGAACTGGTCAAAAGTCAGACTTCTCCTTATTTTTTGACCTTGCAAACGATTTCTTCACATACCCCATATCATACTCCTTATGGAAAAACGATGGAAGCGATGTATCGCTATGAGGATGAGAGTTTTGCGAAGTTTTATGCGGAGTTGAAAGCGACAGATTTTTTCAAAAATGGAATTCTGATCGTGATTGGAGATCATCGTAAAATGACGCCTTTGGAGGATGAGGAATTTGCAAAGCGAGGAACGACCGCTGCTGCGAAAATTATGGGCTTTATGATTGGGAAAGACCTTCCAAAAAACCTGATAGACAAAGGACTGTATCAGCAAACGGATCTATTTTATTCGCTGATTCGTGAGTTTGGAAAGGGAAAGGTTGAGGTTTTTGAACAGTATAATGATCTTTTTTCTAGAACGATCAAGAGAAACTGGAATGTAAAGCACCGATATGATCAGAAAAAAGTGAATATTGCTGATGCGGAGGGGCATTATGGCTATATTGATTTGAATCGTATGCAGATTATTGATGGAGCGCAGTATTTCCCAGCAGAGGAGATTTTGAACTATCTTAAGCTTTCATTAAACTTCCAAAAACAAGGAAAAAAATCAGACTTTTTGTCTGCTTCTGCCCAAGATAAGACGGTTTTGATTGCACATAGGGGAATCTCGACACATGCGACCGAAAATTCGCTTAATGCCTTTAAAGCGGCTCGTGATGCAGGAGCTGAGGGGCTAGAACTGGACCTTACAACAACAAAAGATGGAAAGCTGATCGTTTATCACGGTCCAAGTGTCGCAAATCTCACGCAATGTAAACAGGAAAAGAGAACGGTTTGTCAGATGACTTGGGAGGAGCTTCAAGACTGCCCACTCAATGATGGACAAAAAATTCAGAGCTTTGAAGAGATGCTGCCGCTGATCAAAAATTGGTTTTCTTTTATCTTTGTGGATTTCAAAGTCGCAGATCATCCGCTTTGCAAAGAAAATAAGCAGGAGAACCTAGAAAATGCGATCCAATTGGTACAGAAAAACAAAATGGATGCGAAAGTGGTTTTCTCTTCCTATGATAAAGATTTGATGCGCTTTTTGGCAAAAAAAGGGGATATTGGTTCAGCTTTGGATACCTATTCTCTCAAGGATTTGGATCAGCTTTCTGGAAGCTATTTCTCTTATTTCATGACGCCTGCGGAAAACTTCTCCACAACTTTGGTAGAGAATCTCAATAAACAGTCAGTAGAAGCGGTAGCCTATGTCGTAAATAATTCCCAAGCCTTTAAAAAACTGACAGAAATGGGGGTTCGCTTTGTGATGACCGATGAAGTAGAAAAGCTTCAAAAAATACTTGAAAATTAAGCGATTTTTCCTATTCTTGATAGATGAATTTACTTTTCTCTTGCAAAGAATGTTCAAAAAAATGTTTATTTCTTTCCTCGGAATGATTGGACTGTTGTCCTTGTGAGTGAGTACTTATGCGACCAATCTTCAGGATTCAGAATATTTTTACTTTTATGGACAGGGATGTAGCCACTGTATAAAGGTAGAACATTATTTTGAACAGTCAAAAGTAGATAAAAAAATTCAGATTTCTGCTCATGAAATTTGGTATGATCAAGAGGGACTTAAAACCTTGGAATCCATGCTCCCTCAGGTTAATCTCTCACTAGAGCAGATAGGAACTCCTTTTTTGATCATCAAATCTGCAGAGGGGAACTATTCAAGTTTGATGGGAGATACTCCCATTATTGACTATTTCAAGCAGATAGAAGACCAATTAGCGAATTCAGAACAGGCAGAACAAGCAGAACAATCAGAAAATTTAAATCCAGAAAATCCAAATATTGCCGATTCAGGAACAAGCGTATCCACAAGTGAAACTCTCACTGGGAACGATGAAAATACGCTTTCTTGAGCATCGACAGCAATTCAAACTCCAGAAGAAAAAAAGAGCCTTGCAGAACAGCCTTTAAAATTCTTGGCAGTGATGCTTCCAGCGGCGCTCTCTGATAGTATCAATCCTTGTGCATTTGCGGTAATGCTTCTTCTTTTGGGAACGATTCTCTCAAAATCAAAAAGCAGAAAAAGGACGATTTGGGCAGGAGTTTTATTCTGTCTTGCGATTTTTGGCTCTTATCTTTTGATGGGACTTTGAGTCTATAGTTTACTCTGAACTACTGAATGAGGAACCGACTATACCGTGATCTTTAAGCGAGTCGTAGGAATCCTCTGACTTCTTGTTGGTCTGGCAAATCTTAAGGATTTTTTCTGGTATGGAAAAGGATTTGTGATGGAGGTTCCTTTGGCTTGGAGACCAAGAATGATGAAGATTATTCAGGCGGTTGTTTCTCCACGAGGAGCCTTTGTCGTTGGAGTTATCGTTAGTTTATTCCTCTTGCCGTGTTCATCAGGTCCTTACTTTGTTATCTTGGGATTGCTGAGATCAGAGAGTTCATCGCTTACTTCACTTGGTGCAAATTATTTGATCTTGTATAATTTGATCTTTGTCTTGCCAATGTTGATAATTACCTTCTTGGTAGGGTTCGGCTATGCTTCAGTAGAGCAACTTGCAAAGATCAAAAATAAAAACACAAAGCTGATCCATTTGATCGTTGGACTTTTGATGATTGGACTTGGAGCTTATGTGATTGGAAGTCTGTACTGGTAACATCTTCTCTCTATGCTAAAAAATCCCTTTCTTTAAAAATCCCTTTCTTTTGAGGGGATTTTTTGTTTTATGATCGTGAGTTAACTTATATCCCCCTCTTTTTGTGAGAGAAAATCAGCTTTTTATCATTTTTCAAAAAAAAGTCGTAAATTTTTTGCATTTTTTATCTTTTTGGGATATACTTAGATGTACATTTTAGTTTATTACAAGCTATTGCGATGAAAAAACAGCTTTCTTTATTGGCTTTGCTTGCATTGGGGACTTCGTTTGCCTCAGCAGCAACGCTCGATCTTGGTCTTGTCTTTGACCAACAACGTGAATTTGGATACACCGAAAACCAAAACATTACGGTAGAGGGATTCAAAACCGCGGAAACCGCAACTACTTCAGAATTCCTTATTAAGACACCAATTCTTAAGGATGCGAAAGATGTTGCAGTTGGAGAATATTACATTCTTCTTGGAAAACAGCCTATGAAAAACTATCAAACAGGAGAAAGTGCTTTGCTCCTAAGAAATGATCTCCTAGAACTTCCAGCTTATACTACGATGGATCTTGAAGGAGATTTGGAGCTAAAAGTTGGAAATAGTCTTGTAGAAACAGGGCAAACTTACTATGGAGTCGTTGTTCCTCAGGATGATAATGTAATTCCTGGAAAATATTCTAAAGAATTTTGTTTCAACTTTTCTACTCAGGAATATGCAGAAGGAAAGGCATGTGAAACTTTCAATCTTCCAGAAGGAGTAAAAGTAGCGAGTCTTGAAGATACGCTTAGCTCAGAAAGTGGAGATGAAGATCTAGAGCACGATGCAGCTGGTGCAGATATGAGATTGGCAGATATCTCTCACTCTGTGCAGGGAAATGTGATTACGCTTACTTGGACAGCTGTTCCAAATTCAGAAAATCTTGAAATCAAGCTCTTTGATAAAGAAAAAGCTGACTATGTAACTTTGGCTACCGTTCCAATGAGTCAAGAAAAGTATGAATATACCTATAGTGATGGAACTCAAGAATTCCTCTTTGCCTTTATCCCAAGAGATAGCAAAGGAAAGGAAGTGAGATACGATGTAAATGTAAGACATGAAACTGATGTTACTCCAGTAGTAAATGATGTTGCAACAGGTCCTGTAGAAAATATGCTCGCTATCGCGGCTATTACTCTTGCATTGTATGCAGGATATAGAGTAGTTGCAGCAAGAAAGGCTGAATAAAACTCCTAGTAATACAAAAAAGTGCTTCGCAGATGAAAGCACTTTTTTATTTTAAATTTAAAGACTAATATTCAACTTGGATTCCAGGGCTCATTGTTGTTGCTACAACTACTTTTTTTACGAGCTTTCCTTTTACTCCTGTAGGCTTATTTTCTTCAATAGCTTTCATCAAAGCATCAATATTCTCTACAAGCTTTGCACTATCAAAAGAAAGTTTTCCAACCAAGGCGTGAATGTTTCCTGTTTTATCAAGTCTGAATTCAATTTTACCTTTCTTGGTTTCTTCTACAGCTTGAGCTACATTAACGGTAACGGTTCCAGCTTTTGGAGAAGGCATCAATCCTTTAGGTCCGAGCTGTTTTGCTACAGGAGCAAGCTCTCTGATAAGTTCAGGTGTCGTAATCAACACATCAAAATCCATCTTTCCATCTTTGATATCTTTGAGCAAAGATTCGTATCCTGCGACATCAGCTCCAGCTTTTTTCGCTTCTTCTGTCTTGTCTTCAGTGATAAATACTGCAACTTTCTTGGTTTTTCCTGTTCCGTGAGGAAGGATTGTTGTTGCTCTGAGCATTTGATCGTTATACTTTGGATTTGCATTCGTTTTTACTGCTAATTCAATTCCAGCATCAAACTTTGCATAGTTCACTTTTTTGAGGAGTTCTACTGCCTCAGCCAAAGGGTAGGCTTTTGTCTTTTCAACGAGTTTTTTCACTTCGTTGTACTTCTTTCCGTGTTTCATAGGATTAAGAATAATAAGAATAAAAGTGGTGCAAGCGATCAGAAATCTGACCTTCCACAGCGGACATGCAACTTTCTGCATACCGCAGGGTAACTATACCGTTCTCCTTGATAAATTCAAGTGAAAAAAATCATGTAAAAACTCTCCCTAGTAAAAATATTTTAAAAAAGTAAAAAAATCTCTTGAATGAGAAAAAAGAGCTTTGATGTTATATAACAAACTGTTTACACACCATAGATGATAACCTTTCACATTGATTCATCTTGGTAGCTGATGTGGTATTCATGTTTGAGAATGGTTTTTCATTCAGGGCGACCATTTTTGATGCGTTCTATACTGACGTCTTCTACCATAATATCAGAAAGGAGAATGCCATTGATTTCGTTATGGTTTGTTTTGTCAATTTTTCCTCTTTTTTCACAGGCTTTTAGATAGGAAGCTTTTGTTGATGATTTGAAATCATATTTTTTATATAACAAATGTAATGCAATATACATTATTTCCGCTGGTTTGATAATGTGGTTATCTAAAGTATTGATAAAAAGCGGAAATTTATGTCCAATATTTTTCTCTCTTTCCTTTGGAGAAGAGAGTCGCTCTTTATAATCAGCATTGAGTTCATTTTCTGCGTCTGGATTGCTGATGATTTTTTTGAAGGCTCCATTAACAGCTAAAATGATAAAGTTGTCCGCAAATGGTTTTCAGTTATTGATTTCCTGTAAAATATAGTCTTCAACTTTTTCTTTTTTATTTCTCAATCCTCCATTGGCTCTGATTGTAAATTGTGTGGGTATCGAAAGATAAGATTGATTCGGAGTTTTTTTCAGGACAAAGTGCATATCAGTTTTTTCTTCTGTATCTTCTTTATAGCCAGCAAGTTTCATATAGGAGCTTTCCACACCGACCTTTTCTCTAATTTGATTTTCTATTCTGATGGCAACTTCAGCAAAAATATTTTCACTCAGCGTTCCGTCGTTTTTTATTTTTTGGAGTTTATCTCCGAGAAGATATTGGTAGGTAGAGGTAGTATAACTAGAAATTTGTTGAAGATAAGAGAGGATTTCTTTTGCGGGTCATTGAAATTGTGCTTCAAGTTTCTGAATCTCATTGGCAAGGATATTGGCAATAAGGGGATCATGATTAAACAAAGCAAATTCAAAGAGTGAATATACTTCTTTTATTGCGGAAACATCTTGTCCTTCAATCAAAATTTTGTCAATCATAGGAATGAATCCGTGGATCGCACAAAAATCTAAAAAACTATTGAGATTGTCAATTTTCATATTTAAACCATACTTACAATTGAACTGCGTAATATATTGTGTTTTCCCTGATATTTTTGCAGAAAATCGAGAAATATCTCAAACAATCGCCCTTTGACTAAAAAATTCCGACTTTTCTTGTAAAAGTGTCTGAATCCCCCCCCCCTCGCTATTTTTTGAGGTTATATGCTTATTTTCTTGTTTTTCGTTGAGCGTTTTGTGGAGATTTTTCGAAAGATGAAAAATCTGACTTTTAAGAAGCTTCTTTTTGTCTGGAGTATGTTGAGGGATTTCTTTTGTCATGGTTGTAAATACACTAAACTACTTTAAGTATATTGAAAACTTTTTAAAATGTCAAAAAAATCAGACTTTCGTGCTTATGTGTTTTATTCTAGTGTATGGAATCATGCTCTACATCCCAAGCTCTTTCATCACCCTCGCAACATGCCCTGTTGCCTTCACATTCCTCCACGCCTGCAAAATCTCTCCTTTTTGATTTACGAGAAAGGTTGACCTGATCGTGCCCATAAAGACCTTTCCATAGTTCTTTTTCTCTCCTCGTGCTCCAAACTGCTCGTGAAGCATTCAGCTTTCATCGCTGATGAGAGGAATTTTCAAGGTCTGTTTGCTGATAAATGCGGTGTGCGACTTTTCGCTATCTTTGCTGACGCCCACAATCGCAATCCCCTGCTTGAGAAACAGCTCGTAAGCATCAGAAAATTCTTTCGCCTCAAGCGTACATCAAGGCGTATTGTCCTTGGGATAGAAATAGAGGAGGGTTTTTTCGTGCTGAGAAAGGAGCTCAGCAAGGCTGATTTTCGTAGTTTCTTGGTTGGGTTTGATCAAAAGGTAGTCCATGATGAAAGAAGAAAAAAGATAAAAAAGCTGATCTATGATTGCAAGCACAAGAGCTGCCATTTGGGAGCATTACCCATACTTTCTGCCCTTTAACTCTGGAGGAAAGTGCTCTTGATCCACCTTTGCTCCAGGGAAATCATGAGCATATTGATAGCCTTTTCCATAGCCGAGATTGGACATTACTTTGGTTGAGGCATTTCTCAAATGCAGAGGAACAGGCAGATTTCAGAATTTTTGGACATCAGCTTTGGTTTGCTGAGCGATTTTGTAGGCAAGGTTGGATTTCGGAGCTTTTGCAAGGTAGAGAGTAAGTTGGAAAAGGAAGATTTCGCACTCTGGCATTCAGATTTTTTGAATTGCATCATAGACCTGATTGGCGAGCAAAAGCGCATTATTGTCTGCAGGGCCGATGTCTTCGCTCGCAAAACGCAGCAACCTCCTCGCAATATACAGCGGATCCTCGCCCGCAACGAGCATTCTCTGAATCCAATAGCAAGCCGCATGGGGATCGGAATCACGGAGCGACTTATGCACAGCCGAGATGATAGTATAGTGCTCCTCACCATTACGATCGTAATAGACCTGCTGGGTTCCTGCTTGAATCAAGGCTTCTTTGCTGAGTTCGCCTTTCCCAATGAGGAGTAAGGCTGATTCCAAGAGATTGATTGCATTTCTCAGGTCGCCATTGGCGAGTCCTGCAAGGAAATGGAGGCTTTCATCATTGAGGCTGATATCAGGGTAGAGTGATCAGATTTTTTCTTTTTGTAAAAGCAGAAACTGATAAACCTCTTCATTACTGATCTTTTCAAATACGAACAGGCGACAGCGGCTCAAAAGCGCGTTATTTACGGTGAAGCTTGGATTCTCGGTCGTCGCTCCGATCAGCGTGATGATGCCCTTTTCCACGAAAGGAAGCAGCGTATCTTGCTGGGATTTATTTCGGCGGTGAATTTCATCAAGGAAAACGAGCGTTGGCGTGCCGTATTTTTGGTTAAGTTCCGCTTTTTTGATGATTTCAGTCAGGTCTTCCTTTTTGCTTCTCACGCCTGAAAGCTGAAAAAAATCAGCCTGAATACTGCGAGCGATAATCTCGGCGAGCGTGGTTTTCCCGCAGCCTGGAGGTCCTCGGAACAGGAGCGAAGGGATTTTTTTATGTTCCAGAAAAGTAGAAATCGGCTTGCCTTTGCCGATCAAATGTGACTGTCCGACGAAGGTTTCAAGCGTTTGAGGGCGAAGAAGAGAAGAAAGGGGTTCCATAGGCTTTTGCTTATGATAAAAAGAGGTCGCTTTCATCATAGCCATTACTCCCAGAAGTTCAAGAGAGAAAATTCATCTTGCTTCTGTATCGGAAATCTCTACCTTAGAATCAGTTTTTTTATTCTTATTTACAACTATGAAAAAAATCTGAATCCTGACCGCGATGGCAGAAGAAGCTCAGTATATTATTGATCTCTTCGGACTTCAAGCAACAAAAAAGCTCCAAAACATCAGCTTTTTTGAAAATGAAGAAATTGTGCTCGTTTTGACTGGTATTGGAAAAATTCAGGCGAGTATTGGAACAACGTTGCTTTGCACGAATTATGAACTCAGCAGACTTGTCAATATCGGAATTGCTGGGAGTTTGCTCGGACAGGAGGCGAATATTGGAGAGGTGTTTCTGGTCAATAAAGTGGCTCAGCACGATATGTATCTTCCTTTTGATGGCGAGCATCTGGACTATGCTAAGGGGCAGATTACCTTGCCCTCAACGCTTCAGCGAGCAGAAAAAGCTGAAAACTGAGTTTTCACTGATGCCTCTTGTTTGACGGGAGATCAGTTTATTGATGATGCTGAAAAAGTTCAGCAATTAAGAGCAAAAACTCAGGCTCATGTCGTCGAAATGGAAGCTTTTGCGGTAGCGAGTGTTGCGCGTGAATTTGGACTTTTGGAAAAGTTGGTGATTATCAAGGCAATTTCTGATGGAGCCGATGCTGATGCGAGAGCGGCTCATGCGGGGAATCTGGATTTAGCGATGAGAAAGAGTATTGAGGTCTTGAAAATGCTTTTAAAGTCGTAGTGAGATAGTATTTTTTGGTATAAAAAAACACTACGAGGCAATAAGAGAAAATTTATTTTCATCCTATAGTTCCCAGTAGTGTCAAAAGCGTATTGGATTTTAAATTACATTTCAACATCAACTCCCATATTTCTTGCGGTTCCTGCAATAATTCTAAACCCTTCTTCAGGTGAATTTGCGTTTAAGTCAGATTTTTTGAGCTCGTAGATGGCTTCAAGATCAGCTTTCGTAAGTTTTCCGATCTTTTTCTTGTTTGGCTCTCCAGAACCGAGGTTTTGATTGATTCTCCACTTAATAAGTCCTGAAGTAATTGGAGCACCGATCTCCATCTTGAAGGTTCTATCAACATATACGGTCAGTTTTACCTTGATTTTAACCTCAATTCCTCCAAACTGCTTCATCAAATCAGCGGTTTTTTCATTGAATTCTTTAGTAAACTGTCCGATATTCACACCATTCGCACCAAGCATAGGTCCAAGCGGAGGAGTTGGAGTTGCCTTTCCAGCAGGCACTTCAATGTTCAAGATTTTCTGTACTTTTGCCATAATGTTGTTAATTATTGAGTAAATAAAGTTTTTAGGTAAGATTTTGCATGATGATAGCTCTTGTAATTCATCTGAATCAACCAATGCTGATCTTCAAGCATAAGCAACATAATCACGATTTTGTTTTTATACTCCGGAAGATTCACAAAGCTAATTTTATCACCGAAAAGCTCGTTTTTCAGGATTTCAGCCTCGGAAGTCATCGTATAGATATTCCCTCCCAAGTCTTGAACCGTCTTTTTGAGGTCAGGTTCTCTCTGAAACTTCGCGTAATAAAAGTTTTTGCTATCTTTGAGGAGATATTCGGGTTCTAGTCCGAGAAGCTCAATACTCTCTACAGCACCGAAATAAAAATCGGTCCCCGAAAGCATTGTTGGACTTTCGCCCTCAAAGGTTAAATGATTAGCAGTTGAAGCAGTCTGTAATCATCAAGTTTCCACCAATATGGCATCACTTCAGGTGGAGATATCTGAGAAGTTTTCTCATTCTAAAGTTCAAGAAGTCTGCGTTGCTCCTGTTAAATCAAGATACAAAATCTGATTTTCTCCCGTACTTGTCTCCTGCGACTGAGGAGATTCAGCAAGAGGAGCCGAACGTAAGATTTGGATCAGCTTTTCTCCTTTCACCTGATAAAACAATGAATACACCACAATCAAGCTAAAGAAAAGCACCACCATTGATAAGGTTACCAGCTTTTTTTCTCTTTCCATCTTTCTGGTTTAAGAAACTAAAGCCTAGCTTGCAAGTTCTATTTGATCAATCGCAATCGCTACAGGAGTCAATCTTCCAAGCATTTCAATATTCACGACAACCGCTCACTTTTCAGGATCAAGCTCCTTGATATTCCCTTTCATTCCCTTGAAATCTCCATGCTTGAGAAGCACGACATCACCTACTTTGTAAGGAATATTGAGTTCCGATCTCTCCTGAGACTGAGCAATTTGCTGCATCATATCTTGATATTCTTGTTCTGAAAGCGGGATTGGCTTAGTTTCTGCTCCGACAATCAGTCTCACTCCTGGTGTATTTCTCACCACATACCAGATTTTATCATTCATTCTAGATTTGAAGAAGACATATCATGGATAGAGCTTCTTTTGTTTTACGACTTTTTCGCCTTTTTTGATGGAAGCTTCATTGATCATCGGGCAGAGATAATCCACTACATCTTCTGAAAGTCCTTGTTTACTGATTCTTTCTTGGAGATTTTCAATCACAAGTGCTTCCTGACCAGAAGTCACACTCAAGACATATCGCCTAAAATTTCTATCTTCAATCTGTTTTTTTATTTCATTGGTATTCACTTCTTTTTGCATTCGTGCTCAAAGGAAGGGCTAAAAAAGCTGATCTTATTCAGCAGTTTCTGTAAGAGGAAGCTCGGTTTCTACGACTTCAGGAGTTTCAACAGCTGCTGTCGGAATTTCTAGTGCTGTAGCAGTGCCCGTTGTAGTAGACTCTACCGCAACAGGAGAAGATTGACCGTCTGTCATCGCAGAATAAAAGGCTTTGTATCTACCAGATAACAAGGTATCTACTCCGATAAAATACACTCCAGCAACAACTACCAACACAAAAATTGCAGCCGTAAGCTGGGCGATCTGTTTGAGTGTAGGGAACTTGAGCTTTTTAACAGTATCCAGACTATCATAAATAAAATCTAGCATCTTTTGAAAAGCAAAAAATAAAACTGAAAGGAATAATAGCAATTTACTTTGTAAATGCAAGAGGAAGCGATACGAAAAACTGCTCCTTTCTAGGAAGGAAGCAGTTGATTGCTAAAGTAAACTAATACCCTTTGTAGTTGTTCAGACAAGACCGGGTGGATTAACATTTATTTTCTTTAGATGTCTTTCCATATCTACCAAACTTTTATTGACAAACATATCACTTCTATAGTACCTCTTTTTCCATGTTTTAATTCTCTTTTTTTGTTGTTCTGGAGTGAGTGCATTAGAGGTATCTGGGTCAAAATCTTCTTCTTGAGCATTAAAAAACCCATCATCTTTTCAAATATATCTCATATATTCTCATCGAGGAACAAATTTTTCAGCTCTACTTTCATCTGCTTCTAAACTTCACTTGTCAAAAATTTTGCTTAGCACTTTATCAGAAGAAATCTCATCAAAATGTGTGGTAAAATAGTTAACAAAGAAGTCCAAAACTTTTTTAAACTCAAGCGGCGGCTGACAAGAACCTTGTTTAAGAATCTTTCCTTCAAAAAGATACCAAATCAGATTTTTCATTTCTTTTTCAGAATAGCCTTTACTGGTGGAAATAGTAATATTATTTTCAGCATCATAAAATTCAACTTTATCTCTTCAAAGGCTCTTTTTTACTTCGGCAATCGTTCTGATCATGGAGATATTTTCCGTATCATTCGCATCAGAGAATCCATCCCTTGCAAACCAGGTTTTAAACTGTTTTAAGAAGAAATCTGGTTTTACATCTGGGTCTTCCGCTATTCTTTGGAGTTCTTTGAGCAAAGAGTCCCGAAATGCTGCTTTATCGTTTCTTTCATCTTCATCTTTCCCGTCAAATCCTGATTTATTATAACTCTTATTCTGATCAATTGTGGCGGGGGTCTGATTAAGGGCGTAATGTCCCGTAATTTTTGGTTTCCCTCTCCATGAAGGATTCAGGTTATCTGGATTTTTCTCCCAAAGCACTTCTTTCACCTTATTGAGAATAGGGTCATTGCCGTGATCTTTTGTTTTGAGGGTTAAAAAGAAGCGATCAATGGCTTGAGCGTTCTTTACCCACCATATAGGAAGATGTTTTCGTAAATCTTCATAAGGAACATCTGCAGAATTTTTGGTAAATTGAGATTCCGTAAGTCCTTTTGCCTGCATTGCTTTGGAAAACCTTGGCTCAACTGGCACTTGATCCAAAATATACCATGCATAATGCTGATGAAAATTTTTATTTGCAAAGAATGTCGTTGGAAGCATTAAACTTCTTGCTAGTCCATCAAACCATTCTATAGTATCTTTCCCAGCATATTTATCGATGATTCCACTCATAGTTACATAGGACATAGAAGCTGAAAGAACATGTCCCTGTTCTTTGGTCTTTTTTAATTCCCCCATTCTTTGAAGCACTCCAATTCCACTCTCTATTCTTCCTGATTTGATACACTTTTCAAATTCTTTGTATGCAACATCAAAGGTATTCATCTTTTTGGATTTAGAGTAAGCATTTTCTATCGCAGCTTGTCATGTCATTTGTTCAGCGGCCTCATTAAGTTGCCCTGCAAATTTATTAGAATAAGTTTTTTTAAGAATCTGTCTAGGAGCATTTTTTATAGGATCTTTATCAGTTACTGATCCTAAATACTTATCTTTCCCATGAGAATTTTGAATATTGTAGACAATATAATTGATTTCAGATTTTACTAAAAGATCCCTAAGTTGATCAGCATCTGCTCATCCCTTATTAATATCTTCTTGAATCATTCTTTTATACTGCAAAAACCTCCTGTAATGTTCTTCTCCAAATAAACATTGAACCCAAAGTCCTTGATTATCATATTCTGGCATTCAGCGATACAGTCCTTTTCCCTCCTTAAGATTTGAAATCATTGCAGCAGCCATAATAGGTCTGAGAGTATTATCATTGATGACACAGTGACGAGAAATGAGAATATTTTTGAGAGTTCATCGCTTTCAAAGTGCGTTATCAAGTTTGGAAAGTCTGGCTCCAGACGCAGGATCAAATCCATTTTCAAAAATATCTGGAAACTCTACCCCACTAAAAATCGTTATCCATTCCTCAATTCCTTTCCAAGTATCCTTCTCAAGCCTGCTAATTTCATCATCATGGAGCTTAGCAAAACTATCTTTCAGTGAAGGAGCAATCCACCCAAGAGCATTCTCTAACTTTTTGTAAATTCCGACATCTTGTGTCAGCCAATCAAGACATGCCTGATCTTGTTCTTTTTGGTAATCATCAAGCTTTTCATTGATTTTTTTCCAAATATTTTTGACTGAAGAAATCAGAGAATGAATACTCATCCATTTTAAGCCGCCAGGCATTGTTTTAGAGGTGATATCTTTGATAGTTTGTTTCTCTCTTTCTGCGATTTTTTCGGTTTTTGGTGCCAGTTTTTTTTCATTGAGAAAGAGCAAAAAATCTGGATACGACATTGTTTGTTCATAGGTTTTTACTTCTCATTTTTTGTCCAGAAAACCCTCTGAACTTACTTTAACGGTTCCATTATCTTTCCACTTTACCTCATACAAAACCTTATTGCTATCAGATTCTCCAAGTCCTGAACCGAAATATTTTACTTCCTCATTGACTTCTTCGCCGTTATTATTGAGCTCTTTGAGCATTAGTTTTCAGTTTTCAAACTGTGCATCACCCAGTACTTTTTCATCACAGAGTCCATAAGCCTGCATGTTCTTGAGCGTTTTTTCAAAAGTATCCTCACGCCTCAGCAGCTTGAAAGGCTTATCAAGAAGCTCATCATTTATGAGAAAACGATTCTTGAAATCTTCCAAAGAAAAGGTTAAGCTTTTATTCTCCCATTGATCACCAAGTTTAAGCTCGGTACCTTTTGGTCTAAAACTAATCGTTTCTTTTTCTCGATTGACATCGCTAATTTCAATCTTCATCCACTCATGAGAATCATTATGTGGAGGTAATAAACTCAGTCCATGAGAACAATACAATACCGCTCCTGTTTCGCAGCCTCCATACTGATGATCTGAAGTGTCTCCTCTGACCGACTTCCATGCTTCCAAAAACTGTTTTTGTCTTTCCTCAGGACTTTCTTCAGCTTGCTCTGAGTTTTCTGTGTCCTCTGATTCATTTTCCTCTTGATGTAAGCCCTTTTTGAGTTTTTCAATTTTGGACGCTTCATCAGCTGTAGAAAAAAAGTTTCCAAGCTTTTTCGCTTCCTCAGATTCAGGATCATGTTGCAAAAGTTTCGGTTGCATCGCCATAAAAAGTGCGACGACCTTCCCTATTTCGTTATCGCTAAGTTTAATCTCACCACCAATACGCTCCTGACCAAAAAGCTGGTTTACCGACAGCATCACCTCAAGATTAAGATCATCAGGGTTCATTACCGTAAGCGAAAAATCCAACGGCAACGCTCAAAAAGCAGAAAATTCTGAAAGTGATTTCAGCTCCAAATGCGTTCAAGGACGAAAGGCTTTCTTGATCGATAGACGCAGTCCATTGATTTCAAGTTCCTCCTTATCAGAATTCCAAAGCTCAAGGAAAAACTGCTTGAAAGCTTCTTGCTGAGGTACGAAAAGTTCTAAAGCTCAAGCATTTTCCATCTGTTCTAGCCTAGACTCAGCCAAGCTGCGAAAAAAGTCAGCTTTCAATGCTTTCTCTTGCTCTAAAGCCGCAAAATCAAAATCATGCTCATACAAAAAAGTTAAAGCCACCGCCAAACGCGAATCTTGCTCTTTAATCGTTTCAAGGTAAAGCGTTCGGTAGTGTTGCTCTATTTCTGCTTCTGCACTTTCCTCTCCTGCCGCTCGTCTTTGTTCGCAATCTGCAAGAGCCTCAAGCACATCTGGACGATTGATTTTTGCTCGTTCCTGAAGGCCCTCATAAGAGCATGGATATTTTGAGCACAAACTCGCTAGAGGAAGTGGTTTGGAAAATACTTGTCCCACCTCTTGTGTTAGTTGATTCAGCTGGGTAAGTCTGCCTTTTTCTCTGTTAAGAAAGAGCTTGGTAAACATCGTATCAAAAATAACTTTTTGGCTTTCGGTCCATTGATCAAAAGTTTTGGTATTCAGCTCATCAAGAGAAATTGCTGTTGAACCGTTGGCAAGCTGCTCTTTAAGCTGAAAAAAACTCATCCTAAAAGCATCTCTAAAAGCACAAAAAGCTGACTTCTGATCTAGATTATTCAACTCATCTGGGAAATATTCCAAAGCGTTCAAAAGCTCCGAAAGCGAAGTATGATTATAGCGAACAAAGTTTGAAAATTTCTTCCCAATCTCGCCTTTTAGCCCCTCGGAAAATTCGGCTTTGATATAAGCTACTACCGCTTTTTCTACCCCAAGTTTGAGCGGATCCTGCTCTGATAAACTTGGGAAACTCGTTAAATCAAGCACTTTAAGCTCCTCAAGCGAACAACTTTCACTCTGAATCTCTCCAAAATTGATCTGAGTTTCTTGCTTGTTTGTTTTCTGAGCGCTCAAAAGCCTGAGAAGTCCGAAAGATTCTCCTTTTTCAATACGATAGGTCAAACTATCTAAAAATGCATTAATTTCTAGATTTTCTGCATCATTTTTCTTGAGGGTAACGAACAAATCCTGCATCGTCCTTTCCATTTTTTGATTTTTCAACAACGAGAAAATCTCTTTTCCCTTTAGTGGAGCGTTTTTTGATCCATTATTCGCAGGTATAGGCTGCTTTTTTTGATTTCCTGGAACTGTCGCCATTATGTATTTACGCTACCCAAGATAAAACCTTACTCTATTATAGCTAAAATCCAAAATAAAAGATAAAAATTCAGATTTTTTATAGCAATAAAACTTGCCAAGTCAAACAAAAATGATATAATATTTTCTTTACTTTCTTAGCAAAAATCCTAAGCTTTCATCAGATTTTTTATTTTTTTGAAACTATGGACAGACAAGCCATCTACAATTATCTCCTCAAAATCCCCTATGGAAAAGTCACGACCTACAAGCATATCGCTCAAAAATTCTGACTTCATCCAAGAACGGTCGGAATGATTATGAGAGAAAATCAATTTCCAGACCGCTATCCTTGCTGTAAAGTCGTGGGAAGTGATAGAAGATTGACAGGCTATGCCTTAGGTTTAGCAGAAAAAGAAAAAAGACTGAAAACAGAGGGCGTTCAGATTGAGAAAGGAAAAGTAGCAAAAGAGGCGATTTGGGAGGGTTAACCTTACTTAAGTTTATAACACAATTATCTTACTTCCACATAATGAAGATATTCCACGACTTTCTCTTTTTTATAAGCTCTATTTTCAGTTTTATCAGCCTTAAATCTTTGATATTCTTTTGTAAAATACCCATAATCTCCTTTTTGAGACATAATTTCCTTGATATCATCAAAACTCATCAATCCTTCATCATTATAGCTAAGAAAAATATACTTAGCCTTCAAATTCATAATAAGATCTGAAAATTCTCTTTTTACCTCCGTTTTTGAACAATAACGAGATTTCTGAGCTGAACAATTTCTCATTCAGGTTTTTCATTTTATTTTAGGATTATCATATCTTGCAATAGTCTCTAAAATATGGTAATTAGAACTATATTGTCTCGCATTGTAAGGAGGATCTAAATACACGACCTCGTGTTCTGTATCTTTGACTAAATCATTAATATTCCTATTATAAACAAAATGTTCGTGATCATTATGATAATATTCAGCAGGCTGAAGTTGCATAGCTCCTTGAGCTGATTTTTTTAGTTTTTTGAGAAAAGCACCGTAAACTGAGGCCGTATTAGCAACTTTATCAATACTTTCTAACAAGCTTGCTAAAAGGAAAAAATATTCATTATCATTTATTTTTTGATCTTTATACCATTTTTCAATTTTTTTTCTTATTGCATCACATTTTTGAGCATTTTCATCAGAAAAATAGAGTCTTTCAAAAGATTGACCTTGAGTTCCCCCCAATGAATAATTCTGGTAAATAAAGCCTTTTTCACAAGGTAAACTATCAAGATACTGAAGAACAATTGCTTTATAATTTTCAACGGTTCCGAGAAGCAGATCAGGAATTTCGCGAACCAAACCTGAAAAATAGAGATCTGTATGATTTCCAATATAATTTTTATTGAGGACATAACTATAATATTGGAGGTCATTGGAAATCACCCTATGCCCCTTCGCTTTAAAATACCTTCCCACAATGCCTGTTCAAGCAAAAAGATCAGAAAAAATATAATGCTTATTTTTTACGACTTTGGAGATAGATTTTTCCAAAAATTCTAGGAGGGATTTTTTTGATCAAATATAGTTCATAATTATAGAAAGAATATGAATTGATATTTATAGTATGCAAGCTGATCTTAATTTCAAGGGAAAATTAATTTTTGTCTAAATGCTATAGGATCATACCAAAAACACCCTTTACAACCGACTTCTTCAGTGTAATTTTCATCTCACTCAGTGAAAGAAACTGTATAGCCAAGTTGTTTTGCATCGTATCTAATACCCGTTCTTTTACACTCTTTACAAAACTGTCTTTTTGCATCATTTGCTGGTTTGCTTAACGGTTGGAAGTCTTCTAAAGTCTGGGTTGCTGTATTCATAATTCTCGGATCATTTTTTCTTCAATCTTTATGATCTACTTCTGTTTTGTGGTCACAACTTCTATGAGTTCATAAAATAACACATCTTTTACTTGAAATCTCCCTTTTTATATCAAGCCTAATAGCTTGACTTGAGTTAGTATTCTCCGCAAATCAATTTAATCTAATTCTATCAATTTTATTTCAAGGAGTTTGATTTTTATCTGTTTCTATAATGTACTTTTTAGCCAAGGAAGAAGATTTTCTTCCCCAACTAAGCCCATTTAACAGTTCAAGGGAAGAATACTCTCCAACAAACTCTGAAGTATTAACTCGCCTAGAAATTCAGTTTTTATTTGGATTTGCCAATTTCAAAAACAATTGTTCTTTTGTCATTAATAAAAAATCATTACCCAAATAAATCTTTAACCTTTACTCATAAAGCTTTTGCTAAAATTTCAATATTTTCTAAGCAAATATTCTTTTCTCCTCTTTCTATCATTCCAATATATGTTCTGTGGAGTTTGCATTTTTCAGCAAGTTTTTCTTGAGAAAGTTCTTGTTGTTTTCTAAGTTCTCTGATTTTTAGT
>JBHAST010000068.1:0-4608 GCA_041831495.1 bacterium | reverse complement strand
ATTCCTTTTATCAATTAGCTAAAAAATTGAAAATATTCTATCAATCTTATTGAGTTTCGTTTGAAGTAGAGCAATAAGTTATGATATTTTACAATATCTTGAGAATTATGATATACCTCTTACTCTCCCAATTTTCCCTATCTAACATAAATCTTCAGTTTAAAAACTTTTGAACAATTATATGAAAAACGACAAATAAAAGCTGAATAAAGGAGGGGCTCAATATTTACCCTATAAGAAGAAAAGAAACAAGGATTAGAAAAACTACTTCTTCCCTTTTACCTTAAGAAAAACTACCACTCCAATCTGATTTTCAGGATCTTGTTCTGGAGAGATTCTATTGATCTTTGCCGTAAAAAGATCGGTGTAGCCTGCTTCCAAGAGTTTCGCAATTTCTTTATTGTGAGCTCTCGGCAAGTATCCGATTTTAGTCTTTTTGAAATAGAGGGCAACGGCTTGAGCATCATAGGGATTTTCGGGTTCAAAGACGAGCTGAAGCTCCGTTCAGATTTTAAGCTGATCAAAAACAAAAACTCCCTCTGCAAAAGAGAAACCAGCAATGTGGCAATGAAGAAAATGAAGATGTTTCATGGGTAGAGATGATGAGAAAAATAAAAAATCACAATACTCTATTTTATGCGGTCTGCAAACCTTTTGCTAGCAAATATTCACTAAGCGAACGGAATCCTCCCTCAGCCGCATATTGCTGGAGTAAGACTTTATCTCTCGCTTTTACTCTGATATTGATTTGGGAGTCTTTTGCCATTGAGAGTTCATCTCTAATAAGGTGCTCCATATCTTGAATCAATGCAGGTAGGACAGACTCCGGATATTCACAATCAAGTCCTGCTTCTCTACATTTGACATACACCATCTTTTCTCCATCCCGAACCTCATCAAGAGGCTTGATGCTAAGTTGATAGTTTTTCCCATCAACTGGGATCAGAATTATGGTTTCTTTGGTCATTATGATAGATTTTTAAGATAAAATTTTTTGATCATTGTTTTGTAAACCTCTTTGACCTCACCATTATGGATAGGTAGCGGTAATGATAACCCTGTTTTGAGATGAACGAGCTTATGATGCGAGCCTCAGCTTGGCTGTCTCAGTTCATAGCCTTCTCCCTCCAACAAGCTAATGAGTAGCTTCAATTTTACAGATTGGGGATTATTGAGGAGGAGCAGCTCTATCTTTTCTTTTTTGCTCATAGCTACCCACCGAGAAGTAAATCGTATGTATACTTTACTATACCCTTTTCTATACAAAATACAAATCTTTTTATACTTTTCCCATCTTTTGTTCTACAAAAAAAGAAATCTGAGTTCAGACTTCGTTTGTTTTTTTTACTTAAATTCCTAGTAGTCAGGCTTTTCATTTTGCAAATATTTGGGAAAAATTTTTAGGTAAACCTCAAGGTATAATACCCTCCCATTCATACTATTCATAAAATCACTGCTTAATAAATTCTGATTTTACCAATTGAAATAAAGTATCATTTTTTTCAAATCAAATGATTGGGAATAACTCTTTTCATGCTAAGGTTAAACTTCACAATCACTGTAATCTAGATTTGCCTTTTTTCTTTAAGGATAATTCTTGTCCTTGAATTCTATATAAATAGGAAATTTCAGGATTCTGCTGTAGCGCTAAAAGAACACTTGGAGGAAGATTGGCAGAAATATCAGAAGGTAAATCAGATTCATCTATTCAAATAGACTGCATACTATTTATTTTTAAAACAAGCCCTAATTCTATTAAACGAAGATAACTGTCGTATCATATTCATTCTTGATACATTATCCTATTTCACTCTGTACCCCAATTATAAAAATGTGAAAAAAAATCTTTCCCATCAAAGATAATTCATCAAAATTTTCTAAAAATCTCAATATCATCTTTTCCAAGATTTCTTACTATTTCTAATGTTTTCAATGAAAAACTTCAAGGTTGATTATATTCTCATGCTAAAATAGCAGCAATAAGTTCTTGCATATCTTCACTAGAAAACTCTTTTGATAAATCTTTTAAGCGCTTCATCTTATCTAATATTATAGGTGTATCTGAAGGAGCTGAATTTGTAATTTTGGGTAATGCTTTTTGTAATACTCCAAACATATTTTTATATTCTAATTCACCTTCAGCCCTTATAAGAGCCATCATAGGATGAGGATCTTGAGCAAAAGTCGCAATTTGTTTCTCTGCTTCAACTTTTGCTGTTCATTCAAGTACCAAATTTTTAACTAAATATTTTAGATAATGTTTGCCAAAAAAGTTTACCATAATCCAATTAAAAAATGATATTTGATTTCCTTTTGTAATATCATTACAAGCCTTTGCTGTACTTATTATTTCTGGAATCATAATTATGTACTGATACAATAAAAAGATTTTTCATTTTCTCAAATTTCACTTCTAAATCAACCCCTGCTTCCTTGCAATGATCCTCGCAGATTCGGTCAAATACTTCTTTCTAATTCTAATCGCCTTTGGTGTGATTTCCACGAGTTCATCTAAAGCAATATAGCCCATCGCCTGCTCCAAAGACAAATGCACGATCGGATCAATTCTCATCGCCTCGTCGTTTCATGAGTTGCGGACATTGTTCATTTGCTTATTGATAGTCAAATTGACGGTCATATCGCCTCCTTTCAAATGCTCCCCTACGATCATTCCTTCATAAATGGGCTGAGCAGGGTCTACGAAAATCGGACCTCTTTCCTGCAGTTTGAAAATTCCATACATCATCGCCTGTCCAGTTGCGGACGAAATCATAGATCAGACTTGTCTTTTTTGTATTTCTCACTTGAAGGATTCATAATGAGAAAAAGCTGAGGTCATAATTCATTCCCCCTTGGTCGCAAGGATAAAATCCCCACGGAATCCCAAAAGTCATCTCGTCGGAATCAAAAACTCCATCGTCGTCAATCCATTTTCAGAACTCATATTTTGCATCAAGCCTTTACGCGGTGCGAGCATATCAATCACCGTCCCTGAAAGCTCATCATCAACAGCAACCACAAGCGTTTCCATAGGTTCAAGTTTTTGTCCGTTTTCTTCTTTGTAAATTACCTGCGGAGCTCCGACCTGCAATTCTCGTCCCTCTCTACGAATCGTTTCGATCAAAACTCCAAGGTGTAACTCCCCTCTTCCTGAAACAATAAATTTTCAATCCTGATTTTCGACTTTGAGTCCCACATTGGTTTCAGCTTCTTTTTCTAGTCTTTCTGCCATATTTCTGGTCGTCATATATTTCCCCTCTTTCCCAGCAAACGGGCTATCATTCACGAGAAATTCCATACTCAAAGTCGGCTCATCAATTGCAATACTCGGCAATGGCTCAAACTCCCCTACTCCAACGGTCTCTCCTACAAAAATATTAGGGATTCCAGAAATCGTGATAATATCACCACAAATCGCTTCTTCAGTCTCAATTCTTTGTAATCAAAGCGTAGTAAAGAGCTTAACAATTTTTCCAGTTCTTTTGACTCCATCATTACCAATAATAGAAATCTGACTTCCTGCCTTTATTTTCCCTTCATACACACGACCAATCCCCAGTCTTCCAAGGTAATCATCATATCCCAAGTTCGCGATTTGCATACGAAACGGAGCATCAAGATTTTGCGGTGCAGGTGCTACATTCTTTAAAATCGCCTCAAAAAGCGGTGTGAGATCCTTGGCTTCATCAGTCAGATTTTTCATTGCATAGCCATTTTTTGCGCTCGCATAAATAATCGGAAAATCCGCCTGCTCATCAGTAGCTCCCAGCAAGATAAAAAGATCAAAAAGCTGATCTATCACTCGGTCAGGTCTTGCTGCTGGTTTATCGATTTTGTTGATTACGACCATTGGTTTGAGTCAGAGTTCTAGACTTTTTTTGAGGACAAACTTGGTCTGTGGCATCGGCCCTTCATAAGCATCTACCACGAGAATCACGGAGTCCACCATTCTCAAAACTCTCTCTACCTCACTTCCAAAATCTGCATGCCCTGGAGTATCTACGATATTGATTCTTTCACCGTTATACTCAATCGCGGTGTTTTTTGCATAAATAGTAATTCACCTCTCCCTTTCTTGATCATTATTATCCATAATCAAGGCTTGATCTTCCATTTTTTTGAGGGTTCAAGACTGTTTGAGGAGCTGGTCTACGAGTGAAGTTTTCCCATGATCAACATGGGCGATAATTGCGATATTTCTGATGGACATCAAAGTTGAGTGTAAAAATAAAAAACCAAAATCAGATTGCTTGGTTTCATGTAAAATCAAGTTTCCTGAATCGGCTTGAGTATATGGAAAGTACCTACTTTTTTCAAGAAGAAAAACAAAAGTTAATCTTGAAATAGAATATAAAGACTATAATATCCTATCATCTTTTACTTATTCTCGTTCTGCCAATGCTTCTCTGAGAAGAAATCTGCAAAAAACATCAGCTCCATCCTTTCTTCGTATGCCAAATTTTCACTTTCATGAGCTGGATTTTAGAAGCGGAAAGTGATTTTGATATTGAACATCTCGAAAAATATAAAAATCCGATTCCAATTCCCGTTAACCTTGAAAATCTCGAAAACTTCACTCCAGAAGAATGGAAGCGCTATGAAAAATAT
>JBHAST010000067.1:0-26097 GCA_041831495.1 bacterium | reverse complement strand
GGCTTCTGAGGACGCAATAAGGACTGAAATCCTCCAATAATTTTTCCTTCTATCGTAAATTCTAAAAGCCCAATCTGAATCGGCTCATCAGTCAAAGGATCCAGTCCCGTGGTCTCAAAATCCAGTGCAATCAAGCGGAACTTTTCCTTGTTCATCGGCTTTTGAAAAAAAATAAAAAAACTGATTGAAGTCTAGGGATTTATCTCCCTAATGCAATAAGTAATTTATTCAAAAGCTTTCCTTGACTCTGAATGTTAGATTTACCTTAGCATACTTGGTTTAAAATGCTTATTTCTTGAGTCAAGAACTCTTGATTTCTTGTTGATGCCATTTTCTCTTGCTTTCAGCTTCTAAAATCCTAAGCTTAAGGTCAGATTTTTATTTTATTACAAATAGTAACAATGGTAGTAGTAAGACCGTTTAAAGGACTTCGTCCTCCTCAAGAGATCGTGGCTCAGCTTGCATCTCGCCCTTATGATGTGATGAATTCTGAAGAAGCGAGAAAAGAAGCGGAAGGAAACCAGTATTCTCTCCTTCATGTAACCAAAGCTGAGATTGACCTTCCAGAGGGAACTGATGAACATTCTCAAGCTGTTTATGACAAAGTCGTTGAAAACTTCAAAGCTTTCCAAGACAAAGGTTGGCTCGTTCAAGATGCTGAACCAAGAATCTATATCTATGGTCAGACCATGGGAGAAAGGACTCAGTATGGTTTCGTAGCTTGCACCAGCATTGATGACTATTTCAATGAAAGCATCAAAAAGCACGAGCTTACTCGTAGAGAAAAAGAAGATGACAGAATGATCCATGTGAATATCACTGATGCGAATGTAGAACCAGTCTTCTTTGCTTATCCAGCACAAGCTGAACTTGATGGGATTATTGAACAAGTAATAAAAAACCAAAAACCTGAATATGACTTCGTGGCCGATGACGGATTTGGTCATCATTTTCGAGTGATTGAAGATGCTGCGATGATTGCTCAGATTCAGGATCTTTTTGCGAAAGTTCCAGCACTTTATGTGGCTGATGGGCATCATAGAACGGCCGCTGCAGCAAGGGTAGGACTTGAAAGAAGAAGTGCTCATCCTGATTATACTTGAAATGAAGAATTTAATTACTTCATGGCAGTAATTTTTCCTGATAATCAGCTTAAAATTATGGACTATAATAGGGTTTTGAAAGATTTGAATGGTATGAATCCAGAAGAACTCTTGGCAAAGCTTGAAACGGCTTTCGTAGTAGAGGAGAAAGGAGAAGAAATCTATCATCCAACAGCACTTCATAACTTTAGTATGTATCTTGAGGGAAAACGATACTCTCTTACTGCAAAACCAGGAACTTACAATGATAACGATCCTATTGGGGTTCTTGATGTGACGATCCTTTCTAATTTGGTGCTTGATGAGCTTTTTGGGATCAAAGATCTCAGAACGGACAAGAGAATTGATTTTGTAGGAGGGCTTAGAGGATTAGGAGAGCTCAAAAGGAGAGTAGATAGCGGAGAAATGAAAGTGGCTTTTGCTCTTTACCCAGTAAGTATGCAGCAACTCATTGATATTGCAGATACGGGAAATATTATGCCACCAAAGACAACTTGGTTTGAGCCAAAACTCAGAAGTGGATTGGTTATTCATAAGTTGAGCTAGTTGATAACTACTGAAGAACTCTTGAAGAAAGTCTGATCTTTGTGCTAAGGGTCAGATTTTTCTTTTTTTAGATTGAAAACTTCCCAAAAATCCCTACACTGACCTCATTAAAGATTCAGACTTTTATACCTTTTTCATGATTATGCAACTCACGATCGCAAGCTATATTGACGGCATCAAAACACAGCGCTTTACTCCTAAAGAAGTCCTCCTTGACTACCAAAAGAGAGCTAAAACGCTGAATCCAGACCTCAATGCCTGCGTGCGTTTCAATGATGACTATGCGACTAGGCATGCCGAGGAATTTGCAACAAAAGCACTTGCAGCTTTGCCGATTATGGTCAAAGACAATATTCTTGTTAAGTGAGAACTTGCGACCTGCTCTTCTAAAATGCTTGAAAACTACCAAGCTCCTTATACCGCAACTTGTATGGAGAAACTTGAAAAAGCTGGAGCTTTGATGATTGGACAAACGAATATGGACGAATTTGCGATGGGAGGCTCTACAGAAACCTCTTGCTATGGGAAAACCATTAATCCTTATGGTCAAAACCGTATTCCTGGAGGAAGTAGCGGAGGATCTGCGGTAGCGGTAGCAGCGGATATGGCGATTGCGGCACTCGGAACCGATACCTGAGGAAGCGTGAGGCAGCCTGCAGCACTTTGTGGAATTGTTGGGTTTAAGCCGAGTTATTGAGCTATTTCTCGTTATGGAGTCGTGGCGATGGCATCTTCTTTAGATCAGGTCGGGATTTTTAGCAAAACTGTGGAAGATGTTCAGCTTTTGTTGCCTTATCTTGCGGGATATGATCCTAAAGACAGCACCTCATCTCCTAAATCTAATCTTCTCAAAGAAAAAAAATCTGATTTTGCTTCTTCTTACAAAGTCCTCGTTCCAGAAGAGGCTCTCAACGAGGGTTTGGATCCACAGATCAAGGAACTTTTCCTTCAAAAGCTTGACCAGCTCAAGGCACAGGGGCATCAGGTGGACATCAAGCCGCTTCCTATGCTCAAGTATGCTTTGGCAATCTATTATACCTTGATGCCAGCTGAAGTCAGCACGAATCTTTCTCGTTTTGATGGAATCCGTTTTGGGCATCAGGGAGAAAGTCAGGATTTTGCCTCTTTGGACGAGTATTATGCGACGATTAGAGCTGAGGGCTTCGGAGAGGAGGTCAAAAGGAGAATCTTGCTTGGGACTTTTGTGCTAAGTTCTGCAAACTACGAGGGCTACTACCTCAAGGCCCTGAAAGCTCAAAAAAAATTAAAAGCTGATCTCGCTCAAGTATTCAGCTCCTACGATATTCTGCTTACGCCAACGACTCCAGAGCCTGCTTGGAAACTTGGTTCTAAGGTCGCTGATCCTCTGAAAATGTATCTTTCTGATCTCTATACGGTTCCTGCTAATTTGGCTGGGTTGCCTGCAATTTCTGTTCCGCTTGGTGCGGTAAAAGAGGGAGAAGAAGAACTTCCTGTCGGAATCCAAGCCATGAGCAAGCAATGGTCTGATTTAGAACTTTTAGACTTTGCAAGGAAGTTGTAGTTTCCCGTAGTGTATTTGAAAAAATCCCTTTTATGAGCTAGGAAATGCAGGATTGGGTGACTAAAATAATTTTCTCTTGATTTTGTGTTTCATTTTCATATAAGTTGTCACTGTCATCATAAACACGAGGTTGTGCGGATATGATGTAGTTGGTGTAGCATAGCAGACTTCAGCTCTGTTTGTACGGGTTCGAGTCCCGTTATCCGCTATTTATCGCTACTCATTATCGCTATGTTCGGTCGTATTTTGTGAGGATTGTTGTTGGCTGGTGCTGGCGCAGCAATGTGCTACTATTCGTATCAGTTGGTTGCAACTTTCGGAAGAAATGCTCGAGCAGAAAGGAATCTTGGAGGAACGAGGAATGCTGTGGTTTTGGCTGGGGTGTTCTTGGTTGTTCTATGAGTGTTGATGATGTTTGGTGTCTTTAGTCTTTCTAATCCTGCGGGTCAGATTCCTTGAGGATTTGGAGGTGAAGATGCTGTATAGTAGAAACATTCTGGGCCCTTAGCTCATTTGAGTAGGGCGATCCGATTGGCATCGGATAGATGATCGGTTTGCTATCCGACAAAAATAGTAGAAACATTCTGGGCCCTTAGCTCATTTGGTAGTGCGATCCGATTAGCATCGGATAGGTAATCGGTTTACTATCCGATAAAAATAGTAGAAACATTCTGGGCTCTTAGCTTAGTTGGTAGAGCGCCTGCTTTGCACGCAGGAGGTCAGGGGTTCGACTCCCCTAGAGTCCAAGTTTGAATTAAACTTCTGGTAGGTTTAATTTTTTTTAATCAGAAAATAAAAGATGAAGTGATGGGTGTATATTCTTCTCTTAGGAAATGGGCAATACTATGTAGGAAGTACAAATGATCTAGAAAGGAGGATTGCACAGCATAAAGAATGAAAAGTAATAGCAACCAAGTGAAAATTACCCGTAGAGCTTCTTTATACGAGAGAATATGAAACTTTATCTGAAGCAAGAAGTGCTGAATATCAATTAAAGAAAAAGAAAAGTAGGCAATATATTGAGGCATTTATGAAAGTTTAGTAGCTAGAGCGATCCGATTGACATCGGATAGGCGATCGGTTCGACTCCGATAGGGTCCAATTTGTAATTAAACTTCTGGTAGGTTTAATTTTTTTATTTTTGAGAAATTTAAAAAAATTTTCTGAATTAAATAACTTGATTTAGAGTGGAGTCTTTTTATACTGGATTCGTTTTGTTTTTTATCTTCTGAAGCGAGAAGTGGTTATGGATTATTTTCAAGAGCAATTTGAGAAAACTCAGGATCGGCTTATAGAGCGTTGGTTGAGTATTTGATTGTGTGATAAAGTGGTTGATTATCTAAAACATCCATGGAATCCAGAATGGAAAAAGAAGACTTGTGTTTATGTTAGGCCGAAGTTAAAAGAATATTTGTATTCTTTATTGAGAAGTGGAATAGCTAATAAGGTAAAAGCGATTTTATCTCTCTTTTCTCAGGTTTCAGATGAGGAGCTATTTACTGTGGATGAGTGGAAAATTTTTTCTCAGAAATTAGAAATAGCTCAAATTTTACAAAAAAAATGAGTGAACAAACTTTATCACTTTACACCTTCTAGTAATCTTGAAAGTATAAAAGAACGTGGTTTATTGTCTTTATCTCGTTTACAACAGGAGGGGATAGAGTATGGTTCTGGTAGTAATGATTTATCTCATTCTTTGGATAGGCAACATAATAGAGACAATTATGTAAGACTTTCTTTTACAAAAGATTCTCCTATGTACTTTATTAAAAGTAAAGAGAGGTCCGATTTGATATGGTTGGAGGTTGATATCGCAATTTTGATTGATGAGTATCAAAATGTTTGTTATTGTTCCGAGAATGCAGCAAAAATATGATCAAAGATTTATGTTTGAAGGGAGGGGTTGGAAAGTATCAAACGAGAGAAGTTATTCATTAGCGATTTTGATGATAAAGATGAGAGAAAAAAATATAAGCAGGCAGAGATTCTTGTGCCAGACCATGTACCAAATTCGTATATTCATTTTCCAAAATATTAATTATAATGATTCAAGGTAGTTGAGAACAAATTGCTAGAAAGCAGGCAGAGGCAATGAGACCCATATTTTCCGTTATATTAGAAAAACCTTTTTACAAAGAATATATGGTAAAATTTAATCGATATGGAGGTTTTGCTTTGGAACAAAAACAAAAATCCATAAGAGCTTTGCATGAAGTAGGGAAAAATTTGGGACTTAGTCCTTTATTGGAGATTTCTACAAAATCAGAAGATGTGTTAGGACAACAATTAAGTGCTTTTAATCTTAAAATTGATGGTATTCCAATAGAGTGTCGATTTCAAGGAGCTAAAGTAATTTTTGATTTGGGTGGAAAAATTCAGCATACAGAGTTTTACATGGAGCAGCAGTTTATAGATTCACCGAGAACTATAAAAAAAAGTGAGCAATATCAGGATCTTTTGTCCTCTAAACTTGTTTATTTCCGTGATAGAGATTGAGATCAATGGGAATTAGAACCAAAATCTATGTTTTATGATTGGCTTTATTTCCAAGGTTTGTTAGACTTAGTTCAAAGAGAGTATGAAAATAATATAGATAACTTTCTATCAAAAATTTGTGGATATCAAGGTTTTACAGATATAGCATTCAACCCTAATAGATCTTTTTCTTGCCAAGCAAGAAGTCTTGCTATATTTATAGCTCTGAATCAGCAAGGGGAAAAAGAGATTTTTTCTGATAAAAAGAAATTTAAGGCTTTTTATCAAAATAAGCACTATGTAAAGGCAGATGGCGATGCAAGACCTCAATCTAAAAATAAGGGAAAAAATAATCAAGCTCCTTTATTTTAATTATGGATCCATAAATGAAATGCTGAATTGCGTTTTTTAAGATGGGGAATTCTTTCCAGCAATAAGTTCTTTATTATGCTTCTAATGGATGAGTCTTTGTTTTTTTTACTGCGGACCATTTTGTTTTTTTAGTTTGTTTTTCCCCCTGGGCTTGTAGAAAAGGGGAAAGGATGTTTAGTAGTTCATTTTTGAGTGTAGAACTTTCTTTTCAAAATCTCCATTGAGATTCTGCTTTATGGAGATGAAGGTTTGTTTTAACTCCAAAAAACTTTTTTAATCTTTGTCTTTCAAAAGCTTTGTACTGATTGGAAGTATAATACTTTTTCCCTTTTTGAAAATTGAAAATCTGTATTCTAAAGAACAAGTAATATTTATTTATGGTTTTTCTATTGAGTTTTAAAATTTTGGCGGTATTAGTCGCTGTTATACCGATCTCTTCTTCAAAATTATAGTCAAAAATAAAGCAATCTATTAATTTTTCTCGTTTTATTTGGCTAAGGTGTGAGTATTTTAACATGAGCTTTGGGGGGATTAAATATCTTGTATATTATAAATGATTGATAAAAAATGCAAGTTTTAAATGCTTTTTTATGGTTTATTTTTAATAAATATGGTCTAGCTTTTGATTATAATTAGAATAAAAAATACTTTTCAAGGTATAAATAGTTTCGTAAGTCAGATTTTATTTATTTTCCAATATTTCATGGTGCAAGTCAAAAAAAATTTTTTAGAAGAAGTGAGTACTTTCTCTGAAGTTGTACAGCAGTTTTTGATCAATGCTTATACGACAAAAAATTTGGAAGAAGAAAGTCTTTTAGTTGCTTTAGAGGAACAAGAAGATAATAAAAAGTATGATCAAATTCTTGAGCTTTGTAAGGAGTGGGGGATTACTTTTGTGTCTGTGGAGGAAGTTATTGAGCATTATATACCGAAAACTCAGGTAAAGCTTGGGGATGTTAGGTTGTATCACAATCATAAAGAAGAAGAAGAGAAAAATCATAAAGACTTTATTCAATTGTTCTTTAAAGACCTTTCTTCAATTCAATTGCTTACTTTTGAAGAAGAAAAAGAGTTGGCTTATTGTATTAAGAAATGAGATGAAGAAGCAAAACAAAAGCTGATCTCATCAAATATAAGATTGGTTATTAGTATTGCTAAAAGATACTTTGGGAATAGGATTGGTTTTATGGACTTAATTCAAGAAGGGATAATGGGATTGATAAAAGCAATTGAAAAATTTGAACCCGAGAAAAATTTTAAATTTTCTACTTATGCTACCTGGTGGATTAAGCAGTCTATTGTTAAGGCTATTGCGGATACCAATGGCGTTGCAAGGTTGCCTGTTCATGTTTTGGATGAAATTAAGAAATACAACATAGTAAGTCAAGAGTTGTTTCAAAAGCTTCAAAGGGATCCGACAAGTAGGGAGATAGCAAAAGCTCTAGGATATCCTTTAAAAAAAATAAGAGAAATAGAAGGAAAGATGTCTTGAGGAGCATCGCTAGATGCTCAGATTGGAGATGAAGGGAAGACAAATTTGTGAGATATGATAGAGGATCGTTGAACGCTTACTCCAGATCATTATGTTGAGAGGCAATATCTTCAAGAAAATTTAAAGCAGATTTTTGCGATGTTTGATGATAGAGAAAGAAAAATCATTCAGATGAGGTGGGGGATAGACTGACCAAAGCGAACTTTAGAACAAATAGGAGAGGAATTTGATATTACTAGAGAAAGAGTGAGGCAGATAGAGATGAAAGCTATGGAAAAGATTAAATCACATGAATGACTGCATAGTATGTTGAAAGTATAGGTTTTTTAGAAGAAAGCTTCTTGTAAATATTAATCACAGTTTATTGTTTTTAATTTTGAAAAATAATACCTAAAATCAGCTTCTTCACTACAAAATCTAAAACTAACTTTTTTATACCTTCCTTTCTCCTACTTACCAAGTAAGAAAAATCAGACTTTTCTTTTTTTGTAAAACAAGCCTCTAGAGCCAAAGCGAAATTAAAAACAACCATTCTTTCAAAAAAGTGATAAAATAACTAAAAATTCCCTTGATTTTATATTCCGTTTTCGTATAAACTTGCATTGTCGTTGTCAGTGTGCTTTTGAGAACTGATAGACAAGTATTGGGGAGATGGCAGAGCGGTCAATTGCATCAGACTGTAAATCTGACGCCTCACGGCTACGTAGGTTCAAATCCTACTCTCCCCAAATGGATATTCTGTGTAGAAGTCCCTATAGTTCAATGGATAGAACAACAGCCTTCTAAGCTGTGGATCCAGGTTCGATCCCTGGTGGGGATAAATTGCTTTCTTTGAGTTAGGCTCTCGTGGTCTAGTGGTTTAGGACGCCACCCTCTCACGGTGGAAATCGAGGGTTCGAGTCCCTCCGGGAGCGATTGTATCTTTATTCTCATGAGGTGTTATATGGATCAAAAAGCTTTTAAACCATCAGGATGAAATCAGAATTTTTGATGAGCAAAAAAGACTTTTTGAGGGCAAAATAAATCTGATAAGAATGCTATGGGTGCTTTCAAGGCAAAGATGACCTATGTAAATGATCAGATTAAGGCTCCAAATGTGATGATCATTGATGATGAGAAAACAAATCTTTGAACTTTTCCGAGGAGGGTTGCTTTAGAGATGGCTGCTGAAAGGGGCTTAGATCTTGTGCAGCTGACCTATGATCCTGAAAAAATGCTCTCTACGGTCAGAATGACTGATTATGGAAAGTATATGTATCAGAAGGGTAAGGAGGACAAAGAAAGAAGAAAAACACAAAAAGGAAAAGATACCAAGGAGCTTAAAGTGAGCTATGCAATCGGAGATAATGATTTGCAGCTCAAGATCAAAAAGGCTCAGGAAATCTTACAGGATGGTGATAATGTAAAATTCTCTATCAGACTGAGAGGTCGTGAGAGAATGTATGCTGACAAAGCAGTTCAAAAACTGAAAGCAATTCAAGATTCGCTTGTAGAGTTTGGAAAATCACAATATGATACTCCAAAGAAAGAGGCGAATGGCTATAGTATCATTTTATTTAGTAAATAGGCTCAATCAATGGCTAATAAACTCAAGTCGCATTCTGGAGCTGCCAAGAGATTTAAGATCACAAAAGGAAAAAAGGTGATGGCGACCAAATCTTGTAATAATCATCTCTTGACGAATAAGTGAAAAACCAACAAGAAATTCTGATATGGAAAAGAGATTGCTGGTGCGAATGCAAAGATGCTGAAAAATTTACTTCCTTATAAATAAGCTAAACAATGGTAAGAGTAACGAATGGATTGCAGAGGCAGAGAAGACATAAGAAATTTATTGCTCAGGCTTCTGGATTTAGATTGGGAAGAAAGAATCTCTACAAACAGGTAAGACTTGCTTTGGTAAAACAAGGTCAACACGCTTATGTAAGTAGAAGACTCAAGAAGAGAGATTTTAGAAGACTTTGGATTGAGAGGCTTTCTGCTGCAATTAGAGAAAAAGGTGGAAAATATTCAGTATTTGTAAATGCTATGTATACCAAGAATATCAAACTTGATAGAAAGGTGCTTTCAAATATTGCGGTAGCTTTCCCTACGGTGTTTGATAAAATCTATGATGAAGTTGTGAAATAAGTGTGATGGGCGGTAGCAGTCATAAGTATTGTTATCGCTTGCTTCTTATTCTCGTGTTTACAATGCCGAGGTGGTGGAATTGGTAGACACGAAGGACTTAAAATCCTTTGAGGCTTATACCCTCGTGCCGGTTCGATTCCGGTCCTCGGCAACTTGATCCGACAAAAGAATTCAGGTTTTAATTATTATTTGTTATATTCATGTGATTTACCGTTCGAAGAACTGGAGATTTGAATACCAATGAAAGAATCATCTCTTTCTACAAAAAAGAACTTTGGGCTTCTCATATTTTGGACAAAGCAAAGAAGCAAAAGCATTACGGAACCAAATGGTATAGAAAATTCGTAAGCTACGATTTCCCTTCTTCTAGAAGATATAAGAGAATGAGAGCGATCGTTTCTGATGCGTATAGAAAGACCAAGAAAAAATACAATACTTTAGCACAACTTGGAAAGATTGTGTAGGCTTTATTTTGATATTTACTAGAGAATGTATGCAGTTGTAGATTTGCAGGGGCACCAATATATTGTTTCAGAAGGAGCTGAACTTATCGTAGATAATGTAGATAAAGCACAAGGTGAAAAGTTGCTTTCTGAAAAAGTGCTCGCCCTCTTTGATGAAAAAGGGAACGAAGTAAAAGTAGGAGCTCCTTATGTTGCAGGAGCTCAGGTAGAATTTGAGGTAGGTTCTACACAAAAAGGAGAAAAAGTCAGAATCTTGAAGTTCAAGAGAAAGACCAGATACGCGAGATTGAAGGGATTCAGACCGCTTCAAACGGTTTTAACTGTTAAAAAGATTAGTGCTTAATGGCTAAAGCTTGAGTGTTAGAACGAGATGGAGAGATCCTTGAACAGTTGCCTGCTGGGAAGTATACCGTAAGGCTCAAAGATACTGATATGGTGATTACTTGCTATAAAGCAGGGAAAATGAAGCAATCGCATATCGGAATTATTGAGGGCGATTGGGTCAAGGTGGAGGTGAATCAATATGATATGAAACAGGGTAGAATTGTGTATAGATATAATGTAGCGACCAAGGCTCCTCTTCAAGAGTAGTGTGGAAGCAAATTCTTTAGATGCTATGATTGATTACGATGAAAGTGGTAACTTCTCTTAAAAAAAGGTGTATGTATTGTCAGATTGTAAAGAGAAAATGAAGACTCTATGTATCTTGTAAAAAGAATCCTAGACATAAAGCTAGGCAAGGATAATTTTTATTTATTGTTTTTTTTGAGGAATGTTTAGATTGATGGGGCATGTGCTTCCAGAAGAGAAATCTATTTGGATTGCATTGACAGCTATTTACGGAATCGGAAGAGAAAGATCAAAAAAGATCTTAGGAAATCTCAAGATTGAGTATATGAAAAAAGTAAAAGATATCACAGAAGAAGAACAAAAGCTGATTTCTGATGAACTCAAGAATTATGTTCTTGAAAATGATCTCAAAAGAGAGGTTGCTTCTGCGATCAAGAGATTGAAAGAAATCAAATGTTACAGAGGAATGAGACACAATCTTGGACTTCCTGTAAGAGGACAATTGACGAGAAAGAACGCAAGAACTGCGAAAAAGCTTCTCGGAAGGTCTAAAGTAAGACCAGTATTGAAGAAATAATTTTATCTCATTTTTTTCTATTGAAATGGCTGTTACAAAGGCAAAGAAGAAAGATATCAAAGTGGTAAGTGGAATTTTGCATGTACACACAACTTCAAATAATACCCTCGTAACTCTTATTGACCAAGAGGGAAATAAAATCCTTGGTGGAGGAACAGGAAAAGTTGGATACAAGGGTTCCAAAAAAAGCACGCCTTATGCTGCAGAAATGCTTACAAAACAGATCCTCAAAGATGCTCAGAACTACGGACTCAAAGAAATCTGAATTATCTTCAAAGGGGTAGGTATGGCAAGAGAAGGAGTTTTTAAGGCAGTTACTGAAATCGGAGTGATTGATATCGCATATATCAAAGAAGAAACCTGAATCCAATTCGGTGGATGTAAAGGAGAAAGACCAAAGAGAAACTAGTCCTTTATTCTAGATGATTAGAATCTATCTTTCAGTTTATTTATTATTTTCATAGCAAATATGAGATACACAGGAGCTAAATTTAGACTATGTAGAAGGGAAGGGGTAAACCTTTTCGGTTCTCAAAAGTATAACATCAAAAAGAGGAGAGCGTTGCCTGGACAGCACGGAGCTTCTATGCAGAGAAATTCTGAATATGGAAAGCTTTTGAGAAATAAGCAGGTAGTAAAGAGAAGTTATCTTCTTTCTGAAAAGCAGTTTGCAACAATCGTAAAGAAAACCGCTGCGAAATACGCAAAGAATAATAATCTTTCTCATGATGTAGCATTGTTTCAGTTTCTTGAGAGGAGACTTGATGTGATCGTGCTGAGATCTGGTCTTGCAAATACGATTATGCAGGCAAGACAGATGGTAACTCACGGGCATTTCCTTCTCAATGGAAAAAAACATAATGTTCCTTCTACTTTTGTAGAGGCAGGAGACAAGATTTCCCTCAAAGAGAAGCTCAAAAATTCTGCCTTGTATGCGAATGCTTCCAAAGCTTCACCAGCAAAAGTTCCTTCTTGGCTCAAAGTAGATAAGAACGCTTATGCAATTGAGGTGCTTGGAGCTCCACAAAAATGAGAATTGGAACCGCTTGGAGATCTCTTGAAAGTGATTGAATTCTATGCGAGAGCCTAGTTAACCCGAAACAACTTGTCAACAAAAACTTTATATCATATTTCTACTTCCATGTTGAATATACAACACTTTATTGGAGTTCCTAGAATTAGTTTCAGTCAGTTGGACGATGGTGCAACAAGGTTTGAATTGAAATATGTTCCAAGAGGATTTGGGCACACACTTGGAAACGCGCTCAGAAGAATTATTCTAGCTTATAATCTTTGAGGTGCGATTACTGGTCTAAAGATCAAAGGTGTCCCACATGAATACGATGTAATTAGCGGAGTGAAGGAAAATGTGATCAATATTATGCTTAACTTCAAAAAACTTCGCTTCAAGATAGATGAAAATATTGATAATCTCCAGCGAATCTCTCAAAGATTCAAAGGAATTGGTTCATATACTGCAGCTGATCTTAAGTTGCCTTCGGGAGTTGAACTCTTGAACGGAGAGGAACATTTATTGGAGATCACTGATAGTTCAGTAGAGCTCAATATGGAGATCAGAGTTGAAAAAGGATATGGTTATTATAGTTTGGAATACCTTAGACAAAGAGATAAAAAATCTGATGGAAGCGATGAAGTAAATCTCCTCCTTATTGATAATGACTTCTCTCTTGTTGATTATGTAAGGTATGATGTGGAAGAAGTAATTGAGGATTTCAGCGGAAGCACCAAAGATGCCCTCAATCTTGAAATTAAAGCAAAATACAGTGCAATCTCTCCAAAAGAAATCGTGATGTTTGCTGGAGAAGTGCTTGCAAGTTATGCAAAACTCTTTGTCTTTGATAATGTCTATATTGATAAATCAGTTTTGGTTGATTATGATGACTTGACTGAGGAAACAGAAACTCCAGCAGAGGAGAATACTTCAGTAAAGACAATGCCAATTGACGCGCTTCCACTTAGTGAAAGAACAAGAAACGCATTGATCAAGAATAATATTCTCTATGTTGAGGATTTAGAAAAGAAAAAGAAATCAGAATTACTTGTGATGAAAGGGGTTGGTAGAAAGGCGATTGATGAAATTACTTCCTCTCTCACAAATATCGGAAAGGTTTTGATTGGATAATTATTTGGGATACTTTATCATTTATTACGGATCATAAGATGAGACATCAGCACAATAAGCTCTTGCAATTAAATACTGGAGCAAAGAGTAAAACCGTTTTTATGAGAATGCAACTTTCTAGCCTTATCAGAGCTGGAAAATTGACAACAACTCCAAAGAGAGCTAAAGTCTTGAAAGCTTTTACTGATGAATTCTTTTCTACATTACTAAGCTTTGATGCAAAGTATGATGAAAAAGGAGCTCTGAGAGAAGCGATCAGATATGTAAAATCTGTAGTATACGGAGAGGCTGAAGGGAAAAAAGTTATTGAAACCTTCCTTCCAAGATACAGAGAAGACAAAAGAACCTCTGGATTTACGACTTCTTATAAACTTGGATTTAGAGTTGGAGATGCAGCAGCAAAAGTAATGTTGAAATTGGCATAGTGATATTGTGATCATTTATTTTAGTTATCGTATGTGAGTAATCATGGAGTTTACGAAAAAAGATTTAAATAAGACCATCTGGATCAAGCAAACTGATCAAGAAAAAAATAGAAGATGGTATCGTGTAGATGCTACAGGAAAAACCCTAGGAAGATTGGCAGTAGATATTGCCAAGAAACTTATGGGGAAAGATAGAGCTTATTATTCTGATTTCCGAGATGCTGGAAGTTTTGTGATCGTGGAGAATGTGGAAAACATTGCAGTGACAGGAAAGAAATTGACAGATAAGGTCTATTATTCTTATAGTGGCTACAAGGGAAATCTTAAAAGTATTACCCTCGGAGAGTTGCTCAAAAAGAATCCTGGAAAGGCATTATGGTATGCGGTAAGAGGTATGCTTCCAAAAAATAAGCTTAGAGATCCAAGAATCAAAAGACTGAAGCTTATCAAGGGAACCACTACGAAATACGATAATTTTAAACCGATTAACCTTTACAAGTAATGACAAACAGAGAATACACTAATGCAGTTGGAAGAAGAAAAGAAACGACAGCAACTGTAAAACTCTATGCTAAGGGAGCAGGAAATTTCCTCGTGAGAACAGCTACAGGAAAAGAATATACTTTGGCTGATTATTTTGGAGGGAATCTCTATCTTTACAAGAATGCAGTATTGCCGTTTACTACGCTTGGAACTGATGTCCTCAAGAAATTTGATGCTGAAATCAAGATCGTGGGAGGAGGAATTGCTGGACAGGCTGATGCGATGAGATTGGCTTTTGCAAGAGCTTTGGTTGAGTGGAATTCAGATCTTAGACCAACTTTGAAACCTCACGGACTCCTCAAAAGAGACCCAAGAATTAAGGAAAGAAAAAAGCCAGGTTTGAAAAAAGCGAGAAAAGCACCTACTTGGTCAAAGAGATAATTTTTTACTGAAGAAGCCTGATTTTGACTATCAGGTTTTTTCTTTATGATTACTTATCTTATTGGGTTTCATCTGTCTTCACTTCATTCCATTTCGCTCAGAATGACATTTTAGAACGCCTCCTATTCTTTATTTTTTCTTATCACAACATGCAAAAAGATATTATTCTCTTTGGAATCCAAGGTTCTGGAAAAGGAACTCAAGCTGCTCGTTTGCTCTCAGAGTTCTCGAGTTTTAAGCATCTTGAGCCAGGACAAGTTTTTAGAGCAATCACCTCAAATGATAATATCATCTCAGAGCATATCAAGGACCGTATGCGTCAGTGAAAAATGCTTGATGATAATCTGATTTTTGATCTCTTTAATATGTACTATCATCTCTTGGATCATGATACTGTGATGCTGACCGACGGCTTTCCAAGAACGATTCCGCAGATGTACTACTTCCTCAGTAAAGAATGTAAACATAAAAGGGAGTATCTGGGAATCTATTTCGAGATTCCAAGAGAAAAGGCAGTAGAAAGAATTCTGAAAAGAGCCAAGGAGCAGAATCGTGAGGATGACTTAGATATGAAAACGATCAACCAAAGATTAGATCTTTTTGAGCAGGAAACGCTGCCGGTAATTAAATATTTTAAGAGTATTGGAAAACTGATCATTATTGATGCTCAGCAATCCGTGGAAGAAATCTATCAGCAGCTTCTCAATGCTATAAATCAAGAAGCGTAAATTGCTTCATTCTTTCCTTTAAAATGCCTGAATTACTTCAGGTTTTTTATTTTTTTAAAAAAACTATATCACAAAAATAAAAAAAAGCAAGTAGAAAGTCTCTGCGAAATAAAAAAAAAGAGGACAAATTATTTTTTTAGACTATACTTAGGGTAAGGAATTTTATTCTCACGATTAGAGCGATGATGACGAAAAAAGACTATATTATGACCTTTCTAGAGAAGGTAAAAGAGACTTGGGAACCTGCAAGAGGCTTTCTGGTCTTGATGAGATATAATGTGCTAAATGATCAGCAGGTTGATGGGCTCTTTGAGGTCTTCAAAAGTGTCGTTAAAAGCTCATCTGATGAAGCGAAAAAAAGAAAACTGCAAAGAGCGATCTCTGCAGTAGAAGCCGTAAGAGAACAAGAAAGAAAGTCTGAAATTTTCAATCTGGAAGCGGATTTAGATCAGATTTTGGCTGAGTAAGTCAATAAAAGTAAGCAAAAATATTTTTTATTATCTATTTGTAGTAAGATGACAGAAGTATCGGATAAGGAAGTAGTTTCTCCTCAGACTGAGGTCAAAGATTCTGAGAAAGGCCTTTTGAACTGGTTGGAAAAAAACTCACAGGGGAGAGAGGATTTACAAAAGAAGCTTGAGCACAACGAAGAGTTGAAAGGACTCTTAAAGGGGGTAGATGCTAAGGTCTGGAAAGAAGTTTTTAAAAACGCAAAACCTGAAGAGAGATCAGAGCTTGCTGTTCTTTTTAAGCATCTTAATCTTAAACTCGATCAGTTAGTCTTTGAGAAAACTCAGGAAGAGGCTGAATTAGAGAAAGCAATCCGTAAAGAACTTGGTTTGCTTCAGGATGAAGTGCTAGAAGCTTCAAAGATTGACTATAAGAATCTTAAAAATGATCAGTTTGGACAAGAAGCATCAGAAAAACTTGAAGTATCAAAAGATATTAGATCTGATGAAGATTTAGCAATTGCAGCTTTACTTGTTGGACAGGAGGCAGATCCTCAGAAACAAAATGAAATGCTTAAATTTGTAAAGAAAATCAAAGATTGGAATGCTATGACCAATGTCTTAGCGCATATTCTCAGCGACAAGAAGTATGAAGGGAAAACTTCTTTCACAGAGCAGGATCTTAAAGCAGATCCTCAGATTAGAGCTTTGTATGGAAAATCTAGATTTCTTGTTAATGAAACAGGGCGTATCGTTCAGCTTCTTAATGCAACTTCTAGAGAAAGTCTCCAAAAAATTGTTGATATTAAAGGTAGGGCTGGCGCTAATGTAAAAGAAGCGTATAATGCAAAAAAGTTTCTTGAAGTAAATCAAGAAGTTTTGGATAAGGAACCATTCCTTCTGCTTTCTGATTTGAATATGACAGGAGAACTAGATAGAAAGGAGAAAGGCATTGTTAATAATCACAGATGGACTGAACAGCAGCTGTATGCAGCATTTCTTTCTAACGCAGATACCAAGAATGTTCCATCCTCAGAAATGGGTCTGGTAGCTTCTATTCTAGTTAATTCAAATATTGCGGGTCTTGATACCTCCTCAAATGCGATCAAACAGATTGTAGATGGAGAAAGGACTAAAGATTTAATTTCAGGATTTAAGCTTCTTTTGTCTGGGACAAAGTATCCTGTAAATGAGATTGAGAATAATACTCTTCAAGAATTTTCAGCTTTTTTGAAGAAGTATCCAGAAGCTATTGCGGTGTATCATAAAGAGCTAGACAAGAGATCGTATAATGCAGGAGTAGATTTGAGCGATCTTTTGACAGCTTCTCAGTTGAAAAATCTACAAAATAAAAAGGATATTCAGCAGCTTTCTGAGCTCAATAGTATTAGAGATGAAACAAAAGTTTGGTTTGATGAACAGATGGCTTCTTTACCAAAAGATTCAGAGGAAAGGGAGTGGTTTGATAGCTTGGATGCTTCTTGAAAACTCTCTACAATGAGAAAAATTATTGATACCGTAGATAAGATACCAAATGTTTTGCTTTCTTTGGCTGGACTTTCTGTAACGGATGCAAATAAGATTTCAAAAAAGGATCTTCTACAGACAGCTCATTTCAAGATCAATTACCTCAAAGATGATGCTGGAATTGGTCCAAGATTCAGTATGGGATTCAATATTTCAAAGCTTACAAAGACTTTTTATCATAGTGATGGAAGTCAGATTGGACAACCACTTTCAGAAACATTAAAGGGTTTTAATCCTTATATTGATATTCCTCTTGTGAATATTTCTGGAGAAAGGGATCTAAATGAATCTGTCGTGAAAAATGCCAATATGAATAAGGTATCAAGTGTTAAAAAACTTTACTGAAGACTTGGAGCTAATATTCACGCATATTTCAAAAATCCTATTACAGGAGAAGTTGATAAAAAATTCTCCTGAGGGTTTAGGGCTGCTCTAGAGGGAGCTGTAGGAGTCAAAAAAGACTATAAAGAGGCGCTAGAATTGCAGGCAGATTCCTTGTGAAAAGTAATGCTTGAGGTTTTCAAAAATCCAAACTTTAGTGATAAAGATAGTTTTGTTAAGGATATAAGAAATAATCTAGAGAATCTCAAAAAGGATAATAAATCTGAATTTGCAAGATATCTTAAGAATAATCCAGAGTTCGATCTCTTTATTGTTCAAGATATTGCTGATGCGTTAGATCAAATCGGTGTCTTTGGAAAAGAGATGGAGCTATCCAAAAAACAAAATGCAGAAAACCTCCTTCATACCTTGCTCAAAGGAACTCTTGAGGAGATTAAAAATGAGAAAATTCAGCATCTCAATGGAAAAACTAAACTTACAAGACTCGGACTTTTTGCACAGATTTCAGCCTTCCTAGGCGGAAAAAGAGAGGCACTTGGAGTAAATGGAGAACTTCTCAAGAAAAATCCATGAGCCCATCTTGCTCTTGGACTAGAAGCAAGCATCTCTAGCTGGAAGGTCTTATACGCTCCAGATAAGGAAAAAATCCTCTATATGGATGAATCTTTGCATACAGGAGCAGAAATCCAAAAAGAAACCTTGAAAACCAATAGCTCAGAAGCTATGGTAAAGAGCGTAAAGGAGCTTCTTGATAGGACAAATATTCAAGGTCTAAGTGTTGGAATGAATTCTCAGAATCAGCTAGAAATCCATATTCCAGAAAATACCCTCCAAAAGGCTGGAAAGAGCTCAGCACGAGAACTGTTCAATATTTACCTCAATCCAGATCAACAAAAAAATATCGCAGTAGAAAAAAACAAAATTACTATTGGAAATGTAAAAGATCTTTCTTTGGCAACAAGAAACTATTTTGATGATTTTGCAGTTTATCTCTTTGTTGGTGGAAAAGGTGTAGATCAGTGTAGCACTAAAGTTAAAGAAGAAAAAAAATCTGACACAATAGAAGGATTTACTTTCATTCCAGAGCAGAAAGAAGTCAAGGAAGAGAAAAAAACAATGACTTTTGAATACCGTGGATTTGATTTTGACAAGATGAGAAAGGAGGTGAGAGAAGTAATTCAATGGGTGGATAATCAGCCTTATAATAAAAAATTAGCGGGTCAATTCCTTGCTCAGATGAATAACTGAAAGGTAGATGAGGCAATCAAGACTGTATCAAAAATGTTTGATCAATATGCAAACAGGCAGACTTGGGCAAAAAAAGAATTCTCCCAGATAACGACATATCTCAATGATGCATCCAAAGATAGTCATGAGAAAATTCAGACTTTAAATACTTTGAAAGCGCTCTTTGCCTTTACTAATGTTCATAATGTGCCGGGACTTGATATTAATCTTAAACAAAGGAAAGAAGTATTTGCAGGTTTAGACAAAAACTTTCCATTAGATAAAAAATTAGCTGTTGAAAAGAGAGAGTCTCTTATTACAACCGCAAAACAGAATGCACAAAATGGAAAAATCACCCATGAACATGCTCCAAATGTTGTAGGATATACTGCTTTCTATCACAAAGATAATAATGAGGGTAGAGGATATTCGCTCAACGCTCTTGGAAATAATCATATTTTGTGAGGGGCAGATAATGTTGCTACTATAGATGACAATGAGCAGAAAAAACAAATGACAGGCTGGTTGCAAGATAAAATGAAAGCTGATTTAGAAGGTTATACAACGATTCTTTCTCAGATTAGGAACAATCTAGCTGGGGTTGTTGATGATCCTAATGCTGTTTCTGAAGAAGAGCTAAAAAATCTCCTTTGGTCTGATAATGGTCTTGACATTCAGGGGAAAAAGATTACATTGGAGAAGAAATATCTTTTCTATCTTCTTGGAGAATGTGCCAATGAGTCACTTGGGCTTCAGTTAGGAAATATTCTTGTAGAGTGAAGACCAGCTCAAGAGGCGAAAGATCAGCTTAATCTCGGATCAGACACTCAGTCATTGAGCAAGGAGCAACTCTTAGATGAGAAAAAGCTAAATGGAAAATGGAACTTCTTTTCAGCAAGATTGGGACAAAAAGAGGAGATTCATAATAAAGAGTGAAGTGATCCAATTCCACACAGCCCAGAGGTTCCAAGCGATGGTTCAGAAGTGATACCTGATAGTGATGAATCAGATGGAATTAATGATGCAGGTTCAGTAGATTAGCAAAAGACATATTCTTTATACTTTGTACTCTTTATGATGAAAAAGACACTTAGCGCTGCTTTGCTTACTCTTGCTCTCACTTTCGGAGTGAGTTTTGCCGGTAATATTGCAGTAGAGCCGCTCAATGCTCCTTACGGACAATGTAATCCAGCAGAGAGTAAGGACATTAACTACTATCTTCAGGGGCAATTTAGCCAAAAACCTGCGGACTCTTTTTACAATACGCATAGCTATGGAACCATTCCTAGAAGGGCAAGTAATGCAGTTCAACTCTGGTCTAATGGAGTGATTGGAAGTTGTCAGGACTGGGGACTAGAGTCTAATTTTTTCCCAGCATCCAACGCTAATAATAAGTACGTGATTTTCCAAAATCATGATGCTTGTTCTTTCAGTATTCCGAATTATACCAAGGAGACAAATCCTGATCGTTTAGATGCGCAGATTCATTACAAGATAGCCTATAGTTATGTTATGCCTAATGGAAATAGTTCCGCAACACTTCCTTGGTACTACAGAAAACAGGGTGAGAATGTATACAGATGTGCAGCAAATGGTGAGATCACAAATCAGACATCAACCTGTCCTTCATCTGAAAAAAAATATGACTCAAAAATCTATGATCATCTTTGAGAATGTCTCAACTATAGAGTATTCTGGTGTGGAGATGGACTTCTCAATGGTCGTAATGGTTCTACGAGTTATGATAATGGAAGCTTTACTGAGAAATGTGACCCAAAAGACCCAAATCAAACGAACTGGGGAAACTGAGGATGTAGTGCTGAATGTAAACCAGTCAATACGATTACTCCCCAGCCTATTGGTCCAAAATGTAATAGCCAATACAACGGTCAAACCCTAGAAAATTTAACTCCAGGAGCACATTTGTGTACAATCGGAACCTATGCAAATTTTCAGTTTAACCCTACAACGCTTACTTGGACTTGGACCTGTAATGGAGTAGCAGGAACAACGCCTGCTCAGTGTAGTGCAAAGAAAAAGCCTGGAATCGATCCTCAGCCAATAACTCCAGCATGTAATAGTACCTATGCAGGACAGACACACTACAATCAAAACTATCCAGTAGCATGGCTCAATGCAGGAATGCAACTTTGTAAACCAGGAACTGTCTTTGCTTTTCAGGGGCCAAATGATAAAGGATACTATCAGCGAGGATGTAAATTGCTTTGAATAACTACCGAAGGAAATGCTTGTCAGGCAAGAGAGCAGTGGTGTGGAGATGGAGTAGTGCAGGCACAATACGAGGAATGTGATCCAAATGCTCCGCTTCAGGTTTCAGGAAAGGTCTGTTCAAAGGCTTGTAAACTTGAGGATAAACCAATCTATGATCTCGCACTTACAAAAACATTAGCAACGCTTTCAGCAGTGCTTCAGAGTGGTGCTCATGTTCAGATTCCAGCCTATAAACCAGGAGATGCGGTAAAGTTCAAGATTACAGTTTACAATCAGGGAACGCTCCCAGCAAAAGATATTCAGGTTACCGAATATATTCCGAGAGGGCTTCTTCTCAATGATACAAATTGGCAGCAGCAAGGAACGTTTGCAACCAGATGGATTAGGGACATCATTCTTCCAGGGAAAAAGATTGAACTCTGATTGATGATGAAGATTGATCCAAACTTTACCGGTGGAAAAATCCTTAACTTTGCAGAGATTAGTGCTGATAACTCAAGTAGTTACGGAACCTCTGATCAGGATAGTACTCCAAACCAAAATGTAGATGATGACTGTATCGTAGGAGAGACCAATCACTATATCAACGGAAATGGTTTAGCTGGTGGTCCATGTACTCCAGCAACCGATGAAGATGATCACGATGTCGTGCCTCTTCTTGTAGTTCCAGAAACTCCAGGAGTGCCTCCTTATATTGAAAAAGAGCTTAATGGAGATCCTACGCATCTTTATCAAGTAGGAGAGCTCGTAGGCTTCAAAATGCCATTTGGAAATACGGGTTCAAAAACAATCTATAATGTAAAAATCAGAGACTTCTTGCCGCTCAATCTTGAATATGTAAGTAGCGAAATCCATGGGGTAAAGCCTTATACGAGCGGGCTTTATATGAATGGTGGCGTTCAAGTGCTTGAATATTCAGGATTTAATCTTGCTCCTGGACAACAGGGATACCTCTTGATGACAGGTAGAGTGCTCTCTGGAAATACGAATAGCACCCTAAACCGAGTTGGTATCTATGAAAACGATCATCTCTGGGATTGGGATGATGCCGTATATCATCTAGGAAAGAAAAAACTAAAGATTGAAAAAACTGTAGATAAACCTATAGTAATGAGCGGAGAGATTGTTGAGTTTACGATCGAGGTAAGCAATCTTGATGGTGTATTTACCAATCTAACGCTCAGAGATACCTTACCAAAGGGGCTAAAGTATGTTCCAAATACTTGGTATCTTACAGGGCAGACTACGGATACTCAGGTTATCGACTTCCAGCACGATGCTTATTCTGCTTGAAAACTAGAACAGTTGACTTGGAGGTTGAGATTTCCAAAAGGGTTTAAAAAGTCTGATTTCTTCCTTATCAAATTTAAGGCACAGTTAACGGAAAATATTCAGGATCATTATACGAATGTTGCTTGTGTGAGTGTTCCGTGAGAACCAATTGAGGAATGTGACCCTGAAGATGTAAAGCCGCTCCTCAAGAATCCAGAACTCAAGATCAAAAAATATGTTAGTCGTGATCTCAAAGAAACCGACAAAAACGATACTTCACTCCAGTTTTCTGCTGGTGCTACGGCATATTTCTCCCTAGAGGTTGGAAATGCTACCGCTCCATTCAAGAACTTTAGAGTTGAAGATCAGATTCCAGATAATTTGGAATATCTTGATTCTATGGATTTGCCAGATAATGCCTTTACTGGGGTAATGTACTTCACAGGAGGAACACTTCGTTTGAAGCCAGAATATAGGGTGAAAGTTTCACTCTCCAATACTGGAACGAATCCAAAAATTACTTGGAATGTTGTCTTTACTCAGGGAGAGTTTATCCCTTGAGATAGATTTGTCGTGAAATTCAAGGCAAAGGTAAAAACCGCAGGAACCAATACCGCTCATCTCTATTACCCAATTCCATGAGGAGAAGGACATGATGAAGATCCTGCAGCAGTGACACTTCCTGGAGGATGAGGAGGTTGAGGCGGATGAGGCTGAGGATCAAGCTGAGGTCGAGGAGGCTGAGGTGGTAGTTCCTACTGTGGAGATGGAAAACAGAACGGAGCAGAATTCTGTGACTGGGGAGCTGAATATACCATCCCAGAAAATGGTCAGCTTTTCAAGCATGAGCCTTCAAATACCAATCCTGCGTATGCTGGATACACCTGTACTTCACAGTGTACACTCAAAAAGGATGATCAGCTTCCTGCTTGTTTCAATACTCAAAATGGTTCTATCTCAATTATGAAAGGAGAGATGCTTCCATTCTACTGGAATATTGAGGGACTGCTAGGTAAGCGTTCAGAAAAAGAAAAGACTGATTATATCAAAAATTCATTCTTCCTTTCCAAAACGGATAATACTTGTGAATCCAAGGATCTCTGAAAAATTGATCTCAGGACTATGCAATGTACTTTCGCAGTTTATGGACCAGGAAAGGGAAATTCACTTGTTGTTTCAGCGTTCAAGACAGATTGTATCAATGTTGATGGCTGGAGTAAAGCAAATGGAGAAATCTATCCTGCTATCAAGTCCTTCATTAGTCAAAATCAGAATGGTTGGTTTGGTGGTAGTGAACTCAATCATCAGGGGCAGACTCATAATGTCTTTGATACTCTTGATAATTGGGAGTATCCAACCCTCTTGCCGCTTTCATCAAAATTGATCATCTCTAACTTTGGAACCGCATCTGCGCGTCTTATCGGAAAAGGAACCCAAAGCCTATCAAGTCGCGATATTCAGACTTTTGGAGAATATAAACTCTCGCTAGAAAAAATTGAATATCAAACCTGTGTAAGTTCCACTGATGACAAAGGAAATGCAGTATATAAGCTTTCTACGCAGAAAGATGGTTATGATAGAGTCTGTGAGGTGGATTTCGCAGTAACTGATCCTTATATGATTCAGAAGAGTCCGTATGGAATCGGAAATAAATCAACTACAGATCTTAGTAAATACCAGCTCAAAAACGGAACAAACTTTATGAGTCAGTTCTTCGAGCAAGCAACGATTTCAGATACGGCTTACGAAACCCCGAAAAATATGAAAACGCTCTTCATAAACTTTAAAAACAAGTATGCTAAGCTTGCAAAAACAGTAAAGGGAGCGATCAAGAAAGTGCCAGGAAAATCTATTTACCTTATTTCGGGAAAATCTATTGATCTGAAATCTGTTATCGGAAATTCAACCAAGCCATTCACGCTCATTGCAACAGATCCAAATGCTGAAATTATCATCAAGGGAAACCTCTCAACAAATGCGATGATTATGACACAAGGAACGATTGTCTTTGATGCAGAAGGGGCTTGTAATGGACAGGCTGGCTATGGAAAGGCAGGGCAGATGGTCCAAGGAATCTTCTATGCAGGAAATGGATTTGTCTCTAAGAATGACAAGAAAAATAATGATCTCAATAATTCTGAATGGTGTAATTATGGAAACCTTCATATTAAGGGAGTCGCCATCGGAGATCTTTCAAAGGTAATGAGAGAGAGAAGATCAGAACTCTATACTTGGTTTAATGCTTCTTCTTCATCATCTACCAAGAAAAAGTCAGATATTGTTGTCAATGGAGCTTCTGTACTCGTTGAATACAATCCAAGCTTGCGAGGAAACCTTCCTCCAGGAGCAGAAGAATTCAATAAAGCTCTTGAAGTCTACAGAAAATAATACGGACAAATAATCCTTAGAATACCAGAGAAAGTGGGTAGCAATACTCACTTTTTTCTGATCCAAGTTTATTTTCAGCTTGCATTTTTCGCTTACTTTTACATACTGAGGTCAGTTTTTTATTTTTCTTTGCTGGGCAATGCTCCGAGCGGTAGCGATTTTTCTCCTTTTTCAGCTAGGCTATCATCTTTTAGTCACTTTTTTTGGCTATAGTGTGGGGCGGATTGATCAGTCACTATTTGCAATGCTTAGAGATGGACTGCGAATCCTCCTCTGTGCAGTTGTTTTTCTCCTCAATTACCAGCATCGGAAAGCCTATTTTCAGCAGTGGGGAAAAATCTGGCTTGCTTTAGGGGGATTGCTTGGGTTTGGAGTGCTGACTTCTTTTTTTCTTTTTCATAAGTCGCCGAGTGAGCTTTTGATCGGGATTAAATATGGACTGTGGTGGCTCATCATCCTGCTTTCTGCGACAGGACTCGGATTTTTCTGGCAAAAAAGGGAGAGAAGTCAGACTTCTTTTTCTTCTCTTGCTCGTGTGCTGAAGTGGAGCTTGGTGAGTATTCTCGTTCTAGGGCGAATTTGGCAAATGGGAAAGCTGATATTTCCTGATTTCTTTTTCGCTTTTGGCTATGGGAAATTAGACGATTTTCATTTTGGGGCGAATCCTCCGATTTACTATTTGACAGGGTTTGAAGGGACTTTGAGGTGGCAGGGGCTTTTTGCAGGCCCGAATAATTACGGCTACTTTTTAGTGTTGTTTTTGCCACTCTTACTCTCATATTTCCCGATTTCCTTTTCTTCATTTCCAAAGCGAAAAAAAGCTGAATATGGCAATGTAGGAATCGTGATTGTGCGAATCATCAGCTTGATCGCTACCCTTTCAAGGTCAGCAGTGATTGGAGGTGTGGTCGCACTCGTGCTTTGCTCGTTCTCTTGGCTCCGTCAGCACAAAAAAATCGCAGGGGGACTCGGAATCGCCTTACTCTTGGCAATGCTAGCCCTTTCCGTTCTCAAGCGAGAATCAACGCTTGCCCATCTTTCAGCGAAATTTTGAGGGCTTTTGCAAGTGGTGGAGCATCCTTTGGGCTATGGATTGGGGAGTTCTGGTCCTGCGGTGCATCATTGAGCGAGTCAGCTTCCAGAAAATTATTATCTCCAGCTCATGCTT
>JBHAST010000066.1:0-12650 GCA_041831495.1 bacterium | reverse complement strand
CTTGCGGGAAGTTTTATTCTCAATCACTATACTTTCGTGGTGGCAGAGCTTCCTAAGGGAAGTAAGTCAGATTTTGAGCTTTTTTCTACGCGTTTGATGAGGATTTTCGGAAGCTATATTTTCCTTCCGCTTGCGCTCGTGTATTTAGCGATTTTCGCTGCTTATGCGATCAAAATTCTGATTACCGGAGTGCGACCGAAAGGTATCATGGTTTGGCTTGGAACCGGCTATTTTGCGTGGGGAATGCTGACCTATTATTTCACTTTCCCAGAGCAGACGAAGTTTTTTCACTGGATTCGTAGGGTGCTGTTTGTAAGCTTTGTGATGGTTGCGTTAATGATGCTTGGAGCCTTGGGAATCAGAGTCAAGCAGTATGGAATCAGTATTAATAGATATTTCGTAGGAATGTTTATTCTCTTCATCATTGCTTTTTCTTCCTTGGCATTCTTCTTTTCAAAGGGAAGAATCAGACTTTTTATCTCTTTACTCTTTGGATTGAGCTTGATTGCACTCTATGGTCCACTCAGTGCAAGAAATATCGCCTTTTCCGCTCAGAAACATCGTATTGAAACACTGCTCCTCAAAGAAAATATTTATCTTCCACTTCAAAAAGATACCCTCAAACACCTGACCGGAGCAACAGCAAACCAGCTTGCTGAAACGATTTCGGATTTCGTAGGGACATTCTCTTATGAGAAGTGGAATAAAGTGCTTTTCAATGATCAATACTCGGGAAAAGATAATGCTTGGTCCTATGGTTATGATGTTCGTACTTATCTTGGAGCTCAAGAATATTACGGAACCTGGGACGATGAAGATGAGTCAAAAGAAAAAGAAAAAGAAATTAAATTCAGACTCTGAATCTCTTATGATTTCTTTGAAAAAGAGGGAATAGAAACTGAAGGATATACTAAAATTTATGAACTACACCGGACTACTCCTCATATTGAGGATAATAAATTGGTCTATACAATTTCTGGGGGAAAACAATCTTTAGACCTAGCTCCTTACCTAGATGGAATCTATAGTCAATCTGAAAAGGGAAAAGATAGATATAGTGAGAACGGAAAACCATTTATTATTGAGCAAGAAGACTATAAACTGGTCATTACCTATCTTGATGGTAAAAAACTTGAAGATGGAAAAATTAAGCTTGATGACTATATTCAAGGCTATCTGCTCCTGAAGTAGGGGAGGCATTAGAAGCTTCTTTACTCAATTCAAGCTTATGAAAAATCTATCTCAACGAAAAAAAATCTGACTTTTCCTTTTATGCGGCTTGGGAAGCTTTCTCCTAGCTAACCTTTTCTATTCCTACCCCTTAGCAAGCCTCAAATCCACCACCCTCTACGACAAGAACGGACAGCTCATCAGCGGAATCAAAACCCAAAGCTACGAAAGCTCAAGCGAAATCCCAGAAAATCTGAAACAAGCCGTGATGAAGATTGAAGATCGCAGATATTACCGAAATCTGGGAATCGATCCGATTGCAATCCTCAGAGCGATCCGTTTCAATGCTACAACCGCTGGGAAAAGGCAATGAGCCTCTACGATCCCTCAGCAGCTCGTAAAAATCACCGAGCAAGCCTACAAAAGAACCCGGAAACAGAAAATCAAAGAAATGCTGATCGCCTTTAATCTTTCTCTCCATCATTCCAAGGGCAAGCTCCTGACCGCCTATCTCAATCAGGTGGAGTTTCTCAATGGAATCCGCGGCTACAAGTCTGCTTGTGAGGTCTATTTTGCCAAGCCTTGCTCTGCATTTTTCCCCTCAGAACTGAGTTTCCTCATTGCGACCGCTCAAACAGGAAAGAATCCACTCAATCAGCAAAGTTTCCCGCTTATCAAGCAGAGGGCCAAGGTGCTTTGTCCGATCGCTTTTTCTGCTGAGGACTGCGAATCACGAGAGGAGCTTCCTCCGCTTAGCCCAAAAGAACTCAAAAATCAGACTTCTTCTTTTTCTCATCTTTCCCAGTATCTTCAGGGACAAGGGGAAGAAAATCAGACTTCAGAACTTGATCTTCAGCTCCACGATCGTATTCAGTCTACGATCCAGGCGAGCGAATCGTATAGGTCGAAAGCTGGAATCGGAGATTGCTGTATTCTCGTGCTGAATGCCGAGGGCAAGCTTCGCAGTATGAATACTTGCAGGCCTTTTGAGGATGAGGAGCAAGGACAGGTTAATGGTTGCCTAAGCAAAAGACAAACTGGTTCTGCAATCAAGCCGTTTCTCTATCTTTTCGCAATGGATCAGCTCGGATTGACCTGATGAAGCACGATTTTTGATGAGCCCGTTTCCTATTATCTTGATGAGGAGCATGTCTATAGCCCCAAGAATTTTTCTCTGAACTATTATGGCGAGGTTTCGCTGGCTGATGCACTCGGAAATAGTTTGAATATTCCCGCAGTTAAGCTCGTTCACGAAGTCGGAGTAGAACAGTTTGTCAGCTTTTTGGAAGATATAAGAAAAAAAATCTGAACTCCTGAAAGCACGATCGCCCAAGAGAGCACGACTTTTAATGCCAAAAACCTCGGTTTATCAGTCGCTTTGGGTACTTATGAACTCAGTCCTCTGGAATTCGCTCAGCTTTGGAGAGTTTTCCTGGCAAACGAGCTCCTCCCTGAGCATTATGCAGCAACGAAGCAAAGCATTCTTTCCATTCTCAGTAAAAATCAGCATAGACTCTTGAGTTTTGGGATTGATAACTATTTGGATCAACCGTGATGGTCGGTGAAATCAGGGACTTCAAGACATTTCGTAGATGGGCGAACCTGTGGAGTGAATCCTGAAAAGCAAACAATTGTCTGTGTCCGAGCGGGAAATTATGATTCCAGCCCTATGAAAGAAAGCTGAAGTCTGACTGCGGGGTATTTGTGGAATTTGGTGGTAGAGAAAGTGTAGATGACTGATTATCAAAAAAATATTAATACCAAAAACATGAAAAAGTTAGATTTTTTGTTTTTTTATAAAAAATAACTATACTTAACTGATCTTATGGGGGCAGATGTTTTTTAAGTTTACTTTACAAGGTATGATTACGGTAAAAAATTTGAATTTTAGTTCGCTTTTCCAAAGAAATTATCAAGCAATAAAATTTCATTATAACTCTTCTCAAAAGATTAAAAAAGAAACTTCATACAAATTGGTAAAAATTATTAAAAAATGACCTCGATTGGGGTGGGGGAGATTCGGAGATATTCATCTTGTTAAAGTTTTTTATCAAGGGAAAGTCCTCCCTTTTGCTGTTAAAGAATTTAGAGATGCTTGCTTGGCGCAGTATGCCATTGAGCAATATTCATTATTAAAAAAAGCTGAAATTCCTACACGGAATACTTATAGATTACTCCAAAGAAAAAAATCTAAAGAATTGCCCTCTAAAATATTAATGACTTTAGGGAATGTTGATGGAAGCCTCTGTTTTTCAGTCAATAATTATTCCTTGGACTGAGAAAATTTTTACAAATCTGGATATTTAAAAAAGGTTGAAAATCTCCATGAACTTTTTGAGCAAGGATTGGAAATTATTAAAAAATCTACTCAAAATAACCTTATCATTCCCCGAGATAGTTATTTTTTTAGACTCAAGGATAATTGTATAAGTGTCTTTATTGGAGATATGGATTCTATTTGAGTTTGAAAAGATGATCCCTCTACTAATCTTTTTTTAATGAATAATTGCTCATTTTTAGCAGCACTTCGTGCTCTAAATAAAGATTGGGAAAGGCAATTTGATAGTTTCTTAGAAAAGAAAAATGCAGAAAAACTTATTGATATAGAGGAGAATTTGTAAGTTAATATTTTGATGAGGGGAGGAAAAGTCCTCAAATTTTTGGTTTGAATCCTGAAAATAAAATCCTATACTAAAATCAGTCTTTTAATTTTTTTCTCCTAGAAAAATGACAGTCTATTCTTTCTCGCAAATCAACCTCTACGAAAGATGCCCTAGAAAGTACCAATATCGCTATCTTGATGGACTGGAAAGGGAATTTGAAAGCACTCCAGACCTCATCCTCTGAACGAGCGTGCATGGTGCTTTGGAGTGGCTTTATCAGCAGGTGGGCGTTTTCAATATTCCGATAAAGGCCGATCTCCTCGGGAAATTTCACGAGCTCTGGAATAATAGCATCGCCGAAGCCTGAGAAAAACTCATCTATAAAGGCGAACAACACGAGGAAGACTATCTCAGAAGAGGAGAAAAATATTTGGAAGCCTATTATCAGAAATATAGCCCTTTTGATGGGACTACTGTCGTTGCAACCGAGCTGATGATGACCTTTCTGCTTCAGGAAGGGGAAAACAATACTGAACAGAAATTTCGTGGGATCATTGATAGATTGGACAAAGAAGATGAAGAAACTTTCGTCATCAACGACTACAAAACCAATAAACAGCTCCCTCCTGAGGAAAAAGAGGAATACAGAGAGCAGCTTACGCTCTATGCGCTCGGTGTTCAGCAAAAATATGGGAAATATTTCAAAAAAATCAAAGCCAGACTTCATTATCTCCATTTTGATATTGTGGATGAACGAGAGATCAATGAAGAAATCCTCGCTCCCATCAGAGAGAAATACCGCCAAGAAGTGAACGAAATTGAGCTTGCGAGGTTCAACTATAATATGGGCGTAGAAAACGCTTTTCCGACCAAGCAAAACCCTTTCTGTAAATACTGCGAATATCAGAGTCTCTGCCCCCTCTGGCAGCATCTCAACTATGGGGAGGAGCTTGTCAACGGCGGAGAACTCGGAGAAACCACGATCCAAAACCTCGTAGATCGCTATGCTCAAATCGCACGCCAAAGCACCGAACTCAGCAAAGAAAAAGACAGTTTGAAAGAGCTTCTCATCGCCTATGCGGACCAGAAAGGATTTGAACAGCTCTTTGGAAAAGAAAGTAAAATCTGAGTCGCTAAAGGCGAAATCTATTCCGCCAAGGATAAAGCTGATTTCCAGCAATTTCTCGCAGAACATGGACTTTTAGAGGCAGCAAGCGATATTCCTTACTACAAAATCAACGCCCTTGTAAAAGAAAAAAAGCTGACTCCTGACCAGATTTCTCACTACTTAGACAAGAAAGCTTCACGAAGACTTACGCCTTCTAAAAAATAAGTGATTCTAGAACTTTCCTTACTTGTTTGACCTGGTTGAAAGAGGGAAGCGAACAAGCATCCCATGGTCTTATGAGTCGGTCATCACGAGCCGTAGACCCTATCTGCCCTGCCTACCCTGCCTACCGGCAGACAGGCGGCAGGCAGATGACAGGCAGGCTTTTTCACTGGGGATTTTCTTGAGTGAGGGCTGGCATTTTCTCTTAACAAAAAAAAGCTGTCTCCTAGAGAAACTTTAATGCCGAGACAGCAAAAACCAAGAAGAGAAAAACTATGCTTTTACTTCTTGCATTTCATAAAACTCAAGTAGATCTCCAACTTCAATTCTTTTTCCAATCTTTACTTTCATACCGCAGTCTTCACCTGCACTTACTTCTTTTACTTCATCTTTATTCCTCTTTAGAGAAAGGATTTCACCATTGGTCAAAATATCTTCCCCTCTATAGACTCTGAATTTTAGCTTGTTTTTCACTTTTCCTTCTTTCACTATACCACCAACGGTCATTTCTCTAGTTTCGGTATGGAAGACGCCGAGAATTTCGAGCTTTCCAACTACGACTTCTTCTTTCTCGATTTCCACCATTCCAAGAAGCAGATTGGTCAGATAGTCGGTCAATTCATAGATAATATCAAAGGCTTTCATCTCAATCTTGAGTGATTCTGCTTTCTTTTTGAGCACTGCATTCAAAGAAATATTAAATCAGAGCAAAAGCGCCTTTGAAGCCTGAGCCAACGAAAGATCACTCTCTCCAAAATGTCCAACATCACTATGCACGACCTTGATCGTTACATTTTTTGGCAGAGAAACCCCATCAACTGCCTGTTTCAATGCTTCCAAACTTGAAGATCCATCTGCCTTGAGAATCAGTCTTAATTCTGATATTTTGGATTGATCACCTGCCTTAAGCTGAGCCAAGAACTGTTGCAATGCTCCATCTCCTGTCGTTTTCGCTTCTGATTCCTTAATGAAAGCGATTCTCTGATGTGCTTCTTTTTCATTAGACACGACCTCAACGATTCTTCATGGTTCAGGAAGCTCGGTAAATCCAAGGATCTGCACTGGCTCTCCTCATGTGATTCTTCCCGCATTCTTTCAAAGTCGGTTCTGCATTCTCCTTACCTTTCCATAGGTATTGTAAGCTACGATAATATCTCCATTTTTCAAGGTTCCTGTCAAAACGATCAAGCTCGCAACCACTCCTTGTTTTGGATCTTTGTAGGCATCAACGACCACTCCCACAGCTTGCCTGTCAGGATTGTATTTGAGTTCAAGCATTTCCGCTTGCAAAAGCACATATTCTAGCAAAAGATCAATACCCTGACCTGTCTTTGACGAAACTCATACAAATGGCGTTTCACCTCCCCAATCTTCAGGAGTCAAACCGTGTTTAGCAACATCAGCTTTAATTTGTTCCATATTATTTCCTGGTTTATCAATCTTCGTCACAGCAATAATAATCGGAACTCCTGCCGATTTCGCATGGTTGATAGATTCAATGGTCTGAGGCATTACGCTATCATCTGCGGCAATCACGATAATTGCAATATTGGTCAATTTCGCTCCTCTAGCTCTGAGAGAAGTAAAGAGCTCATGTCCTGGCGTATCAATAAAAGTAATCTGTTTCCCATTATACTGCACCATAGAGGCACCGATAGACTGGGTGATTCCTCCAGCTTCTCCCCCTGCAACGCTGGTTTTTCTGAGATAATCCAAAAGAGAGGTCTTTCCGTGATCTACATGTCCCATCACGGTCACGATCGGAGCTCTTTCAAGCTGTTTTTCTGCTTCTTTATCAATATCAAGGATCTTTTGTAAATCTCCTTCCATAAAACTCTGCACATCAAGCGTTGCCTCTTTCTTTTTGAGAACCACTCCGAGATCTTCCGCAATCAACGATGCAGTATCAAAATCCAAGCTCGCATTCAAGCTTGTCATAATTCCGTTTGCGATCAGCTTTTTCATTACTTCTGGAAGCGGAACTCCGATCTTTTCTGAAAATTCTTTTACGGTAATCGTTTCATCAATAGTTACCTCCGTTTTTTTGACAAGATTTGCGGAAGTAGTTGCCTCTTTTTGCACTTTTGATGCTGGAGTTGGTTCAGGTTTTTTTTCTACTTTTTTTGGAGCTGGCTTTTCAAAAGGTTTTTTATGTTCATGAGCTTTTTTATTTGCCAAATGATCTGCGAAGAAATCAAGTCCGCTAGAAGTTTGTTGGGGTTTTTCCTTGGTTTTGTAAACTCCCTGTTCAATAGAAATATTCCCTCACGCTTTCGGTCTTGAAGAATGTGTTGGCTTTTTATCTGCTGTTTTTGCTGGACGAGGTTCTGCTCTCGCAATTACCCTCGCATTTGCTCATTTACTTGGCGAAAAAGAAATTTCCTCCTGACTTACCTCTTTACTTGAAGCAACAGGGATTTCAATATTGTGGAGCTGAAGTTCATCTTCCTCAGTTTCAATCGTAGTCTTCTCTTCGTGCTTTTCGAACCCTAATCCTGAGAGGAATCCGCCTCCAAATCCAATTTCATCTGATTTCAAAACTTTTCCATCATCAGCTTTTTTTGCTGGTTCAGCCTTTTTTGAGTTTTTTTTGGGAAGTTGATCTACGACATACTGAAACTTTTCCAAATTTGCATCAGAAATCGTCACAACTTTGGCAGTCAGTTTTTTACCCATCACTTTTTCATAAATTTTGGAGAAAGTTGCTTGGTCAAGGTTCAAATCTTTCATAACATCGGCAATACGAGGCATACTCAGCGGTTTTTAACAATAAAAAAGTCTGAAAAAACTGATCCTAGCTTATGGAAATTGCTTGCATTTGCAAGGAAAACTCTCTACAAAGCTTCTCCTGCATTTGAAAATTGAGAAAAAAGTCTGATTTTTTTGACTTTTGGAGAGCATTAGGCTATACTTGAAATAGGAAATTTTATATTCAATGGAATTCAGATGGAAAAGTTTAACATTAATATTGATGATCGTGTCGAAAGAGAGCTGCAAGACGAGTTAAATACACTTGGTAAAGAGGTAGAGAAGGATGCTTTTTTTGATAAAAAAGAAGATGGAACGAAGGCGGTGAACATGGAAAATGTTAATGCTTTTTTGGAAACGATTAAAAGTCAATCGTGGAGTGATATAATAGATCAAAAACAAGATAGGCTTCGAATGACTGCGGTTCAAATTAAGCTTGTGAGTCTTGGCTATGATCTTGGAAGTAAAAAAATTGATGGATGGTTTGGAAATGCTACCAAATCAGCTATTCAAAAGTTCCAAAAAGATCAAAAATTTGCACAGGAAGCTTGTGATGGATTGCCAGGTAAAGAGACCATTAAAGCACTTTTAAAAGCAAAACCAAAGTCAGTTGAAGAAAAGAAAAATAATGATAAAATTCAGCTTAATAAAGAAAGTGCTCAAAAAACTTGAAATCAGACTAACATTGCAAATGAAAAAAATATAGAACAAAATGAGGAAACTATCATCAAAGAGTTGGAATTAAGAGATATTTCTAGTGCTTTGAAAGAGGGGGAGAGAAATTTCTTTTGATTGCCCAAGAATGAAAAGATCTATATGAGAAAATGATTTGATGGATATTACTTTTTTAATGAAGAAAAGCATTTGACCTTTATTCCTGACTTAAGACAAAGTAGGAGAGAGCATTGATTTTTTCAACAAATTTACTTGAATAAAGAGTGGAAAATCAGTGAACTTCCGGAATCTAAAAATCTTGAAGAAGCTCTCAAGAGACATCTTTTTGATAGCTTAGAAAGATATTGAGAAAAATATAAGTATAAGCTAAATTATAATAAAGATAAAAAGCACTATGAACTTATATCAAATGATTATCGTATTCCAATTAATCTTTCGGTTTTAAGAGGAAGTGGAGAGTTATGGGAAAAGAATACTTTTATTGGAAATAGACTTCAAACTCTTTTATTATTGGCTAAATGATTGAAACTTGCAAAAGGACAAGAAGGAGAATTTATTGTTACTAACTTAAAAAATAATCCTTCTATCAAAGGAATTAGTTTTAAGAAATCTCCAAAACATTATAATGAACTTATCCATCCTGATAGAATGCAAAAAAAATATCCATTTTTAACATGAAATGCAATAAAGTCTTGTGTAGATTGGCTTAATAAAAATCATAAAACTGCCTAAATTTTTAGCTCCTCACTATAGGAGCTTTTTTATTAGTTAAAAAGCCTCAGCATATCAATTCTTAATTATTCATTCTCAATTATTCCTTCTCAATCAGCTTCCACTGCCCCTTCTCTAATCCCTCTAGAGCCCATTCTCCAATCCTCAATCTTTTGAGATACACGACTTCGTTTCCCACTGCTTGGAGCATCCTTTTGACTTGATGATATTTTCCCTCAATAATGGTCAAGAGGATTTTCTTTTCTTCAAGTTGTTGGACTTTAGCGGGTTTGGTAAGATAACCATCATCAAGCTGCACTCCCTTTTGGAGCTGTTCGCAATCTGCGAGGCTGATCGGCAACTGAAGCCAGACTTCATATTCTTTTTCTTTATCTCGTTTTGGGCTGATGACTTGGTGAATAAACTGTCCATCATTAGAAAGCAAAAGCAGACCTTCCGTGTCTACATCTAATCTCCCAGCGACATGCAGCAAGTTCACATAAGGGCAGTCAAGCATCTGCTTTTTGTAGCTTGGGTAGCCAAACTCGTCTTCGTCGGAGGAAATATAACCTGCTGACTTATACAGGATCGCATAGATCTTTTCTAGAACCTGTACTTCTTGACCAAAGACCGTAAGTTTTTCTCCGCCCAAGAGTTTAAAGTCAGATTTTTTTACGATTTCGCCATTGACGAGAATGTTTCAAGATTTGCAGGCATTCGGAGCTTCTCTACGAGAAACGAGTCCGAGATTGGCAAGGTATTTGTCTAGTCTTTGCATAAAATTAAAGGTATAAATAAAACGAATTTGACTATAAGGAAATGGTAGGAATTAAGCAAGGAAGAATAAAAAAACTTTTTTGGTGAAAAGAGCTTTTTTTTAAGCTTTTTGCAAAAGAAAGAACTTTCTCTTGATTATCATTTTCCAATCCCTATACTCTCTCCAAGTCATTTTTTATCTTGTTTGAAAAGTTATGGCACACAAAAAAGCCGCTGGTTCGGTTAAAAATCTAAAGGACTCACAACCAAAATATCGTGGAGTCAAGGTCTTTGGTGGACAATCAGTTCTTGCTGGAAATATCATCATCAGACAAAAAGGAAGCAAATATGAATGCGGAAAAAATACCTATGAAGCCGCAGATTTCTCTATTCTCGCTGCTGCAGATGGGATCGTTGCTTTCAAGAAAAAGAATTTCAAAAAATTCAATGGAAGAACGTATCTCAAGACTGTTGTAGAGGTCCTCTCCCCAGCTGAACTTGAAAAGAAAGCTCCTGCAAAAAAAGCAGCTCCAAAGGCTGAAAAAGCAGAAAAGGCTCCAGTTAAGAAAGCCCCTGCAAAAAAAGCAGCTCCAAAGGCTGAAAAAGCAGAAAAGGCTCCAGCTAAAAAGGCTCCTGCAAAGAAAGCTCCTGCGAAAAAAGCAGAAAAAGCTGAGTAATCAGTATTTTGGTTTTAATTCACTAAGTGTATCAGACAAATGACAATCGGTCCAAAGAAAAAGATCAGTAAAACCCAGTCAAATAAAAGACATTCTACCTGGATGACGATCAATCAGAGAAGATTGGCTCAGACCTATCAAACTGCAAAATGTCCAAACTGTGGTGCAAACAGACTCAATCATAGAGTATGTCCTGCATGTGGATATTACAATGGAAAGCAAGTTTTGACGATCAAAGCCAAGAAAAATGCTACCGTTGTAGAAGCATAATCTGGAATCTTCTTTTACTTTTCCAATTTTCCTCGTATGGATATCAGAAAAAGAATCAATGCTAGAAAAATCGTCCTTTCGTATTTTTATCAGCATTGTTTTTTTTCGTATTTAAAAGAAAAACCGCTTACTGATTGAGTTTCTGCTCCAGGGTTTTTAAACTATGAAGGAGAAGAAGATAAAAAATCTGAATTTCTGGATGCGGATTTTCTCAAGGCAGTAGCTGCAAAGAAACAGGCTGATGAGCAGTGGGATGAGGTTGTTCAGGCAAAAATCAATACCTATGCTGAGTATGCCGATATTGAAGATGAATTTCCCTATATCCTTAGAGCGTTTTTTGATCAGCGATCTGATGAAGAAGTAGAAGCAGACTATGTTTTACAGCTTGGAAACGCCCTTCCTCGCTATGAAAAAGAACTCATAGCAAAGGTAAATCAGCATACCCAAAGCTTTGAATATGCAAAGATGGATATTATGGATCAGGTGCTTCTTTTGCTTGGCTACTGTGAATACAAAGCACTCCAAACGCCAAAGGAAGTCATCATCAATGAAATGGTTGAACTTGCAAAAAGATATGCGGATGAAGGATCCCCAAAACTTATCAATGGAATCTTACACAAACTCCTCAGTTCCCCTCAAAGCTAACTTGAGGGGTTTTTTCTTTTAAAAATAAGTTTTTCTTTTAAATTAATCTACATATTTTTGATCACTTTTTTGACCACACCGATCACTTTCGTTTCATCGTAAGGATCAATTTCTACCTTATCAAAAAAGCGGTTGATAGACTCAAGCATATAATGTCCATCTTGCTTGATAATTTTTTTGAGCTTAGGAAGCTGATTATGCAAAACAAACACAAAATCTGATTCATCATAACTCGGTTGCTGACGGATCAAAACGAGGTCACCATCTTGAATTTTGGGTTCCATACTATTCCCTTTTGCTCTTACAAAAAAGCAATTTTCTAGATCGCTGGTCCCTACAAAAGCTACCGTAACAGGCATTTTCTCCTGCGAATATTCATCAATGATCTGCTTTCCCTTATTTCCACATTGAGCGAAACCATAGATGGGAAGCTGAACAATATCATCAAGCTTATTTCCTACTTCTTCCCTTACGAGCCTATATCAGCGATCATCTTTGACAAAATAACCCTTGAAAACGAGCTGATTGAGCTTGTTTAAAACGGTTTGTGGATGAGAAGCTCAGACTTCATTTGCAATTTCTCTCAAAGTAAGCCCTTCTTGTTCAGTATTCTGCTTGAAAAAAGCGATCAGTCTTTTTTGTAATTCATCAAGTTTGTTGTTTGCCATACTATTGTAGTAAAAAGAGATAAAGTCAGATTAACACCCTTTTCGGGAAGTTTTTCGTTCATCATCAGGATAACGGTGTTCGTAGGTTTTAACTGCCTCCTTACGAATCAGGTTTCGTTTTATTTTCTTGTGTGCTCCAACAATACTCGCCAAAGCGCAGCGACAAAAGCTAGGATCAACCTTGATTTTGAGTTGATGAAAGATTTCATAAGGATCTTGTGCCAAAAACTCTTCAGGAGTCGTAATTCAGATTTTTATCAAATTATCTGCAATCTTTGGTCAGATATTTGGTAGTTTGCATAAAGGAGAACGAGGCATTTTTTACTTCAAAAAATAAACTTGACCCCATATTACAAATTTCTTTGACAATGTCAAATCTTTTTTGACAAAATCAAGT
>JBHAST010000065.1:0-4246 GCA_041831495.1 bacterium | reverse complement strand
TCTTCTCTTGTGGTTGGTTTTTTATTAATGATTTCTTCTATAATTTCTGATCTAGGAAATTGATACGGAACGAGCTTTTTTTTAATTCGAATCTTATAAATTACATTATAAAGTATTGAAAATACATCCTGAGCTTTATTCATTATATTATAATTAAAATTATAAATCTTTTAAAATAATATTAGATAAAAAACAGCTTACTTCTTTCCTTTCATTTTAAGAAAAATCACCACTCCTATCTGATTTTCCGGATGCTCCTCTGGAGAGATTCTATTGATCTTTGCCGTGAAAAGATCGGTGTAGCCGGCTTCCAAGAGTTTCGCAATTTCTTTATTGTGAGCTCTCGGCAAGTATCCGATTTTGGTCTTTTTGAAATAGAGGGCAACTGCCTGAGCATCATAGGGATTCTCTGGTTCAAAAACAAGCTGAAGCTCCGTTCAGATTTTAAGCTGATCAAAGACAAAAACTCCCTCAGCAAAAGAGAAACCAGCGACGTGGCAATGAAGAAAATGAAGATATTTCATGAGAAGATAAACAGCATCTAAAAAAACAGACTTTAACGAAAGAGTAAAGATATCATCCTCAAAAGCAAACGATTTTCCGCTGCAATATTTCTCTTGAAAAAAGTGCCATATTAGCTAGTCTGAGTATAGTATTCTCTTTAGCTATTTTTGCTATTCACTACAATGTTAAAATTCTTATGACAGCTCTTCCTTTTTTCTTGGATTATAGAAGGAGTGCAAGACTTTCGAAGAACTATTCACAACAAAGACAATAACGATGAGAAACTCTCTAAAGAAATCCAAAGACTCGAAGCAGAAATAAAAGAAATTTCTAAAGAGGAGGATCAGCTAAGAACTGCTTCACTGATTATTTACACGATGTGAAAAGCAGAATATCAAAAGTATCTAGAACAACATAAAAGCAGCATTGTAGCCATCCTCAAAAAATATCATGAAAACAACACACTGACACGAAATAAAAAAGATAGTATCATCGAAGATATCTTGGATGAAATGGGAAAAAATGGAGAAAATGCTGAAAAATCAGAAATGATAAGATATAAAAATAAAATCTTAATTCATTTCCTTCTCTATCACAAAAAAGAAGATTTATCAGACCTGCTCGGCTTGGAAGCGAAAAAAATAACTATTGAACGAAAAGAATAGTATTTTTTATATTTTTCTCTATTCTCTTAAATCAATCCCTGCTTCTTGGCAATCGTCCTCTCTGGCAACCCCTCAGTCTCGCTTCGCTCGCCAGCTCCCCTCTCAGGGAGCAACATCAGAGTGAATTTCTCCCCTGTTAAGCGGAGATGTCCGATAGAGAGACGATACTCTCACTCTTTCTCCCCTGTTAGGGGGAGATGCCCGAAGGGCAGAGGGGGTAACCAATCAATCCGTTTTCTTCTCAAGCTCTTCTATCTCCTCCTCTCAGAGGAAAAACACCCCATTTATTGATCTCCTAGGGGATTGACTCCTAAAGCTCTAGCTCTCTCCTGAATCAATTCCTCTAAAGCAAGGATTACTCCTTCTAAATTCTTTTCTATCTCTTCATTACGAAATCTTATTATTTTTATGCCATATTGAGCAATCACTTTGGATCTTTCTTCATCATAGTCTTGAGTGTAATCATGATAGCCTCCATCTAACTCAATTCCTAGCAAGAGTTTTGAACAATAAAAATCAAGAATAAAAGAATGAATAATCTTTTGTCTCCTAAATTTATATCCCAAAAGCTGTTTATTCTTTAGGACAAGATGCCAAAGCAATCCTTCTGCTTTCGTCTGATTTTTTCTATTTTCCCTTGCATATTCCACAAGTGCTGTATTATAAGGGATGATTGGCAATCTTTCTTCCATAGTTTTCAAAAAGATTTAAAAGTCTGATCCTCCCGCTTGTAAACAACTTGTTTGCTTCTTAACCTCCCCTAGCCCCTCCTCACAGAGGGGAAATAATTTCATTCTTCCTCCCCTGACAGGGGGAGGTTAGGAGGGGGGGTGCTCCCCTGTTAGGGGGAGGTGCCCGAAGGGTGGAGGGGGTTGTAAAAACCTAAATCACCCCCTGCTTCTTCGCAATCGTCCTCGCAGATTCAGTTAAATACTTCTTTCTAATCCTAATCGCCTTCGGCGTAATTTCCACCAGTTCATCATGCGCAATATAGCCCATCGCCTGCTCCAAAGACAAATGCACGATCGGATCAATTCTCATCGCTTCATCATTTCCAGAGTTGCGGACATTATTCATCTGCTTATTGATGGTAAGATTCACGGTCATATCTCCGCCTTTGAGATGCTCCCCTACGATCATTCCTTCATAGATTGGTTGAGCAGGGTCTACGAAAATCGGACCTCTTTCCTGCAATTTGAAGATTCCATACATCATCGCCTGTCCAGTGGCTGACGAAATCATGGATCAGACTTGTCTTTTTTGTATTTCTCACTTAAAAGGTTCATAATGAGAAAAAGCTGAAGTCATAATTCATTCCCCCTTGGTCGCAAGGATAAAATCCCCACGGAACCCCAAAAGTCATCTCGTCGGAATCAAAAACTCCATCGTCGTCAAACCGTTTTCAGAATTCATATTTTGCATCAATCATTTACGAGGTGCGAGCATATCAATCACCGTCCCTGAAAGCTCATCATCAACAGCAACTACGAGCGTTTCCATAGGTTCAAGTTTTTGTCCGTTTTCTTCTTTGTAAATTACCTGCGGAGCTCCAACTTGAAGTTCTCGCCCCTCTCTACGAATAGCTTCAATCAATACTCCAAGGTGCAACTCTCCTCTCCCTGAAACAATAAATTTTCAATCCTGATTTTCCACTCTGAGTCCCACATTCGTTTCAGCTTCTTTTTCTAGTCTTTCTGCCATATTTCTGGTTGTCATATATTTTCCTTCTTTCCCAGCAAAAGGGCTATCATTCACGAGAAATTCCATACTCAAAGTCGGCTCATCAATTGCAATACTCGGCAATGGCTCAAACTCCCCTACTCCAACAGTCTCTCCTACAAAAATATTAGGGATTCCAGAAATTGTGATAATATCACCACAAATCGCTTCTTCAGTCTCAATTCTTTGTAGTCCAAGCGTGGTAAAAAGCTTTGCGATTTTTCCAGTTCTTTTGACTCCATCATTACCAATAATAGAAATCTGACTTCCTGACTTTATTTTCCCTTCATACACACGACCAATCCCCAGTCTTCCAAGGTAATCATCATATCCCAAGTTCGCGATTTGCATACGAAACGGAGCATCAAGATTTTGCGGTGCAGGTGCTACATTTTTCAAAATCGCCTCAAAAAGCGGTGTGAGATCCTTGGCTTCATCGGTCAATTCGTTCATCGCATAACCGTTTTTGGCACTCGCGTAAATAATCGGAAAATCCGCCTGCTCATCAGTTGCTCAAAGCAAGATAAAAAGATCAAAAAGCTGATCTATCACTCGATCAGGTCTTGCGGCTGGTTTATCGATTTTATTAATTACGACCATCGGTTTGAATCAGAGTTCTAGACTTTTTTTGAGGACGAACTTGGTCTGCGGCATCGGACCTTCATAAGCATCAACCACGAGAATTACCGAGTCCACCATACGCAAAACTCTCTCTACCTCACTCCCAAAATCCGCATGCCCTGGAGTATCTACGATATTGATCCTCTCCCCTTGGTATTCAATCGCGGTATTTTTCGCATAAATGGTAATTCCTCTTTCTCTCTCTTGATCGTTATTGTCCATCACCAAATCCTGATCCTCCATCTTTTTGAGGGTTCAAGACTGCTTGAGCAGCTGATCTACGAGCGAAGTTTTTCCATGATCTACATGGGCGATAATTGCGATATTTCTAATTGACATCAAAGTTAAGTGCAAAAATAAAAAACCAAAATCAGATTGCTTGGTTTCATGTAAAATCAAGTTTCCTGAATGGGCTTGAGTATATGGAAAGTACCTACTTTTTTCAAGAAGAAAAACAAAAGTTAATCTTGAAATAGAATACAAAGACTATAATATCCTATCATCTTTTACTTATTCTCGTTCTGCCAATGCTTCTCTGAGAAGAAATCTGCAAAAAACATCAGCTCCATCCTTTCTTCGTATGCCAAATTCTCAGCTTCATGAGCTGGATTTTAGAAGCGGAAAGTGATTTTGATATTGAACATCTCGAAAAATATAAAAATCCGATTCCAATTCCCGTTAACCTTGAAAATCTCGAAAACTTCACTCCAGAAGAATGGAAGCGCTATGAAAAATAT
>JBHAST010000064.1:0-18923 GCA_041831495.1 bacterium | reverse complement strand
GGCGTAAATTTCTATTCTTTCCTCTTGATTTAGTTGGCTCCTTTTCTTATTATTCCTTTGCATCACTAATATTTCTTAAGATCTAAATTACCATTTATTATCTTATCTATTAGTGGTGCTTTTTGTATTATAATTAATCAAGGATTTTTTCTTCTTGTTTTGCTCGGGACTTTCTATATACTTAAAGTCAGACTTTTAATTTTTATCTAAAAATATGCGAGGAATTATCTTATGAGTTTTGACTTTTGTAGTTTTAGTCTTGCTTCACGAGTTCGGACACTTTATCGCCGCCAAGAAATCTGGCGTACAAGTAAAAGAATTCTGACTCGGACTACCACCAAGAGCAATGACCCTATGGACCGACAAATCAGGGACACAATATACATTGAATTGGCTGCCTCTGGGAGGTTTTGTTTCTCTCAAAGGCGAAGATGGAACCGACAGCAAAGAAAACACCGCGAAAGACAGCTTTGTAAAAGCGAAGCTCCGAAAAAAACTCATTATCGTAATGGCAGGAGTTGTGATGAATTTCCTGATTGCGTGGGGGGTTTTTAGTGTCTTATTTTTTATCGGGACAAAACCGATGACTGTGATTCCTGATGATGCTCAAGGTATGTATTCTGAGAGTTATTTGATGCCGAGTATGAGTTTTATCAAAAATGAGGGATTTCTGAGCGGAGAACTCCAAGATGGAAGCGTTGTCATTGAACATCTTGTAGAATGAGGGCTTGCTGAGCAGATGGGGCTTCAGACAGGGAATGTTCTTATCCGCCTTAATGGACAGGAAATCTCAAGTCTCACGCTAACTAAACAGCTATCCAAGCTCGCAAATACTGAAAATAACACTTTGGAATACGCTTCTCATACTGATCAATCCTCAGTTAAAACACTTAGTTTCGATTGTCCAGAAGACTGTAAACTTGGAATTGTCTATGCTCAGTCTGGAGATTTAGAGCTTTTGCCGGTAAAATTTTGACTTGGTGGAGCGATGCTTGCCGGACTAAAAGAAATAAAAGCTGAATGGAATCTCACAATGTCTGCTCTAGGAACGATTGGAAAAAAACTTTTCTCTTTTGAGGCGGGAAAAACCAAAGATGCTTTGAAACAGCTGACTGGACCTGTAGGAGCCGTAAAATTTGGAGGGAAACTCCTAGAAGAATTCTGATTTCTGATTTTTCTTGGCTTTGGAGGAATGCTGTCTATTGCCCTCGCTATTTTCAATGTTTTGCCAATTCCTGCCTTGGATGGAGGAAGATTTCGAGCCCTCATTCTCCAGAAACTCTTCCGCGTAAAAGATGAAAAATTTGCTGTGGTGGAAGGCTGGGTTAATACGGTCTTTTTCTGGGCATTGATGCTCCTTGGAATCGTAATTATTCTCAAGGATTTGGTCGTATGGCGAGGCATGAAGTTACCGTTTGTTGGTTAATTTTACTTTTTTCTGCAAGATGAGAAAATTCTGATTTTTAGTGCTTTTAGTTCGATTTTTTGGGCTAGGAATGCAAGTTTCTGCCTATAGTGCCTGGACAGACCAGTTTGTTCGTTCCTTTGAGCAGAAACTACAGACCAAAACTACCCAAGAGCAAGATCAGTATTTACAGCTGATTTCAACGATCCTTTCTGCACCTCAAGTGCAATCAAGCAACAATGCGGAAATTAAGCTCCTTGTCAAAGAACTCACGCATTGGCTCTGAACCAAGGGAATCGGCAACACTTGAACACCAGCTCTTCAGCTCAAGCTTTCAGATGGGCAATCTTACCAGACCTTAGAAAACATCGATTTTGATCAGGTAAGAAGCGCATGGCTGGAGTGGCATAACGACTTGAGAGCGACGCAAGGATTAGAGCCCTATCGCTACCATAGTGATTTAGAAAAAAGTGCAAAAAGCTGGGCAGATCAGCTCGCAAATCTCGCAATCAAAAGCGGAACCCACAAAAGAAAGGAAGCTGATGGCTACTATAGTTATACTTCTATCAAAGAACGATTTTCCGATTTTGGGATCTTTTTTCCGAAAGAAACCGGCGGAAGAAATGCGTTTTCTGAAAGTGTGGGCTATCGGTCTTTTAGCTGTGCTTCTAGTGATTGTACTGAGGCACTCATCACAGCGACTAAAAGAATTTTTGATACTTTTGCGGCTGAGGGGAAAAATGGCGCTCACTATAAAGCAATCATGATGCCTCATTTTACGCAGCTCGGTCTTGGATTTCAGCTTGATTCAGCTAAAAAAACGATCTATGTGGTAATTCACTATGCAGGAGATCTGCTTGCTGAGTAAAACTATTTCTTTTTTTTGCATTGAAATACCTTTTGAATAAGCCACTCTTCAACACGAATAATCGGTAAAAGGAGCCATTTTTCTATTGCTTTGAAAACGAGAGGAAGCATCAAGACAATCGGTACTAAAATTCCCATAATCGTTCCTGCGAGAATATCGGTCGTTCGGTGGACGGTCGTTCCGATCCTGCAAAGTCCTGTGATGATGGCAAAGAAAAAGAGGAATCCTGACCAGATTTTTAATTTTTTATTCTCATGCTTGTGAGCGATCAGCCAAGTTGCCATTGCGATAGAAAAGGTTACGACCGCATGATCTGAGGGAAACGAAGTTGAAGGTAAGAACTGATGAAGCAAGGTTTCTTGATCAAGATTCTGAATTCAGAATTCATAAATCGGTCTTTGCTTATCAAAAAACTGCTGGGAAAGAATATTTACCACTATAGAAAAAAAACAGGAAAAGAAAATAAATAAAGCCTCCTTTTTCGCTTCAATTTTATTTTTTATCATTCCATAGAGATAAAGCACGGTGAGAAAAATCGGATACACAAACACGAAAATATCAGCACCGATAGGATAGAAGTTTCCCAGTCGTGGATAGCGTTCTCCGAGTTCAACGATACGGAGCAAAACTTCGTAGCCTCGGCGTGGTTCGGTCATCAGAATTTTGAACATTAGTTTTGGTTTTTAAAATAAAGACAGAGCTTTTGAAGCTGACATTCAGCACATTTCGGGCTCCTTGCTGTGCAATAATACCTCCCAAACAAAATAATACAATGATGTGCAATCTGCTTATACTCATTTGGTATGGCAGTTTCAAGAAGTTTTGAAGTCTGAAGTGGAGCTTTGGTTTTGACGATTCCAAGCCTATTACAAACCCTATGCACATGCGTATCTACCGCGATCACAGGTTTTTTGTAGAGGACATGGAGCACAACTTTCGCGGTTTTTTCTCAGACTCAAGGGAGTTGTATGAGTTCTTTTTCAGTTTTTGGGATTTTTCCTTTTTTTTCTACCAAAAGCTTTGAAGTCTGAAAGATGTTTTTCGCTTTGCCTTTGTAGAGCCCGATAGATTTGATTGCCTGCTCAAAAGCGATATGCCCAAGCTTAATCACATCTTCTGGCTCTTTAATCGTTTGAAAGAGGCTGGCTGTGACTTTATTCACCTGTTTATCGGTAGTTTGTGCAGAGAGAATCACGGCAACGAGCAACTGAAAAGGCGTTTCGTAGTTGAGTTCGGTTTCCGCATTCGGAAAAAGTTGCTCTAAATAAGAGAAAATAGTTTTAAAATCAGATTTTTTGAGTTTTTTCATAGGAGAAATGAAATTTTAAAACTTGACTTTTATTTGATAAATGTTTATATATCATATCAACAATAATTTATTTTCTTATTTTTTCTTATGTGAGGAATCAATCAACCGAGAGAAGTTCAGAATTCTCTTTCTGGTAGTAATCTTGTAGAAGTTATTGGAGATGTATTCGGAAAGATCAAAAAGGTCAAATGGTCAAATGAGAGAATTCAAAATGAACTTGGAAAGAGGACAATAGATACTATCATAAGCTCTTGAGAAAGCTGTTATATGGGATCTTGTGTGGATTTTTCTTTGGTTCTCCTCATGAAGCTTAAAGAAGTCCTTCCTCAAGATAAGCTTGCAATTGGCTGTGAACTTCTCCGCCGGAAATCCACCTGAAATTATGGATTTCATCTTTTTATCAAAGATAATTCAGTCCAGCCCTCAAGAATTATTGATTTCGTGACAAAGAATGAGGTTTCTGTCTATGGGGGAGAATACACAAATTCCTTAAATGGAACTGCCTTAGACCAGTTAGCTCTTTATGAACTTTCAGCTCAAGAAGTGAATGGGCAAGATAGCTTCCTTTCCCTTGCTCAAAAGATGAAAATAAATCTTCCACCAGAACTCTTCCAAGCCTACCTTTCTAAACTGCAAGAGGATAATACTGACGAACAATTTCAGGAATTTCAAGCAAATTCTCCAAGAATAATTAAAGTCCATGAAACCTCTCAAGCACGAATTAAATATCAACTTCTTTCAAGTTTAATGAAAAAGCCTTTTTAGAACCCCTCTTTTCTTACTTGATCCATCAGTTCTCTTCCACCGATCCTTTTAATCTGCCCCTGCTCAAGAATCAGAATTTTTTCTAATGGAAGCTCTTGGAGCATTTCAAAAAGATGCGTGATCACAATAAAGGAGTTCCCCTCAGTATTAACTGCCTTCAAAAGCTCGGACACCTGCTTGACCGCGTTCACATCAAGTCCACTATCAATCTCATCAAGAATAATATATTTCGGCTTCAAAAGCTTGATTTGCAAGACCTCAACTTTTCTCTTCTCACCTCCACTAAAGCCAACATTCAAATCTCTCCAAAGAAAATCACGAGGAATCTCTAGCTCTGCGACCAAGGGCTCAATGATTTTCTTGAACTCAAGAAAGGAAGTCGGCTTCTCCTGCCTCAAATCATACATCGTTTTGAGAAACTCAAACAACTTCACTCCAGGGATTTCAGGGACATTTTGGAACGCAAGGAAAATTCAGGTTTTACTCCTCTCATCAGGAGTCATCTCGTGGATTACCTGTCCATCAAGCAGGATTTCTCAAGCTGTGATTTCATATTTCGGATTACCAGCAATGGTCATCGCGAGCGAGGATTTTCCAGAGCCGTTTTTCCCGAGGATACAGTAGTTTTTCCCCAGTTTAAAATCAAAAGAAATCTGATTCAGAATTGGTTTTTCTCCGACTTGCACGGAAAGATTGTTGATTTGGAGCATAGATATCAATTAAGGATTAAGAATTTATCAGTGAACAATTAACAATTTCAAGGTAAATTGTATTGTTTTTAAAGTGTTGTACTGATGTTTATATTGAGTGCTTCGCAAGATTTGAGAGGAACTTTCTTTTTAGAAATGAGATCATCAGGAGAAACATAAGTTGTACTAAATTTCTCCTCAAAACAACCTACTAATTTTCGACTTCAATTTTTTTGGAATTGAAATTGAGCAGTCAGCCTTTCATTTTCTTTCTCCTTATTTTGAAGAACAGGAATGAAGAGGTTTAGTTTATGCTTTTCAAAGCTGAGAGAGGATTCATTAATAAAACTCGCATTTGCCTTGATATCCGCGAAATCCTGCCAATGCGTATCTCCTGCTTTCAAGACCAAAACTTTAAAGAAATCAGCATCCGAGTCTTTATCAAAGTAATCATAACTATCCATAAGTCAGAAAGCGAAATTTCCGATACGATACATTTTACGAATGGTCGCATAGTAATAATTAATTGGAGTATAATTTTCGTTTAACTCGCTGAATTGAATCGATCTCTGAATCAGCTTTTTTTCTTTTTGAAAAGTAGCAATAATATCAGACAAACTTATTGAAGTTATTTTAGGTTCTTTTCAAATAAGATCATGGGCGAAGTACTTGCAAACGATTCTGGCTTCAAGATGTTTATTATTTTCACTGCAACTTTTGAAAAATGAAGATAGCATTTTGGTTGCTTGAATTTTGTTTGAAGCTTCTTCGTAAATCTGAGTGCTTAACTTAAGAATAAGATCTGTGAGTTGTTGGACTGAACCTGAGATAAGGGCTCGATCCTGATCTGGTTTATTTTTTATTTCTTCGGAAGCTTCATTTGTCCGTTTATCAAGTCCTCCGAATGCTGTTACCTGTTCTCGTCGGAGATTAAAGCTAGGATCGTGTTCTAAATAGCTACAACAAGTCGTGGACATTTCTCTGGTCCCTGTCGTTTCTGTAAATTTAGCGAAAGACATTTCGTTTTCACACTTTTCTTTATCTTCTTTAGTTTCAACTTCACTACAATTCCATTCGTTCTTATAAGGGAAATAAGCTGAACTCACTCAACAAACGAGGGAAAGACCAATAATAAAGCTAAGAATTCAGTTTTTTTTCATTGTTTGTGGCTTGAGAAGATAAAAAAGCTTGAGTATCATTTACAGCTTCAAACCAAGCTTTTGAAGAGGTTGTTTCACTGCGATTTTATTTTTAGATCTAATGAAGAGTGCAAGCTTGATCGCCTTTCTCACGGTCGTAATTTCTTCCATAAGCTGCTGATCAATATATTTCTCACTTGCAAACGGTCGGTAAGCAAGATGAAGTGATTCAGCTTTTTCGCTTTCTTTACCAGCAACAAAAGTCTGAAGTTTCTGCCAAAGTTCCTCAGTGATGAACGGAGTAAACGGAGCCATCATCTTCAAATACGTGCTCAATACCTCAAAAAGAGTCGCATATGCTGAGTATTTGTCGCTCGTCATCTCGCTTCCTCGGAATCTTCTCCTACTTCTTCTCAAGTACCAGTTCGTAAGCTTCTCCATAAAATCCATTCCGCATTTGATCGCAGCATCAAGTTCACAAGCCTGCAAATCAGCATCTACTTTTTGGAGGGTTTGATGAAGCTCTGCGAGGATCCACTTATCAAGCTCATTTACGATCGTATAGGTCGGAAGTTTGATGACTTCAAGCTGCTTCAAGCCAACCTGTCTTACTACCTCATTATATGCATAGTCTTCAAGGTTATTTTCATAGAAGAGCTCTCGGATTGTTCTCAAAGTGAACGCATGTCCCACGATCAGAATTCTCTTTCCTTGATGCTCCTGTAAAAGCTGTTCATAAATGCTCTTCCAAAGGGATTTTCTGCTTCCGTTTTCATCAAGAGGGTTGATTTCTTGGAGGGAAACAGATTTTCCGCAGTGGGTTTGCAAGAGTCCCTGGAGATGTTCGGCAGTAGCTTTTGTTCTCAAATATGGCGTATGAATAATGATATCAGGATTAAGTCTGATGATTTTTTCAAGAGTTTCTTGGCTTTCAAGCTCAGCTTTCCCCTCAGCAGTAAGCTCTGCATCAAGCCCTTGTCCTTCAGCCTTAGCATGCCTCATCAAGAAAACCTCGGTTCCATCGCTCTTTCGGTTATCAATCTTCGCGTAGGTTTCAAAAAATTTGAAAACATTTTCTAGCGGAATATTGAAATCCTTGAAGCACTGCTCAACTCCCTTTTCAGCGAATTTCATCGGTTCAGCCCTCACAACAGGAGAACTCAAGGTATAAAGCCTGAACGCATCACCTCATCGCTTTTCAATCAAGCCTCTTGGATCAGGATAGTTTTGTAGACTCTTCGCCATTTTTTTCCCATCTTCAGCGAGGATTAGCCCATTTACGATCACATTTTTGAAAGCATTTTCGCCTTTAATCGCATGTCCTACCACATGGAGAGAACGGAACCAACCTCTCGTTTGATCCAGTCCCTCAGCGATAAAGTCCGCAGGATAGGTAAGTTCAGTATTTTCTTCATAACAAGGGAGTGCAAATGGGTAGAGTTCCCCATTCTTAATATCAGTTTCAGGCGTTCTTTGATATTCATCAAATTGATAATTTTGTTTATCAAAAAGTCTTTTGAGATGAAAAATTACAAAGTAGTGGCTTGAAACAATAACTTGTTTCCCTGCATTCTTTTTCATTTCTTCAAGAAAATCTGCTATTCTTTCTTCAAGTTCTTGCCAAAGCTTTCCTCTTGTATTTACCTCTTGAATATAGTCCTTGTTGACTCTTGTATCGCACTTTCGCTCCATTATTCTGGCATCCAAAAAGATGTTTTTTTCTACTTCAATGTTGGTAAAATCTCTTCGGTCAAAGTTTCCGCTTTCGTAAGCTTTTTGGAAACGAGCAAGGGTTTCTTGATAGATCGGATGCGTACTTAGCTTCCAACCATAGTTTTTTTCAAAGTAAGGATCTATGGTTTCTGCCGCTCTTGGAAGTAAAGAAACATAAAAGACTGAATTTTTCTGTGGATTTGCTTTTTCAATCTTTTCAACTGCAAGTTCAGCATCAGCTTTCCCTTTTTCTGAAAGGGTGTTGGCAATATCTCGGTAATCATAGCCTTCACTAAATCCTTCCTGTTCCATTTTCCAGTTAAAAAGCGATTGACCATGCCTCAAAAGCATCAAATTACAGGTCGGCTCTCCTAAGTAATGATCCTGTCCAAACGGCATAGAACCTGATTCAAACCAACAATCCATCACTTCAGGGATTCTCTTGTAGGTCTTTCCCTCTCTCATTCCTCGGTAAGAATCTACATACGGCTTATGAAGGTCAACTTCAGTATTTCTCGCATTATCTCGGTAATGGGTCTGCATTTCTCCATTTTTGGTCAAGAAGTGCTTTCTTTGTTTTCCATAGTCAAAGTTGCGGAAAACCTTTCTCGCCATACCGATCGTATCGTTATGAGAAGTATAAATGAGGGTTTTTGTAGCAAATCTTTGATTCCAATACAGCACGGCATTTTTTACTCTAGCAAACATCGTTTCAGTCGTTTCCCCATCGCTTCCAATCGGTTTACTTGCATCTTGCCAATTCAAAAGATCACAAGGCTGAACTTTCCCTTGGTCAGCAAAGGAAAGATGATCGGTGAATCTCCAATCCACGAAAATCTGCTCGTGAAGCTGGAAGACATTTTGTTCATCGCTTCCCTGCACGATTTCAAGCAAAGTTCCGTTATTGAAAGCTTCTTGATAGCTCTTTACGATTTCAAAGTATTTTTTTTCACAGTCATCAACTACCGCTTCTCAAAAAGATGAAATCAGACTTGGTTTAAGGGTTTCCCAAGTTCTTGGAAGAGGAGAAAGCACGAAAATAAGGTCAGCTTTTTCTTCTTTGAGGTGCTTAAGTTTATTTACGAGAGCTTCTGCTTGTTTTTGTCCTTCTGCGGTCAACACTGAAGCTCCTAATCCATCAAACTTCTTTTCGTCATTAAAATCCGTTCTTCCATGGCGGATAAAGAGATTTTTGGTCAGATTTTTTGATCCAGTTTTAGTGAGATGATAGAGCTCATCTAAAGTTCCAAGTGAGAAACGATCTTCAGGATCTTCCACATTCTGCCAAATCGGCAATGGAGAACCTCGGTATCTATTTCTCGCGATATTCCAATCAGGAGCTTGCTGAAGTCCATTGATAAACCTGTTTTTCACTGTTTCAGGAACGAAATTGATGCTTTCCGCCTTGGAAAAGGTTTCAGCATTCATTTCTTTTTCTTTGATGAATCGGCTGGACATTGCCTTATAAATAAGTGGCGTATGACATCTCCAGCAATGCGGATAGGAGTGGGTAATGGATTCGGCTTTCACGGTAACTTTTCTCGCCTTGAGCTCGTCCATAATCGGCTTATTCGCATCAAAGACTTTCATCCCTTGATAGTCAGCGACCTGCTCATCAAAACAACCATACTCATCAACTGGCATAAAAATCCACTCTTGAGCATATTGATTTCCAAGAATTTGGGCTACAACATCAAAGTCCTCAACTCAAAAACTTGGTGCGATATGCACGATTCCTGTTCCGTCCTCCGTGCTTACAAAATCGTTGTTCAAAATTTGAAAAAACTGGCTCTTGAATTCGTTTGGAATCTTGGAGTTTGGAATGTAGTCAAACAGAGGTTGATAAGTCAGATTTTGGAGTTCTTTTCCTTTCTGCTTGTAGATGAATTTATATTGGTCTGGAGATTTGTAGTATTTTTTCAAAAGGTTTTCTGCCATGACATAATATTCTTGGCTATCAGGATCGTAAACCGTTACATAGTCAATCTCAGCTCCGACCGCCAAAAACATATTACTCGGCAAAGTCCAAGGTGTTGTCGTCCAAGCAAGAAAGTTGAATTTCCCCTCAATCAAGCCTTTATCTTCAGGATTCAAAACTTTTTTGAAGAGATGAAAATCTATGAAATCATGGACTAGCTCCTTTTCATCATCAATGATATTTCCGTTAATATTCAAGGCGAATCCAAGGCTATTTTCAGATTTTTCTTCTTTTACCCAAATGAGTGAATTGTGCTTTTCATTTTCCTGAAGTGTTGGGATATCTTTTGTCGTTACCTCAAACCAATGCACTCTATACGGCTTTCCAAGATGAATAATTTTGATCGCTCCGAGATATTGCTTTTCTTCAGCCTCAATTCCGACTTCTTCTTTGAGTTCTCTTTTAAGTGCTGCAATTCGGCATTCTCCTTTTTCTACCTTACCACCAGGGAAAAACCAGAGATTCTCTTTCGCGTGATGAATCATCGCATAGTGCCCCTCGCTATCTTTGATCACTCCAGCTACGACATCAACGAATCCATCTTCAGAAGCCTCGTATTCATTGCTTTTTGTCCCTTGATGAGCAAACTTGATCGTGATTGCCATATCTTGCTTATCTTCATAGCCATCAGAGATTTCATTGTTAGCAAGCGGAGTTGCACAGCTCGGACAGTACCCTTGCACCTTAAATCCCTTATATACCTTATTCTGATTGTAAATCGTAGAGAAACACCAGATCACGCTTTCCATAAAATCTAGATCCATCGTGAAATATGGGTTCTCAATATCAGCTCGGCGTCCAGTATGATCTACAAACCGCTTCCAATCAGCATTTGTTTGATTGACATAGGCTCTACACTTTTCTACGAAGGTTTCAATTCAGATTTTGTCTTCAATGTCCTTTTTCCCATCGATTCAAAGCGCCTTTTCTACTGCCTTTTCTACAGGAAGCCCATGACAGTCCCAACCTCGCTTTCTCTTGACCTTATACCCTCTCATCGTCCTGTACCTTGGCACGACATCTTTGATACTTCCAGCAAGGAGATGCCCATAGTGCGGACTTCCACTCGCAAAAGGAGGTCCATCAAAAAATCTCCAATTCATTGCCTCGGCTCTTTCATCAATAGATCTCTGAAAAGTCTTATCATTCATCCAAAAATCAAGGATTTCATTCATACGCTCAAGATTGCTTGCCATAATAATTATTTGTAAGAAAGTAAATTTCCGCTTCTTTATAGGTAAGTGCAAGGGTTTTTCAATGGAAAATTGATAAAAATCAGATTTTTTTATCTTGAATTATTTTTGATGCTTAAGTTCAAAATACTGCCCATAAAAATCTAAATCTCACTCAAAATCCTCTTTTTCTCTACTTTCGTTAAGATAGAGATGGATTTTGTTTCAGTGAGCATCATAACGGTATTCAATAGGCGTACTCAAATCATGATTAAGCCAAGCTTCCAAAAGCCCTTCTTTGATCACGATCTTTTCTCCAATTTTTCATGCATCCTCTGGAAATGGGATAATCTCGCATTCTTTTTGTAAAACATCTCCTTGATTAGTTAAAAGACAGAGAAGAAACTCTCCTTTTGTCGTTAAAAGTTGATCTGAACTTCAGTAAAACAGATCACAACGTAGAGCGTTTCCTTCCTTGATTTTTAAAAGATCTTCTTTTCAGATTGCTATTGAATAGTCATGCTTATCACTAAGATAGTAGGCTCCTGCCATTTTTGTGAAATATAGGATAAAAAAAACGAAATTTTGTGAATATTTCTTATAGCAAACTTGGAGCTCTTTTCAACTCCAAATTCTTGCAGCAAGAGAAAAGTTAAAAAAGCTGACCCCACGCGGAAATCAGCATTTTATAATTTTTTTTAATTCTAACAATTATTTGTTCACCGTTAATTTTTAACTGTTCATTGACTAATACATTCAACCCATGCCTCACATTCCTGCATCAGCTCCTCCATGAGAGCAAGAGCAGCCTTCTGCCTTTGGAGCATCTACGATCACGCTTTCGGTCGTAAGGAACATCGCTGCGGTAGAAACTGCGTTCTGAAGTGCAACTCTCAGTACTTTCGCTGGATCAATAATTCCCGCTTCAAAGAGGTTTTTGAAGGTTCCTTCTTTGGCATCAAAACCGTAGTTGAAATCATCAGATTCTTTTACTTTTTCTACTACCCAATCTCCTTTGAAACCTGCATTATTTGCGATTTGTCTTACAGGATACTGGATTGCATCTCTCACGATTTGCACAGCAACCTGTTCATCAGCATCTTCAAGATTGAAGCTCTCTAAAAGTTTTGAAAGCTGAAGCAAAACACTTCCTCCTCCAGCAACGATTCCCTCCTCAATAGCGGCTCTGGTTGCATTCAAGGCATCTTCAATCTTATATTTCTTATTTTTCATCTCCATTTCAGTCGCAGCTCCGACCTGGATTACTGCCACTCCTCCAACGAGTTTAGCCAGCCTTTCAGCTAACTTTTCTCTATCATAATCAGAAGTGGTCATTCCAAGTTGAGCTTTGATCTGATCGGCTCTTTCGTTGATTTCAGTCGGATCTCCTTTTCCATCTACGATAACGGTGGTATCTTTGGTTGCAATGACTTTATCAGCTCTTCCAAGCATCTCAATCGTAGCATCTTCCAGTTTAAGTCCAAGCTCCTCGGTAATCACGGTTGCCCCAGTCACTACTGCAATATCACGAAGCATTTCCTTTTTTCTATCTCAGAATCCTGGAGCTTTCACGGTCAAGACATTCAGCATTCCTCTAATTTTATTCAAAACCAAAGAAGCCAGAGCCTCCCCCTCTACATCTTCAGCAATAATCACGAAATCCTTTTTCCCTGTCGCTGCTACTGCTTCCAAAACCTGCAAAATCTCCTTGATAGAAGAGATTTTCTTGTCTGTAAGCAAGATATACGGCTTTTCAATAACCGCCTCCATTCTCTGAGGATCAGTCACGAGGTAAGGACTAGAATATCCTTGATCAAACTGCATTCCTGTCTTGATTTCTTTGGTAAGACCTAGGGATTTTCCTTCTTCAACGGTAATGGTTCCGTCTTTTCCAATCTCCTCAAAGACATCAGCGATCAGGTTTCCTACTTCTTCATCTTGAGCAGAAATCGTTGCTACTTGCTTGATCTTTTCTTTGCTATCTCCAATCTGCTGGGCTTTCCCCTCAATTTCTGTTACGAGCTTAGCGACTGCCTTGTGAAGCCCCTTTCCGAGAGAGAATGGATTCACGCCTGATCTGATATATCTCAAGCCTTCTTTCGCCATCGCCTCTGCAAGCACAACGGTCGTAGTCGTCCCATCTCCCGCTTCTTTATTGGTTTTTTCAGCGGCTTCTTTGAGCATACTTGCTCCGATATTTTCGGATTTGCTTTCTAGCTCAATTTCTTTAGCAACAGTCACTCCATCATTGGTTACGATAGGTCCTCCGTAGGATCTTTCAAGGATTACATTTCTTCCTTTTGGTCCCATGGTCACTTTTACTGCATCTGCGACCATCTGCATTCCATTAAAGATTTCTTTTCTGGCTTCATCGCCATACCTAATGTTTTTTGCCATTCGTATTGTATTGTAAAAGAATAAAAAGTCCGGTTTTTCTCCTGTTTTAAACAAGGTATCACATATACAAAACAGGTGCTATATGGTTATAAAAAAGTTAAAGAGAAATGCAAGTGATTTTTACACCCCTCTTGCGTGTATATTCATAGGGAGTAGATTATGTTCTAGTAAAATATTTTTTATACCTTGTTCAAAGCTTATTTTAGGTTTTCGATTAAGATGTTTTTGTGCTTTAGTATAGTCTGCAAAGGTAGATGAGACATCATAATTATTTGCTGTTTTGTAATTTTTTATAATTTTTTTTTGTGTTAATTGTTCTATTACTTCAAGCATAGTCGTGATACTTATGGGCTTACCACTTCCTAAATTGAATATTTCATGTTGAGTTGACTGGTAGTTAACAGCCTTGATAATTCCATCAACAATATCATCAATATAAGTCCAATCCCTCATAGAACTTCCGTCTCAATAAATTTCAAGAGGACGGTTTTTTAATAATTTATCAATGCAGATTGAATACATCATATCTGGTCTTCACATAGGACCATACACTGAAAACAACCTTAAACCAATAAATCAGATTTTAGATTCTTTTGCATAAATGCTTGCTATAAGTTCATTGCCTTTTTTTGTCATTGCATAAATTGAAAGAGGATTTTCTGTTGAACTAACTTCATTTAAAGGTCCCTTTCCTTGTTCTCCATACACACTTGAGCTAGAAGCATATACAATATGTTGAATAGTAAACTTTTTAGCGGTTTCAATAAGGTTGATAAATCCAATGAGATTTGTTTGTATATAAAGTTGAGGAGATTCCATACTCTTTCTTACTCAAGCTTGAGCTGCTAAATGACAAATTTTAGATATATCAGGAAATTGTCTAAAACAGTTTTCTATATCCTTAATATTGTTAATATCTCCAAGAAAAAACGAAAAATTAGGATATTTCGTTAGCATTTCTCTTCTTTGTTGTTTAATATGAGGATTATAGTATGAGTTCTCATTATCCAATCCAATAATTTCATGCCCCAGTTCAAGTAATTTTTTACTTAAATGAAAGCCAATAAAACCACTTGATCAGGTAATTAGAATTTTTTGATTCATGAGATATGAGTTAGCTTTTAAAAATAAGATCAAGTAACTTTGATAAGTCTTTGTTGATGAGATTGCTATGTTGATATTCTTGCATCAGATTTTTATACTCTCTCTTTTGTATTGCCCAAGTCGGATATTGTATTTGTTTTTTGTAATTTTCTTGTAAAAAAGATAAAAAGTCTGATTCATGTTTCCGTTGTAATGGATATGGACATTCTCAATAAAGAGTAGTTCCATATTCACTAATTTTATTTTTTTCAAAATACTTGATAAGTGATTTTATATGTCATAAATGCTGTTCTGGTAAGATATAAGTTGGAATATCGTAATATGAGGCTTCAAAAAAGGTGTTAATTCAAAAAGGAGAATAAAGGATATGGCTTTCTGCTAACAGTTTTTGATATTCGGATTGACCAAGTGTTGTTAAAATAGTCTGGTTTTTTAAATATTTTTTTGCCAAGCTCTCTAATTGAGGATTGATTATAAAAAGTTTATTTTCTTGGAGAGGAGAAAATAGTTGGGCAACTAATTGAAAATAAAGGCAATAAAATTCTTCTGAGGTAATTGGATTAACTTGCCCTCCAAGTTGAATTAAGTGATATTTTTTCTCAAAAGAATATTTGTGTTGTTTAGGATATATAATTGGCCCTATAAATGAAAGTTTATCTTTGATAGCCTTATATAATTTTGAGCTTGCATCTAAAGAGTCTGAACTTCTAATGAAAACTTGATCTGCAAGCAGATAAGCTAAAATGATAAAATCATGATGATTTGTCGTATCTTTCTTTATGATATCTTTTCGTTCATCTCCCTTAATTCATAAGTAATACTCTACTGACTGATCATTCCATAGAAAAGTTAAATTACACAAAAAAATCGCCTTTTTATTTTTTTTCTTTGCTTCAAAAATCGTAAAAGGATCGTAAATTCCTAAATAGAGATTGATCGTATCATCCTGAGGGAAATCCTCTACAAGAGAAACATTAAATCTGGGATTCTCTTTTATAAAATGATCAAAAAAAATAGCGGTTGAGGTATTATTTTTGATGACAACTTCTCCTTGAAACTGTTTTTCATATAAATGTTTTACGATGCTAAAAAGTTGACTTGTTGGTCAGTATCAAAAATCTTGGCTAGAAAGAAAAATTTTCATTTTCTAACTCACTATAAAGGTTAAAAACATTTATGAGGATGTGATCATAATTAAGATATTCTCGCGCTCCAAATCTTCCCAAGGGATAAATAGATAGTTTATTAAGTTTTTTAATAATTTTAGATTTTTGCTTTAATAGATCTAAAGTCTGAATAGGATATGCATATTTTACTTCTTGGTACTCGATCTGTAAAATATCATTTTCTGAAGTAATCAGCTTTTTATCTTGTAGGTATTCTATTGCATTTTTTGCTGCTAAAGATTTAGATTTTTTTCTGTTATTTTTAGAACTTATTTCAAACTGGAAAAGGGTTGCATTCTCTTGTTGCATTGCGAAAGAAGAGTTAGTGTTAATTGCTAATTTATGATGGTAATACTGTTTTTCATGATTATAAATTCTTTGTGAGGAGTTTTCTTGTTTTTTTGTTAAAATAGCAATCACTTGAAGCGAAAGATAGTCAAAAATATTTCTATATTGTGTAATATTACAATAATCAAGGAACTCATTGAGTGGAATAGTAGAGATTATTTTTTGATAATAATAGACTCCTTGATTAGTGTATAAGAGATGATTTTTATAATCTATTTTTGTAATGGAGATATCATAACAAAGATTTTTTTCTATTGTTTTAAAAAAGGGAACTAAATAAGATTGAAAACCTCATTTCTTAGGATAATTGACTTGACTATTAGTTCCATAATTTTCTTCATTTGCTTCAAAATATCCTTTTAAAACATGTTCAAAGCTTTCATAGGAAATTCTTCTTGTCCAGTTGGTTGCAATCATTTTTAGATTCGTTTTCCATATTTTTTGATTATATGGTTTCAAAAAGCTACGATATATGTGGGCTCAAAAAGTCATTTGTAAATAGTCATCAAGATTAGCAACTTTCTTTGCCTTAGTCTCAAGAGCTACTCTTACAAAATCTTTCAGACAAGCCCTTTTCTCATCTTGATCTAAATACCGCAAATGAAGCTGAAAGGGGAAGGGAATTAAACGATTTTTATAATCAATGAAAGCCTTTCTGGCTTGCTTATCACTAGCAATTCATTTGTTTGTTAAAAAATTTAAAATCTGATCATTGTGGTTATGTAGAGCATGTCATCCTAAATCATAAAAAGAATTTCCTAATTTATAGCTTTTCATTAGTCCATAAGGATATTTCTCTTTTTCTAAGATAAGGTAATCCTTATTGTGTTCTTGAAGTAAGGATCCATAATGAATCCCCGCCGCACCTGCTCCTAAAATGATAGTGTTTGTATGAGTATATATTGCTTTAAAAAGTTCGTGTGAAGTGAGGTCTGAGGTATAAAGAATACCTTGGATTCCATATTGTTTAGCCAAATCAAGATTTTCTTGCTTATCATCTATAAAGTAGCTTACGTTGTTAAAAGAAATATGATGTTTGAGTTGTTCCCAAAATTGAGTTTCAGATTTTTTATATCCTTGTTCAAAAGAAAAGATAAATGCATCAAAATATTTTGTAAGTTTTTTTTTGACTACATATCAGAGTTCAGGATAAATATCAGAAGCTAAGTAGAGGGTATGAGTTTGTTTCAAAATTTTTAAAGTTTCTAAAAAATCAAACGACACAGGTGGCATTGTTGATATACAATCAATGAGATTTTTCTTGGTATGCTCAGGTTTTAAGAAAGGGAGCAACTCTTCTATAAATTCTAAAATAGGAAATTTACCTTTTACCAATAGACTAATATGTTGTTTATACCTATCTCTGATCTGCTCTTTTGATAGGTTAAGATGTTGACTTAATAGATCCGCTAAATGCCTTGAAATACCGATGGGAGAGATAACTTTTGAGAAATCAACAAGAATTATGGGAGCATTCATAGCTGTGGGAGTAAAGAATAAAAATTTTCGTTATTGTAGGTATTTTTGATGCGGTAAATATTGATTGTAGGAGAAAAAGAGAAAGTATTATAATATGAGAAGACCTCCCCATCAAAGGCAAGCTCTTCATGAATGCAATGTTCAATAGGTAAATTAGTGCATGGCGTTATAGTTTCCTGAGATGTAGCATCTATTACTAAGAGCGTATCCAAAGATCAAAAGGAATTAGGTTCATCTCTTTGATAATGATAATCGCCATTTATATAGCCTTTAAAATTATGGTCTGCAAGTCAAAAAAGTAATCAATCTGTTTTTATATTGATTAAATCTTCATCTAATATTCTTTTTATGATACCTTTTTCTATTAACATTTTAAGAATATGAGATTTTCCGGATCCATGCTTTCAACTCAATGCAATTATTTTTCCGTTATATAATTCACATACCGCAGCATGTAAAATAATAAAATCCTTTTCTTTGAGCATAAGATATTTATTAAGGGATATTCTTTGTCTTTGGTTATTAAGGGTGAGTGCGGTTGATATAATATCTGGAACATGTTCAGTAGAAATTTCATTTTGATCTTGAAAAATCGGACTTAATGGCGATGAGGATCAGATTTTTATCTTTTTTCAATGTAAGGTAAGATCATAGAGTTTTGCATTGAGCATACGATCAAATTTTTCATTATTTCTGACAATAAAACTTTCTAAACTAAGTCTTTTTTTAGAAAGTTGTAAAATTTGATTTAAGAAAAAATAAAAGCAGTCCAATCGGAGAAAATCTTCTCGAGGAATGTTTTTATGTGCAAAAAAGGTATTCAAAAACAAATCTGTTTGCAACGGATTATAGTGTAATGTTGTCTCGATAAATTTTTGTAAATCTTGTAGAAAATGTCCTATCTTATTCCATTCCCAATCGATTAAGATTGCATCTCCCTTACAAAGAATAATATTATCTCATTTTAAGTCTCCATGCACTTGAGTCAATGGAATTTCTTTATCAATCGGAATCAGAGACAAAAAATTATCAAAGAAAGAGTGAATAACGCCCAATTCTTCTTCACTAAAGGGAGGAAGTGATTGGAGTTTTTGAAACAACTCATCTTTACAATGTTGTTGTAGATTAACTCATAGAGGAATATTTTTATAAAGCTCTACCAAACTCAAAATAAGAGATTGTAAAGAATTATAAGTCAGAGTATTTAATAATTCCCCTTCCACAAAAGTTTCAATAAGATAACTTTCCGTTTTATCAATTTTATAATCTATGATTTCGGGCTTATGAGAGAAATCTGAAACGGAATAAAATTTTAAAATTTTTAAAAGCTGTTCATGAGTTCATTCCCTCTTAACAGAAAGTTGATTATTATTCAATATGAGCTTAACTCC
>JBHAST010000063.1:0-40466 GCA_041831495.1 bacterium | reverse complement strand
TGAATAAAAATTATAAGCCTATACAATCACGATAGTTGAACCAAATCTGAAACAGCTACTGTCCCTGTTAAAGGATGAGAGAATATACAAGTTGGTAAAGGGAATGATTGATGAGCAAGTGCAAAATTTATATCATTATAACTTTTAAAAAATGGCTTACAAAATAGAAAAAGAAGGTAAACCTACCTGGTATTCATTCAGCATTCCAATTGTTGAGAATTGAGAAGTTGTTAGTCAGTGTTCTGATGAGGAATACGAAGAACGAACAAAAAATTATGTTAAAGATAAAATCCACTATGTAACCATAGAGATTCCGCTAGAGGTCCTCGCAACCAACGAGGAACTTCAAAAAAAGCTGGTCTTCCTCAGGCTCGTATATTCGCATATGGAGAGTATAACGAGACAGTGAATAACCTACCTCTCGCATATTGATATTACTGATATCCTAGACTTCTTGCCGAAAGAGGAATTCCTGCACTTCAAGAGTATAGGCATCAGATTCCCTCCTGAAGTAGAAGCTTTATATGATAACCACCCAGAAGAAAATGCTGAAACTGATTAAAAGCCTAGTTCTCCTCGTGGTCTCGGTGGCTCTGGCGTGCGTTATGCTACCGCTCGGCATTCTGTGGACGCTCGTGGAGATTGGGGTCAGATTTCTTTTTCCTCACTGAAAGAGTGCAGGAGAAAAATCGCTCGGATACCTCTCCTCAATAATCCGCTCTATAGCTATTGGACTAGATCAGATAGGGAACAGTGTGTGCCGTGATATGATGAACAGGTTACTGATTACTTCTGGTGGGTATTCTTTCGGTAGAATACAAGAAACGATCAGCTCTGTTCTTGGGAAGAATGAAAAAAGCTGAACGCTGACTCGGATTGGGAGGGCGATCGTAGCGGTGCTAGACTGGATTGATAAGGATCACTGCAAGGAGAGCATTCAGGATTTTATTTCTTAATTTACACAAACATAATGAACGAAAAACAGAAATCTCGGTTTGGAGCAAATTGGTCTTTAATTCTTACGATCTGCTTGAACGCAGCTGCACTTATAGGTTTTTTTGTAAAGATGGATTCTAGGGTTTCAGAACTAGAAAGATGGAGAGATGAAGTCAACCCACAAAGAGTCACTCAAAAAGATATTCTCCTTCTAGAAGAGAAGATAAAGAATATCAACTCCAATGTCTCGGACATTAAGTCCGACCTGAAAGACATTAAAAGAGAACTCAAAATTTAGTTTTTATCTTCTAAATATATTACTATGGAACTAGGAATGGTATTGACCGGTATCGGTGCTTCAGCACTTACTCGGCTTGCAGGAAAACTCGGAGTAAGTAAAAGGCTTATTAGTGTTCTCCTGGCGATCGTTGGAGGTGCAATCTACTATGTAGCGACTAATTATTATGCTGCTACATGGGAATCAGGAGTGCAGTTCGCCGTAGGAGTGTATGGAGCTTCTCAGCTTGTGTATAACTTCCTCAAGGTCGTAAACAAGGAGGGGCAATAGTCCCTTCTTTTTAGCTTTTGAATACTAAAAAAATGGTATATAAACGAGAGGGGTTGAAGACAATTCCTGATCAATGAAACGAATGAAGTTGCACGGCGTTCGCTCTTTGCAACATTATCAACGGCTATAAAGACCCCAAGCGAAGAGCTGCATGAGGAGAATGGGAATACCTAGATTGATCAGTATTTTTCCAACTCGTAAATTCTAAGTATCCAGCAGATTTGCAAGGAGCTCTCACACCTCCAATGGCTCTGAAGTATGCCAAGGAAGTTGGTTATATTGCAGACTATCGCTCACTCACTGCTAGTCAGCAGAACGCAAAGACCATAAAAAAACTTCTGAAAGCTGGATTTTTGCTTTTGGTTGTGCTTACTAAAGTAGACCGAAAAAAAACCGAGGCTAATGGAATGCTTACGAGAAGGACTACAGGAGGAGGATTTGCCCACTCGCTTTGTGCTTGCAGGCTTGACCATAATGATAATGTAAAGTTCGTAAATTCTTGGGGAGAGGAACGAGGGATAGAGGGCTACTTTATCGCTCCTGATGAAGAGTTAGATTACTGCTTGTCTCAGGCTTATGTTGTGATTGATAGTAATGATACGGAAAATATGAACAAGATCCTTTATAAAAAGAGAATCAGCGAAGCAGTGAATATTCTCTCTAACCAGTGGAAGTATGGCACAGTTGAGGAAAAAGAAGCGATGAATTTTGCGAATACGATGCTTCGCAAGATTTGCCTCAATCAAGACCACCAATGGAATATGAGCAAAGAACAAGTGCTAGATTTCGTGAATAAAAACTTTTAATTCTTTAAAAATAATGACTATGAGTATCAGACCGTATACCGACTTTCGTAATAAACTGCTCGGAAAGAGGGTGGATTACGACAATTTTGCTGGGTTCCAATGTGTAGATTTAATCAAAGTTTACCTAGATTCCTGTCTAGGAATGGGGACAATTGGAAGAATCGGCAACGCTAGCGACATCCGAGAGAATCGTTATTCCTACTTCAATGAAAAGCGAGAGAGAATACCAGGAACAAATAATCTCATGCAGTGAGATATAATTATTTCCACGAAAGGAAAATACTGACACATTGCAATCGTAGACCATGTAGCTGACTGAAAGATTCGAGTCCTCGAACAAAACGGAGCAGGACAAGATTCAGGCTCTGGACTCTGAGCGAATGCTATTAGAGTTAAAGATTACGATCCGAGCTTTTGGGCTGGTGTTCGGAGATGTAAAAAAATCTTTGACCATCTGCAGTTAGAGAGGGCTTTTATTGAAGAGAAAGTTCAGAAACTGAGCAGAGAAATCTTCCAGTTGCAGCAACAAATGCACAATACTACAGTGTATTGGGAGGGAATAAGATTTATGAAATAGGCAGGATGTGATTACATACCGCAAACAGTCCAGTGGGCTGGTTTTTTTGATTGACAAAAAAAGTATATTTTCTCTTGCAATCTAAAGAAAAATAACTATACTAAAAGTGTCAATTTATCTTACAAACTCGCTATGATAAAAATTAAGTTTAGGAATAATGAACTAGAAAAACTCGCAGATGGGATTGGGGATCACAAATACCCTAAAGGAATAGGGAAAAGATATCGTGCGGTATTGGCAGAAATTGAAGAGTTTGAGGCTATTCATGATATTCTAACTCGTAGGGGTTGGGATGCCGAATGGAAAAAATGAGATAGAGCGGATCAAGTAGGAATTAGGCTGAATGATGGATGGAGGCTGATGTTGAAGTTTCCTGATGAGGAAACGGTTGTCATTGCTCTTGTCCGAGAAGTAACTAATCACTATGAATAATTTTATTTTTTACTAGAGATAACAATGAAATACGAACATCCAGGAGTGAATCTTGAAATGACACTTGAAGCACTTAATCTTACACAAAAACAGTTTGCAGAATTGATCGGCAAATCACCTGCAGAAGTGAATCATATTATCGCAGGGAGAAGGGCTATCACTGCAGATTGGGCATTTAGAATTTGTGCTGTATGTGGTGGAGAGCCAAGAGTATGGCTTGCATTACAGGCTAAATATGATGAACAGGAATATCAAAAGTCTGATAAATATCCTCAGCTCTTAAAAATTAAGGAAAGAGCAGCTCTTGCTTTTACATAAAGAAAATCTGACCACTTAAGTCAGATTTTTTCCTCTATCAAAAAACCACCGTAGTATGTAGGAACGGTGGTGTACAAAGTATTGAATACTTTAGAGATTATGGGGCGGATTTCAAGTAGTTTTAGCATTCAACTCCTCTCATCTTCAGCTCAGCATACATCTCGTTAGTAAGAGATCTTAGTAGATCCATTTTTTTTGTGGAGGGTGTCAAGTTTTTTTCTATTCATAACTCCGAGAGAAGAGAAGTAACTACCACCTCCAAGCTCTTTTTCTTTAACCTTCATTTTTTCAAATTTTGCTCGTTCTTTTTGGAAAAGCTTTAGGAGATTTTTAGTGTTCATTTCTTGAAAGTTCATAGGTCATAATTAGTAAATAAATCATAAGATTAGTAGCTTATTTAGTACCTCTACTTATTCAAGTGTTTCTTGGATTTTCCTCTTCTCAATTGGGATTATTCGTTTTTTTTGCAGTGTTGTATTCTATAAGAAAAAAGGAACTACTGATTTCAGGCTCCTTTCCTCTTATAAAAATTTTATAAATTTAAGATTGCTCATTATCCTCTTCGTCCTCTTCATTACTAGGCGTTCCATAATAATCAGGATCTAATCACAATGCTCTAGCAATATCTTTTAAGCAATGTCCATATCAGCTATGATATTCATCAACTCAATCTCGCGATCCTTCACACATTCATCTTAAATATTCTTGCTTAAGATCAAGAATATTTTCCAATTCTTCTAAAGAAAATGAATCTCTCTCCATTTTAGTTATTTTTACAAAATAAAATGCCTCTGATTTTATAATATTTGTAAAAGTAAAATCAAATGTTTTTTATTTTCCACGATCATCCACAATCTGATCCACAAGCTGCTTCAGCTCACCCTCCACGAATTCCATCGTTTTGTAAGTAAATCCTGATTCTGGTCTTTCCAACCGAAAAACCATGTTAATATCACCTGCGTGTCCGCAATCAAACCCAATCCGCCATCAGTCTTCTTCCTGTTGTAAGTGGAGCTTGTGGCTGCTATAGGTAATTCCTCCATGCACAGCGTAAGGAATCTCTGTTCAATCTTTTCAGTATCGTTTATCTTCCTTAGTTAGTAGAACATATCAGCAGAGATGAAAAAGCCTGTGCTCAAAAGGCATACCTTCGCCCATTCTCAGGATTCTACATTTGTAGCCTTTATACTCAAAGGCTTTGTAGTTTCCCTCTTTTTTGAGGATTGCTTTTAGTTCTTCTGTGGTCATTGTGATTTTTTAGAAGATAAAATTTTATCAAGCATTGCTTTGGCTTCTGTCCTGATATTCATTCTGTCTGCAAGCATAGAAAAGACTTTGTCTTTATCTTCTTGAGATAAGTAGAATAAGGATTCTTGAATATAAGTTCGTATTTTTTCAGTCATACCACATAGGCGACTCCAACGATCTCGTGAGAATTTTTTATCTAACATGATGTAAGGAAAAAATAAAACTCTGAATAAGTTAAAAAAGTGGTGGTAGTCAGCATTCTTCTCTTTCAAATCCATCAAGCCATAGCAGACACTGAAATAGATTTTTGAACTCTTCCACAAAGCAATCTCCTGAAGTGTTATCTATCCCTATCCGTAGTTTCCCATCATTGAAGTAGTAGAGTCTTTTATTCTTTCTGCTTTCTCGCCTTTTTTCGTTGTTGATGAGCTTTTCTGCTCTTTTTGCTGTGATTTTTATTGGTTCCATGGTGTTAGCTTTGCAAAATTAAACTTATAAGATCTCTGATGATCATATTTTTTTCCATTTCTTCTTCGTAGTTTTTCATTTCTTTTTCGGCTTGATAATAGCCATATTCTGCATTATTATATTTGTCTATGTATTCTTGATACTTAGTTTCTAGTTCCTTCTCCTCAGGCTCTCACTTTTCTAAAAACTGTAAAATCCAATCAATCCTTCTCCTATCTTTATATCCAAAGTCTATTGGCATTTTCCCTCGTCTTATAAATTTTTCCAATCATTCTAACTCTCGTTCAGAGAATCGTTTTCTTTTGTTCTTCAAACTTTCAAGAATTTTTATTACTCTTTCTCTAGGATCTTTTTCCATTCTATTAAAAGCTAAAAAAGTAAAATAAATCTGATTTCTTATTTTGTTTTTATGTTCTCGATCAGGAATTGTCCCAGCTCCTCCTCAGGAACCAGTGCTGATTCTAGGAGTCGGTATTGGTAATCTCTATCTGATTGATAACTCTCACCAGCTCCTAATATTTGTAGATCGCCTTTAATTCGTTCGTATATATCTCCTTTGCACAATCCATTCTCACACACGAATTGCCACAATCCTGACTCGAGCGATACTAACCACCTCAGAGATTTAGTTATCTTTTTTGTTTTTCAGACTTCTGGATTATAGAAATGAACATTATTACCATTAACTCATAAGCATCTTAATCCGCCTTCAATCAATAGTCCCATATCAACGAGGGAATTGAGGAGGGTTTCTAATTCTTTCATAACTAAACTAAATAAAGAATAAAACTAGTAAATATTCCTATAAATAATATTGCGAGAATAAGTGCAACTAATAGGATGCCGACTTCAGTTAACGAACTCTTTGTTTTTTTAAGAAGTTTCTGGATTCAAATAACAATTCAGAAAAATACTAGAATTTCTAGAACTAGGAATAAAGTAATTAATAATGCTTTAAGTGCCATTTGTAGTAAAAAAAAGAAATAAAAGTCTGATTTATTATTTTTGTATGAGTGAATATACGAAGTCTATACACTCATCTGACTGCTCATCAATTGGTTTTCTTGGTTTGCTCCAAACCATAAGAATATCTCGAAGTCTGCGTTCATATCGTGCATTATCGCGATTAGCTGCTATTGCATCGACCACCTCTAACGCATCTCCAATCATTACATGGTGTCAGATGATTTTTACTAACGTTTCAAGGTCTTCTATGTATCAATTTGGGTCAGCCTCTGATAAATCAGCTTTGCTCAACTCTATGTCTCCATTCCTTGCTACTCAATCCACTCAGACTATTAGATCATCCTCATTGCTATACGATATTTCCCCACTAGTTTCTCAATGATAGTATGCTCGGTATTTTACATTTATTCTACATCCAATAGATCGTTCCTTATTCGCCATCTCTTTATAGATGGCTTCTATCTTTTCTTCTCTGGTCATTTTTCTAAAAATAAAGGTTAAAAATCTGATTTACTTTTGTATTTTATTTTAAAGTTTTTAGGGATTATTCAATACGCATATCGTTTAGTAGGGAGTCAGCTTGGATTACATTCCAATCAACGCTCAAATTTGACTTTGGATATATCTTGTCAGTCATATGCAACCCTTTCATCAAAGTCTTCTGAGGTAAGAAAATGGTAATGCTTCCCTCTATTGCATAATTCTCTGAAGCTCTCTAAGCTCATCTCTACTTCAAAATAGAAACTAAAAAACTGATTGGATCATCTTGGATTGCTAGGAACATCAGCATTGATTCATATTCTGAATAAACCCAACCGCCTCCAGTTTCAAGGTATTCCTCTTCTTCCAAATCTCTTGTCTTACAATTAGATCGCAACCACTGAATGAATCAGAATTTTTTGCTGATTATCTGTAAAATAGCTTCATCTTCAGAACTATGCTGAACGATAAGATTCCCTTTTTTACTCTTACGAGTACAGAAAAAAGCACCATCATCAATTGCTCATCACCATACTCTATCGGTTCAGATAACCTTCTCATACTCATTGAGGAGTTGTAGTAGTTTCTCCATATTGTAGTTGTAAAAAAATAAATAAAACTGATCTAAGCCTTCATAAAAACAAGCCATATTGTAGTCCCATTCCTTCAGCTCCTCGTTCAGAAGAGTGGAGTGTAGTCTATAGCCTTGAGGACTTCATGGAGCTTAACTTGGCACTCGTTCCACTTGAATACAAGTGTTCCATACGGCTCAAGCACCCTCATACACTCACGGAATCACTGCTTCAGATCGGCTGGCCAGCTCTCCTTGGTAAGCTTCCCATACTTCCCTTTCAGCCAAGATTTTTCTCCTGCATGCACAAGATGGGGAGGGTCAAAGACTACAAGCTTGTAAGAATTATCAGGGCGAGGAATGTTGCGGAAGTCGGCCACAAAGTCTGGATCCACACAGAAGTTAGGTCTCGCTGGAATGAATCAGGCTTCTTCTCTCCTTATATCCATATATTCTGCTAGTGGATTATTCTTATCTCGCCGAAATGTCCTACCTCAACAGCAGACATCTAGTATTTTTTTCATTAGATAAAAACTAATCTAAAACGGCAATCCTTGCTCTCTCAATCGCCATTCATACCCTCCGAGAGTATCTCTCACTATCGGTTTATCATTCATAAAGACGACTTCTCGGATAATATGCGTATTATCACTGAATTCTTGGCGGTAGCTGCCTAAGTATTTTTTTGCTCTCATTCTACTTATCTTAATGGCTTTGCTGTATCTCCGACTGGTGTCGCAATTAGATTGCCCTGAATATCACGACCAACTTCAGCGAATTACGAGGTATCAGCTAATCAGCTTTTTTTGTATTTTTTTTGAATATTGCTCTTCTAGCTCACGAGCTAGATTCCATTCCTTAGTGCTCATATCCTCACAATGGATAGAGTAGAACTTTAGAGCATCTCTAATAACTTTTATTTCTTCTAGATTCATTTTTCCCAAAAAAGTTCTAAAATCTCCAGAGGGAGAGCTTTAGGCTCTCACGGCTTCGCCTTTCCTCTGCTTATAGGAGGAGCGTCCTCCTCCGAAAATGAGCAACCTTAGTATTCTGTGGTGTGCACGCCACATAACACTAGTATTGATCATCAATTGCAACAGGTGAGAGTTGAACTCACGACCTCTAGCACTCTACCACTGAGCTACTGTTGCACATCCCCCTAAAAAAGAGGGAGAAAGCTGGCTATTGGACTTCAATCTGAGGCAAAATAGCACTCGGTTTGAAGATCACCTTGTAATGATCAGCACTAACATTGCTCGCATCTAGCTGCTCTACGATGTAAGTCACATTATCAGACAAACCCAAAAAGTGCTTTTTATAGCCACTTCCGTCCTTGCAGACTACTGCGATCTCTCCGCTTTGAGGCATTCCCTGTAATGAGCAGAACCCCTCAATAGAGAGCATGTATTCGTTCGTGATTCCGTTATAGAACACAACTCTACGAAAAACCCTGAAGTAGTCAGAATCCCTAGAGATATTGTGTGATGCTATATCAGCATCAGAACATCATACCAGGAACACAGAAGCTAGGAGTAATCCTGCTAATAGGAGCATTTTCTTCATGGATAGAAATAGAAGATAAAAGTTGCCATCAGAGGCAGAGAGCCACAAGGGAAACTTCAAACCTTATAGCTCTTTGCCCCTGATAGGAGCATTATTTGTGTATATAATCCCTAGTTGGCATAAGGAGAGTAGGCTTGCTGTTATCTCCGAGCTGAATTGGAGCATCAACACGATAATAAGGCAAACAATTCTGACTCACTTTGCGGTTGTCGTTGGTATCTAGAGTTCTGTAAGTGCCTGTATGCACACTCTTCAGCTGATAATCTTTTTTGAACTGATAACCTACTACTTCTCGGACATTCTCCCTAGGAGCTCAATCAACATAGATTGGAGTCAGGAACGCGATATAGCTTCAGATTTCCAACTTTCTAGTTCTTAGCTTGTATTCTCTATCGTTAGTCCTTCCTTCTGCTCTGGCTTTTTGCTTAGCTAGATTCCTACAAGCCTTGCAATTGGAGGTTCTTCCTGTAGTAGTTCCTTTTGTCTTGTGGAATTCATCTCGGAACTTAAACTTACCACAGGCTGTGCATTCTCTTCCATTCTCTCTGATTTCAGTCTTGATAAAGTGTTTTCAGTGGAGGGATTGTGGGGTTATCGCCTCTTCTTTAGAGTATCAGTATCTAATTACACGACTCATGAATACTATATATTTACACTTTTCTCCATCATAGGAACGATACCAATGAATCAGATCAGGATATTTTACATTATGATCTCCTCCTCTCATCCCTACTCAATAACAGTTAAAGTAATACCGACCTTCTCAACCCCTAGAGCCTTGAGATCAACGAGCTTTTTGGTCGCTTCTCAATCAATCTTGAATTTAATTTCCTTGAAGTCTAACGAACGAATAACAAAACCCTTAAAGCTGAATTTTTGGTAAGATTCGTCCTTAATTAATTGTTCATCCTCTTTAGGTGGATGAATATCAATCCGATAGATTTTCTCTAATCTTTTGAGCTCTTCACTCAATTTTACGAGGAGAATGTATCATTCTCCTACTTCATAGCCGAACTTCTTGATTTCGGCGGTTGTTTTTGTCTTTTGCATACTGATAGCTTAAAGATTAAATATTAAATATGACAGTCAATAATTGTAATTCTTGTTTCTCAATCTAAAGATTTTAATTTTTCTCTAAATTGTTCTTTCCACAATCCATCGTTTTGGTTTTCATGCCAAGATCAATCATTATCAATATAAGCATAAGCTAGTAATTCACCCAAGTTCTTAACATCCTTAATGAGGGCGGAATTTGTTTCATTTCCCTTATAATCAGGAACATTTCACATCATCATAAATAAGATTGATTCAGATCCTTTAGGGGATTTATATTTTTGAGATGGAGAATCTATGAGCTCTATTGATCATGCAAATCTTCCACCTTCTTCATACCAATCTCGTTGGGCATTTGGGTTCTCTCGATAGCCTCAATCCTCATCTTCTGAGATAATTCAGGATTTTCTAAAATCTTCTTCCGTATCAAACCGGTGTTTATTTCAGTCCTTACCATAAACACAGTATTTGAGATGCTCTTTTGGACAATCGCCCATGTTGTTTTGTTGGTATGGGGCAAGTTTTTTCTCAACATCATCCCCAATTACTAATACTGCAAAATGCATTTTTTCAAAAATTTACAAAATAAAACCTTACTTTCCCAAAAGCTTCCACACCATAAAAGCCATTATCACAACAAACAAGATGAATAATACTCGTCCACTAGGGCTTGCTTGGATCATTGGGGTTATTTTAAGAACTAAAAACTAGTTAATCTTCAGCTCTTTTTCGTTATCAATAACCGTGATAACTCCTGCATATCTCTCTTTTTCTTGCTCATCTTCTAAGGAATTATACCATTCCTTGATCTCCTCTTGAGTTCTTTTCTCTTTCTTGCTTGCAAGAATGTCCTCTGATACCCCAGCTTCAACCAGCTTTTTCTCCTCTTCTTGAGACAGGGAAGCAACATTGATTACTACGGAAGCTGTGATATTCTCGCTCACGATCTCCTTGAGCTTCTCTTGGTCAGCGACTGGATCAAGAGTAAGAGCAAAGTTTTTAAGTCTGAACATCTCGTGAGGAAGTTTGTCTTCATCAATTACGGTTTTTGCCCTCTTTGTTCCTAGGTAGATCACTCCGTTTTGGACTGATACTTTATGCTTAGAGTCTGAGCCTAGAGCTCAGAGAATATACATCAGATAAGCATCTAGCTTTCTGATTTCTGCTTGATGTGATTCGTTGCTCTGCTGGAGAGCTACAATCTCCTCGTTATTAGCTGCGATGTATCCTTGCTTTTTTCTCCTTTGTCCCAGGACAAAGTTGATCTTCTCTTCGGCTGCAGCTCTGTTTTCTGCAACCTGTTTTTTTTAATTCTTCCTTGATATTTTTTACATCCTCTTCATTAAGTCCGTGGAGCTCTCTGAATTCAGGTTTATCAAGGTTTGCTATGTCTAGTTCTAGACTTGTGATTTGATTGATAATTTCGGTTGTTTTCATGGTGTTTACTATAAAAAAGATAAAAAGTTTATTTCAATTTTTTTGCTCCTCTGATCGCTCTAATCAATCAGATGACAAAAAAGGTAAAACAAATAATATGAGCGACTCCATTAAATCGAGCCAATCCAATATCTAGCTTCAGCAATGATAGTTCAAGTCTTGTGCTGAATATCATTGAAAAAAGAAGCATAAAATTCGCTCAAAAAAAGTCTGATTCAAAACTCTCAAGCTGAAATCTTTTTCAAATAATCTCAAACATACTCAAATTAGATTCAGTTTCCTGATTTCGCAATATCTTTACCTTTTTGATGTCGGTATCTAAATTTGCGAGAGCTGTTCTGATTTTAGAAAGCTCTTGTGATAAATTTTTTTCCATAGGTATAAAACAAAAGATAAAAATTCTGAATTATATTTTGTTTGTTGTTTGTATTCTTGCTGTGATTTTTGCTTCGTGTTCTCCACTATCAATCCGTTGCATTCAAGGCTCTTGTTCAATTTTTGCTCCTAATGTAGAGATACCCTTAAGTCATCTTTGCATATCACACCAATTTCTTAGATCGTCTACAAACATTTCAAATTGTTCAGGAGTTAGTTGTGTAATATCCTCAAGAGTTTTTAAATGATAAGTCTTGCCTGTTGGTTCATAGTTTGCTATATCTTTTGGGTAAGCCTTCAAAAGGGCTTTAAAATCATATTTTTTCGCAACAACCCCAATAGACTTCATAAAATTTATATTTCTGAAAGCATCTATAGCTCAATCTTCAGTTGCTTCTTTTGCAATGAATTCTACTAGCATTTTATGTTTTTTCATAACTACATATTTGGGAATAAAACTAATCTTGCCGAGCTTTGTAGGGATCACGAGGTGGGTGTGCCTTATAGATTTTTCCCCATCTCCTTTCCTTGCCGTTCCACTTTCTCCGAGCGTAAAGTCTAGGGACTTTCTCTAGCTTCGGAGCTTTGGGCTGGCGAAGCTCGCCACACAAGCGGTCTACTTTTGCCTGTATGGCTCTAAAAGGGAAGATCATCAGCCCTGTCTTTTTCTAATTTCTTCTCTATATAAAGCTCCCCAATCTTGCCTTTGGTATCATAACTGATTTGGTAGGTCTTGAGTAGTTCATCAATGAGCTCTTGAGAAGAATTAAAGCTTAAGATGAAGTTTGGTTTAGTTGCTAATTCGTCAAGCTGAGGTTTATTGAACCAAGGCTTTTCAGTAGCTTGAGGTGAACTTGTCTGAACAGGAGCAGAAGTCTGATTTTTTTCTTCTTTTACTTCAATGACTTCAGCACATCCAATATTCATATCTTCAACATCTTGGGTATAAAACTCACTCGCTCAAGTAGCATTTAATATCGCACCAACATACGCCCTTTTTTGTGCCATCTTCTGGATCGTATTTTTGTGGGTAAGTTTTCATGATTTTACTTGCTCTCTCTGTTGCCATATCCAGCCAGAGTTTCCTCTTTTTCGCTTTCCAAGACCCTCTGCTTTGAGTCTCTCAATTTCTAGATCATCTTGTTTTCAGTCCTTCATTGGTTTAGAGACATCTTTCCAAGAAGAAAAGTTGTATCTATCCTCCATGGTGTTGCATGATCATTCACACATTCCAAGCACCAATCCATTTTTATCTTTGACTGTTGCCATATAATTCACATCATAGAAATCACGGTCAATATCTAATGTTTCTCCTGTTTTTTCTATAAATACTTGAAGTCCATAAACGAGCCTCAACTTCTCAGCTCAAGGCTTGAAAAGTGAGGGTTTAGATACCCCAGGGATTATTCAATAATCCAGTTTGTCTTTCATAATTTCTTTGCTGAATTCTACGAATTGAGCATATCGGTTTTTCGTAGTTTCTAGCGGTTGCATTGTTAATTCTGTCATGATTGTTAATTGTTAGATTGTAAATTCTTTTGAGTTAGTCTCTCAATAACATTCTCCAATATCGCAAGGTTTACAGGAAGAGAAGCCTCTCTTCTTTTTCTGATTTCAGCCCTTACCTTTTCTTTTAAGTCAGGATTTTTAATTCTGATGATTGCATTTTCTACATCATCAGCAGTCTTGAACTCTACTTTTTTGATAGAGGCGACCGCTATAAATCAATCTCCAATATTCAGAAGCTTTCAATCTAGCTTTTTTTCTATGCTCTCCACCGTTTCATCAGCCATGACATAAACTTCTCAATCGTAGGTCGTAATATAGCAAAGCTCTTTGTATTCCTTAATCGTATTCATAACTTACTAGATAAGAACTAAACTCTTTTGACTTTTGCGATATTGGTTTTGCTTTGTTTTTGGAACTCAGCCTTGCAAATCTGCATCAGAGAAGCGAGATTGCGATAGATGAGCTCAGGGCTTGCTATCTTAGCAGAATGGTATTCATTCTCAGAGATAATCTTCAGAATCATCTCCAAGGTAGCTTGCCAAGTGAATCTACCCTCCTGAACGGAAGTGAGCTTTTGCAGTTTTTTGATCAAGTGATTTGCAAACTGCCTTTGCTTTGCATCGCTTCCGTTTACAATTCCGCCGTTGTAAGATTTAATCAGATCAAGGCATTCATTAATATCAGGATCACCGTAAACTTCTTTTTCTTTTTTGGCGGAATTTTTTTCTTTTTCTTCTCCTAAATTTTTTAAGGAAGAATTTTTTAAATCAGATTTTTTTCCCTGTTTTGTATCCGTTAGGATACTTTCTTCGTTAGAAGAAAGAGTATTATTACTTGTAGTATTATTATCTTGTATTATTATGTTGCACTTTTCTGCAAGAGGGGTCTTGCAGTTTAATTCAATACCCCCTTGCACTTCACTACAAGACGGGTCTTGTGTTTTTCTGCAAGAGGCTTTTTGCACTTTTCTACAAGTAGTCTTTATGGTTTTTTTGAGCTCTTTAAGCTCTCAAACATAAATCCTACGCACGAATCAGCTTTCATTTTCTCTGCTAACTTGCAGGTATCATTTTTTCTGCATATCAGAGATTGTTTTGCTGACTCGTGTTGGATCTTTTTTATACAATTCTGCGAAGTAAGAATTCCCTGCATAACAGTATCACTCTTTATTTGTTAAAGCTGTGATTTCTGCATAGAGGATTTTCTGAAGACTCGTAAGGTCTTCGGCATATCTTACATCAGCTGGTAGAATTGCATAAAAACTTGGCTTGTCCACCATCTAACGCACTACAGGAAATAAAATCAGATTTTTTTTCTTTTTTTGTTTTTTTACCCCCCAGAAAGCGAAGATCAGATATCCTCCTAGCACGATCATAGCGATAGAGCTACAGAGCATCACCGCCATAATTGGAATCACTAACAAAAATCCAATTACTAAGAAAATTATGGTCTTCATCTGTCTAAATGGGCAAGATATAAAGAAAACCAATACCGACCTATGTTGTATAGTGATTCTCCATCTTCCACAACCTGACTTCGCAGGCTGGTAATGATAGAGAGCGGGTGAGATTCCTTACGGGTGTAAAAAGAAAAACAACCTACAATATATAACCTCGCCTAGGAATTAGTAAAGCCTAACTCACAGGCGGGAAGGATTCCTAAGCAGGGTTATATAGCATAGATTGTTATTGAGTTCTTTTTTACTATAAGCCTTCCCTTGCTTAGTATTGGTCTGTAAGATCAATTCTAAGTGCGGAAAGCTCTGTTCTTGTTCACAAAAAAAGCCGCACAAATACCTTGCACGACTCCAAGAAGTCAGTTCATCTCTATGGTGGGTGATATAGGACTCGAACCTATGACCCCCTGCTTGTAAGGCAGATGCTCTAGCCAACTGAGCTAATCACCCATTAAATCGGTCTCACGGGGAATCGAACCCCGATTAGAAGATTGAAAGTCTCCTGTCCTAGCCGTTAGACGATGAGACCAGAGAAGTTAGAGTGGCGGGATGGAAGGGACTCGAACCCTCGACCTCCTGCGTGACAGGCAGGCGTTCTAACCAGCTGAACTACCACCCCAGCATACCTACAATCTAACCTTTAAACTGGAGCCAGCTGTCGGAATTGAACCGACAACCTACCGCTTACAAGGCGGTTGCTCTACCAATTGAGCTAAGCTGGCATAAAAGTCCTTTAAGGACTATTTTTTAAGGGAATCAAATGCTTTTGAAACCCTTGCCTTTTTTCTGGCTGCATTTCTCTTTTTGATAACCCCTACTTTCAAAGCCTTATCAATAGCCTTGAATACTTTACTCAAATCTTCAACGGTCAATGCTTCTTTAGCTTCAACTCCTTTGAGGAATTTTTTCATCGCCATCTTCATTCTCAACTTGAAATCATAGTTTCTTTTTGCGAGAACTTGAGATCTATTCATAGCTTTGATTGCAGACTTCTTGATTGGCATTGAAAAAAGGATACTAAATATAAAGCACAAACTCTCCGAGGGTGGGGATCGAACCCACGACCAAATGGTTAACAGCCATCTGCTCTACCGCTGAGCTACCTCGGATCAGCAACGGAGGATACTATACAAAAATCAGACCCATTTTCAAGAGATTTTTTACTTTTTATGGAAGTTTTTTCAATTGACCACAAGAAACACGAATTCCCAAAAGCAAAAATCTGTTTTCATTATTTAAATCAACTACCGGGAACAGGACTTGAACCTGCACACCGTAAGGCACTTGGTTCTAAGCCAAGCGTGTCTACCAGTTCCACCATCCCGGCATCGTTGATTAAGTATTCTCGGGAGATAGGACTCGAACCTATAACCCTCAGATTCAGAGTCTGATGCTCTACCAATTAAGCTACTCCCGATTATTTGGTTGCGGAGGATGGAATTGAACCACCTATCTCTCCGATTTAAGATCGGAGCGAGATATTGGATCAAAATCTCTCTACTTCCTAATGTTTGGTTGCGGAGGATGGAATTGAACCACCTATCTTCGGGTTATGAGCCCGACGAGATACCGTTTCTCTACTCCGCATTGATGAATAGTAATGGAAGATTGTCTACCTATCTCTCCGATTTATAGGTCGGAGCGAATACCGTTTCTCTACTCCGCATTATATATTAGACCTGGGGAACCAGGATTCGAACCTGGACAAACGGAGTCAAAGTCCGGTGTCCTACCATTAGACGATTCCCCAACCAGATGAGAATAACGAAGGAACTTATATCTTTTTAGTGCTGAATTTCAAGAGAAAATGAAAAAAAGAAAAATCTCTTGTAATCTCTGATCTAAACCATAGAAAAAATCTGACTTTTATTTTATTATAAAAAAGAAGATGGATTTTGAAAGAACTTTAGTTGTATTTAAGCCAGATGCCGTTTCTCGCGGGATCGTAGGTCAGATTTTGACTCGTTTTGAACAAGTTGGACTTAAAATTGTAGGCATGAAAATGATGAAACCTGATAGAGATTTCTTCTATCATCATTACGAAACGATTGGAACGATGATTACGCGCCGTGGAGAAAAAGCGTTCAATCTGAACCTTGAAGCAATGCAGAAAAGTCCTGTCATTGCTATGGTTTTGGAAGGGGTAGAAGCAGTAAGCCTAGTAAGAAAAATGGCGGGAGCAACCGAATCTAAATCTGCAGCTCCATGAACGATTAGAGGAGATTTTTCTCATATGTCGTTTGCATATGCTGATACAAAAAATATTGGAGTACCTAATGTTATCCATGCCTCAGGAGATCCAGAAGAGGCTGCACTTGAAATCAAGCATTGGTTTAGCGAAAATGAGCTTTTTGACTACCAAAGGGCAGATCAGAATTATATTAGCTAATTCTGCTCAATAAGGACTTGGAATCAAAGTTTGCCTCCTCATTTTGATATTCTGGAAAATTGCTTTTAATCTTCAGATATTCAGGGCTGAGAAGAAAACATTCTTTATCGAGCAAACGAAAACTCTCTTGGAGGAACTGTGAAGCTTCATGATCAAGGATAATTCAGATTTTCTTTGTTGATTGAAGCTTTTTTTTCATGTCCTCAGAGAAAAGATAGCTCCATTCTTGAATGCAATAAAGACTGATGCGAGCTGGATTTTCAACAAGAAGCTGAGAAAGTTTCACAAGTTCTTCAAAATGGTTTCCTGTCCCAATAAGCGTGAGTTCTGCTTGTTCTGGGCTCATCAGACTTAGGCATTCCTTTTGGTCAATGAGACTTTTGTCGATGATCTGAAGTTCTTCATTTTCTTCATCATAGGGAGCAGAATAAATATTTTCTGCAATTTCTTGGTCAGTGAGTGGAATAATCGTATTTTTCTGATTTTTAAGTGCTTGAAGAAAGGTTTCTAAATCTCGAGGAAAAAAAACTTTAAATTCAGAATTGTGAATATTGTCCAAATAGTGATTTTCTGGGGAGAGTTTCTTCCCTAGACTTGCTATTCCTGATCGTGCACTGATGATGATTGCTTGTCCAAAGCTGGATTGAATATAAGGTAGAAGGTCGTTGATTCCGAGCTGGTCAAGGATGAGGAGTCAGCTTTTTTTTTGGTAATTTCTAAAAAAATCTCCAAGCTCCTGATCAATTAAGGTAAGATTCGCTTCTTGTGCTAGGGTTTCGTTATCCGTTAAAATATCCTCAAAGCTAATGTTTTCCTGCTTGAGAAGATCCAAAAAAAGAGGGTTTAGCGCGAGTTTCGAAAGGTTGTAGGTATTCATGATTTTTTGGGATGATAAACTAAAATAATTAGGCTTTCTTCTGCAACCGCCATTCCGATTGCCTGGTTAGAAACTTGGCTTCTGCTTTATTTTCTAGGAGTATTTTTACGGCTTCCTCAAGGAAAATGGTATTCTGACTTCCTTTGAAAAGGAGGATCCATTTTTCATCAGATTTTTTGAGGTAATCAAGGACAAATTTTCCCACTTCAGCAGCTGAATGGCAAAGTTGAAGCTTTGAAGATGGGAATCAGATTTTTTCTAATTCATCAGCGAGGAATTGATGCATAGAAGCCCCTAACAGCACCACAAAGTCCGCACTTTGCTGAACATACGCCGCGAGCAAGCGATGCTCCTTTTCGGTCAGATCGCCAAGCTCTCTCATATCTCCTAGCACAAGCATCACTTTTCTCTGTTCAGGAAGCGACTTATTGAGCATCAGGGTGGTATCAATCAGCTTCCTCATACTCAGCGGGGAGGCATTATAGGTAGAGTCCACGAGAATACTTGCTTCTTTCCCCTTGAAAAGCGAGCATCTCCCCGCTTGAAGCTGGAAAATCAATGGCTCGGAAAGAAAGTTTTGCATATCAAGCTCTTGCCCTCTCATTTTAAGCACCAAAATCTGAGCAATCACAAGTGCGATACTCAAATATCAATAATTTGGCTTGCCGAGGAGGTTGGTTTTGAGGGAATAGGACTGGGATTTGAGATGAAGCTTTAGATGGGTAAGGGCTAAATGTTCGTTTTGCGTTCAGATTTCTATTTTTTCATCAGAAAAATGGAGATCAACATCGCTTTCATAGCCTAAAGTCTGATAGCTGAAACTATCAATCGCCAAAGTTCCCATGAGCTGCTGTGCATAAGAATCATCAGCATTGAGAAAGGCGATTTCTCTCGTAGACTTAACCATTTTCGCTTCCTCTCTGGCGATTTCGGTCGGATTTCCGAATTGTTCAGAATGCACCGCATCAATCGCTGTAAATACTCAAAAATGTGGCTTATTGATCGTCAAAAGAAACTCCATCTCCTGAGGTCTATCAATCCCATATTCCAGCACGATGATATCATAGTTCTTCTTTGAAAAAAAAGCTTTTTTGAGTGCAAGCAATGCGGTTTTCAAAAAGGTAAAAATCTGAGGTTCTCGGCGTTCTACCTGAAAAATGGAGAGCGACATTCAGAGTTCTCCATTGAAATTTTTGGGAGAGGTATAGATGCGCTGCTCAGGAAGCGCTTTTTGTAAAGTCTGATGAATGATCATACGACAAGAGGTTTTTCCAACACTGCCGTTGATTCCAATCGTAAAAATCTGATGTTTTTGGAGGTAATGCCTCGCACATCGCCCGAGAAAGCGGTAATATTGGAAGAGAAGTTTAGTTTTCATCAAGAAAGAGAAGTAAATAAAATACTAACTTGGCTTATGCTCATACTTTTCCCAAAGATGGAGAGTAAGAATATGAGCAAGAAACATAAAAGCTATCCAAAGCAATCCACCTTGAAGGACAAGTTCAGGACTAACTTCTGTCATATTGAGAATCACGAAAAGTCCGCCAAGAACAAGCACTCTTCAAAGTCAAAGCAAAAATTCTCTCATAATCATCGCAGGATAAAAATCACTTGTTTCTGTTTTGATAGCATCCATGAGCATAAGAGTATAAGTATGAATAGAGGGAGTATAAAGAGGCTGTAAAATGAGGAGAACCAAGGAGAAAAAAATATAGCCCCAAAGAGAGAAATGAAAAGCAAAAAGCAGAAAGACTGCAAAGAGCAAGCCTCCAAACAAACGAACATAAATTCATCTATTTTTTGATGTCCTTTTGAGAGCAAGCCACATTACTAAAACTACGGAAAGAAGCCCTAATATTCCTTGGAAAATTCCAATATTAACTTCGGTTTTCAAGAGGAAAAATCCGATAAGTGGCAAAATAACATGAAGCATCGCATCTTGAAGCCCCGTAATCAAAAAAACCAAGTGTCCAATTCAGTATTTTTTGATATTAAAAAAGTTTTTTATATCTGCCCTTTGGATTTTTTGAGGAACATAATCAGGTACCTTATGAATAGCAGTCATAGAAGCCAAAAACAAAAGTGGAATCAGTGAAAAAATCATCAAATAAGCATCGGTCTCTACAGCTTCTGCAAAAAGAAAGAGAGCAGCTACCAAAAAGGGGGTAACTACCTTAATTAGTGACTTCCCCATTGATAATAAAGAAGAATAGAAATCTCTCTCCTGATCCTGAATATTAGCGAGCTCTTGGACATGAATCCCATTAAAATAAAGCCCGACTCCCAAACCAGAACAAGCGCCATAAAGGAAAGCTGCGCTCTCTCCTCATCATAATAATAACAGCAAATAGCCAAAAATAAAAGAAGCATAAGAAAAATAAAACAGATACTTAATATTGATTTGAAGCTTAGAAACAAGACTTCAAGTCCCAGAAAATCCCAGTAAAATAGCTGAAAAATAAATAAGAGAAAAAAGAATAAGGGTTTCAAAAGAATGATTGAGTTTATACACATAAATCCCTACAAAAGTCGCCGCAATATTCATACAAAAAGCATAACTCCAATTGAGATAAACTAAAGCTTTATTAGAACTAGAAAGCTGTAAAAACAGTTGAGAAAACTTCTTAATCATCTTAAAACTTCAAACATAAAGTATGGTAATTAGCTTTTAAAACCTCAAAGAAATCAAAAAAAAGCTGATCCTAAAATACCGTTTTCATCTCAAAAAACAAGCACAAGTTCCCCTAACTTTTCAGCTTCCAAACAAGTAATTCCTCTTTCATCTCATCAGAAATTCTCCTACTCTCCCTTGCTTTCTGAATAGTTTTATTTTGCACAAATGGACTCAAAATTTGGCGTTGAATGAGCGGAAGCGTCGCTTTCTCCTGCTTCGCAAGTGCGGTCGCAAAATACCACGCCTGTATCATCTGCACATAATATTCCTCGGAATGCACCGAAGCAACCAGATCAAGCATCTCAGGCTTAAATTCTTGATCTAAGAAATGAGAGAGCAAAAGTCCAATAGCAAATCTTTGAGTATAGACTTGCTCGCTTTGAAGCCAGATTTTTATTTTTTGATAGATCTGGTCTGGATATTTTTTAAACACTCTCGGATTAAGCTGATCACAAGTAGCTCGGTTATCCAGAAAGGGTAAATAGGCTTCAGTAAGGGCTAAAGCCCCCTCAAAATCTTTGACCTGATCAATCAAAAAGCCATGAAGCAGATTTTCTTCAAGATAGTAATGCGGAAGCCGACTAAGAAAATGCTGACATTCTGGAGTTTTAGCATACTGTTTAGCCATTTTTCTCAGAATTGGAGTTTTTGTGCCGAGAATCGTTTCTGCTGGGATTGTCGGAATGAGTTTTTGCATAAAAAGAGCATTTTTTGGATCTCTGAGCGTAAGGAGCTGAGAAGTAATTAGATTGTTCATTACTAACTGGAAAGGAGGAACTAAAGCTTATCTCCCACATATTTGAAACGAGGAATTTGCTCCCCATTTTGCTCAAGCGTTTCCACAAATAGCGCATAAGGTCTCGCACGAAGTACACTCTCACCTGCTTGTTGAGAGTCTTCACAATTCCTATAAATCACGAGCTCTTCTCCCGTTTCACTATGCAAGGCAAGCCCTAGAACTTCGCAATGTTTTCCTTTATAATGCTGATAAAATCAGATTTTGAGTTCCATTGACATGATTGGTAAGTATAAAAGATAAAAAACTACTCCTCATCTATGAAAAGTCCGACAATCACTGCCAATGGAACCGAAAGAATAATCCCCCAAAAGCCCATAATCACCGCACCGAGCAATGCCGCAACTAAAATCAGCAACGAATTAACACCAAGCTGCTTTTCCATAAGGATTGGCGTGATAATATTGTTCTGAATCCACTGAATCACAAGGAAAATCACTCCAACAATCAGCATTCCTCGGATTCCGTTGTGGATTAGAGCGAGAACAACGAGTGGAATAAAGGCAAGAAGCGGTCAAATATACGGCACAATATCAAGTAATCCTGTAATCAAAGAAAGCGAAAAGATGCTTGGAATCTCAAATCCAAAAAGCCCTAAAATCCGAAGTGCAAGCCATGTTGAAGCAGCAACAAACAGCGACAGCAAAAGTCTAGCTTTAAGCCAGAGCGAGAGTTTTTCGTATACACGATCTATTTTTTCATACACCTTTGTTTTTTTAGCATCTGAAGCACCTTTTGCGACGAGATGAATAAAATATTTCTTTTCAAGGGAGAAAAAAACTGCTAAAGTAAAAATGATCGTTACCTGAGTCAACATCGTGAAAAAGCTTCCGATAAAGATGAATACCCCAGAAGAAAACTGCTTCAGATACAATACTGAAGAATCTAATAAGGTATTCAAGCTGGAAAGCAAAGCTGATTGTAAACCTGATTGATTCAAATCCAGTTCTCACCAATGCTCTAGAATATAAGATTTAAGGAAGTCAGGAAGCCAAGAAAGCTGGTTGATCACCTCAGGTCGTGTGCTATAAAGAACAAAATCCTTGAGTTTGACTACCACTGAAGAAATCCAAGTAATCAAAAGAGAAACCTGAGAGATCAAGAACGGAATTACAAAAATCAGCCCAGAAAGCAGAAACACCATCAATACTACATACCCAATCCCAATCGCTCGCCCTCTACTTTTCAGCTTTTTTTCTAATGAAAGAATAATTCCTTCCATAGAAATCGCGATAATGACCGCAGTCAAAATGGCATATATCATCTCCAAGGTAGAAAACAGCAGATAACCAAGGAAAACAAAAACCAAGCCAAAAAGCCAGAATTTTACAATAGACTTCGTAGTAAGTTGAAGCATATCCTGCTGGGGTTTGGGAGTTTTGCAGAGCGAAACTTCGTTTTCGTTTACTGCATGTTCGGCTGAGATAACGGTTTTTTCGGTTGCAGTTTTTTTCATAGGAAATGTGCAAAAGAACTAAAAGTCTGAATATGTTGGTCTTGCAAGTAGGTTTTGAGCTTGGTATGAGATTTTTCTGCTAAGAGTTTGAGGAGCGGATCGAGTTTCATCTTGTGGAGTGTGATAAAACATTTGTAGAATTTTCCTCCAAAATCAAGGGTTGGAAGCTGATTTTCAAACGCCTGAATCAGAATTCTTTTGATTTTATGCCTTACGACTGCCCTCTTGGAAACAAGCAAAGGAATATGAAAAGAAAGCTGATGAAAATGACGATTAGGATACTGCTCAACGAAAAAAATCGTAAACAAACCCTGTGAAAAAACTTGTCTTTTTTTGGTGAGAAATCTGACTTCTTTCCCTTGTAATCTCTGCTGTTTCTTGAACAAAGCCCAGTATGAAGATAAAACACAAGAAGTATAAAAAAGCCGACCGAAAAATCAAGCAAGGTTTATTTCCTAAAAAAAGTCATAAAAAATTTGCAAAGTCAAAAATTTTTGCTATACTTAGTTTGCTTATAAACTCAAATAGAAAAAACTCAGGAGCAATACTTTAGCAAGAGACCATTTTGTGCGATTCTAGAAAAGACACTCTTATGTGTGGAAACTAGAATACATGAAGCGGTCTCTGCTGAGTATTTGAGTTTATAAGCACCACATATAAGGGTGTTTTTTATTTTTTAACCAAATACACCATGCCTTTAGAAAACAGAACGGAATATCAAGTTCCGAAATGAGAACAACACGATCAGCTCAGACTAAGAGAGAATCAATGAGCCACCACACAAGAGTTATCAAGCCTAAAGGCTGATATACTAAAAACAGAAAAAAATCCTGAATATGAAAAATCAAGCGAACCTTGAATTAACAAGCAAGAATCAATCAAAGTAAAGCAAGCTCAGGATAAAAAAGAAACTCAAGATCAAGTATTTCATCAATGGGTAAAGGGGAACTTCCTAGATTTTCAAGCGAATTTGGAGCAAGGAAGTAAAGAAGATCCTGAACTGAGAAGAGAAAGGAATCTTGAACTCAAGATCAATAATGGAATCGTTCAGCTTTTTTCTTATAAGAATACCATAAATTTCAATCCCAAAACAGGACAAATTTTTGTAGGGAATCAAGCGTTTCCTAAAAAATTCCTCTTTTGAGTAGAAAAGGACGCGGAGAAAGTTCTTCTTAATAGCGAATATAATACCAAAAAGATGAAAGCTATTTTTGGAGTAATGAATATTATCAATAGAGGATTACAGCTCGGAGAAACGATCAAAAACAAATCAGCTGATGACTTTGCTCCTTATCATGTTGAAAAACTACCCCTCTTAATGCCAAATCCAGATTGACAAGAAAGTCCTTTTTATAACCTTTTTAATCAAAGGATTGAGATTGAAAATGGAGACCATGACAAATCTGTTTTGAAAGTTTCTAGTCTTAAGGGCTATGCAGAAGCTCTTGGAATGCAAGATAGTGAACTTGCAAAAGTGTTAGTCAATTATTTCAATGCTGTCCATAAAAGGAAATATGCACAGCAAACAAGTAAGCAAACGAACCAAGCAAGAGCTACAAATGGTTATAAGATATAAAAAATAAAAAAATCCTGATTGCAAACCAGCTTTCAGGTTTTTTTGAAATAGTACTTAATAATACTTGAAAAAGTTTCTTTAGAAAGTAGGGCTAATCAATTTCATTATATCTTGGAAAAAAAAGATAGACAATGTTGTAAAAAGCATCAACTACCTTGTCCAATCCCTTTTCTTGCTTGAGCATTTTTTCGGTTAAAATGCCCTCAAGTTTGAACATTTCAGTCTCTACCGCTTTCCCTAAGGTTTGAAAATCATCTCCTTGATAATGACTGTCATTTGCTCTACGGAAGGCTTGAAAAAGTTCAGGTTGAGCATCAACAAATCTTGCAAAAAGCTGTCCTCCCTTGGTTTTTTTGATTGATTCTATTTTTTCAGCGAGATGGCTTGAAATGATTCCCTCTACTTCTGCCTTTTCTTGATTTGAGAGTTGAGAAAAAATTGCTCAAAAGACTGAATGTTGTTCAAGGTCAGAGAGATAGGGGATTTTTTTTTGACTGTTTTCCATATTGATGAGAATGTTTTTGATCTGTTCAATTTCCTGAGCTTGCATATTTATCAGTGGTCAATATAAAAAATCTCTCAATACGAGAGAAATTCATCAACAGAAAGTATGGCAATCCTCAGAGAAAAATCAAGACTTTCTTAGAAAAAAGCACCTAAGAATGATTTGTATTTTTTCCTAAATTGAGTATAAGTTCTGCAGATAAAAGGTTGTTTTATTTCCTTATTCTTTGACCATGATTTATGAAAAAATACTTGAAGACTATAAAGTTTCAATGAAAGAGAGGCAAGAAATCAGAAAGCTGGCTCTGAATTTCGTACTTGCTCAGATAAAGAATAAAAAGATTGAGCTCCAAAGAGATCCTAACGATGATGAGATCATTGCTATTCTAAAAAAGGAAGTAAAATCTCTCAATGAGGCGATTTCTTTCTTAGAAAAAGCAAATAAAGCTGAGGAACTTGCTGAGGAGCAGGAAAAAGTAAAGATTCTGGAATGTTATCTTCCCGCAATGCTTAGCAAAGAACAGACAAAAATGTTGGTGACATCCCTCCTTTCTTCTTTGGGAATCTCGGATCTCAAAACAGGAAGAGGGCTTTTGATGAAAGAATTGATGGCAAACCATAAAAGTGAACTAGATACTGCACTAGTAAATGAAGTCATCAATGAAATGCTTTAGTTCTTCCCAAAAAAGTATGAAAAAAATTAAAAATCTGATTTTTCTTTGTTGTGTGTTTTTTGTAGGATTAGGATCAGCTTTTGCGACTGGAAATAGCGTATGTAAGGGAATAAAACTCAATACTAAGGTGCCTTTCGTGGGGGATTGTATCGGAACAACTGCCAGTTCTACCACAACTCAGCTCAATGCTTTCCCTCATCTGATGGGAGGACTTATGAAGCTTGTAATGGTCGTTATTCTTGTGATGTCGCTCTTGATGATTGTGGTTGCAGGAGTGATGATGACAACTGGTGGATTTGAAAAGAGCAATTATTCAAAAGGAATGGATTTGATCAAAAAAGTAGCCTATGGACTGGCTCTTTTGGGGGCTTCTGGAGTAATTTTAAAGCTGATCAATCCTAACTTTTTTATCTAATTACCATGATTTCTTCAAGTCAATTTGCAGAAAAAATAGAGAGTGTTCTTTCTTGGGTTACTCGCTCTCTATTTTTTTTCATTATCCATTAGTCTTAGTGCTTTTCCACAGCAAAAAGCTGAGGTCCAGCATCGCTGGAGATTAAAACCTCCTGTTTCTCCTGTGATATTCAAAGCTTCTCCAAGTACAAACATTCCTGGGACTTTTTTGAGTTCAAAATTTTCTTTTACTTCTTCAAAGAGAATTCCTCAGCTCATTACTTTGGCTTCATCTCGGCTTCTTAGCGCTTGAGGATGAAGGGTCATCGTATAGGTTTTGAGGCTTTTGGGGGCTTTGAGGTAGCTTGCGAGCCTTTTGGTAAGCTGGTCTTGGGAAAAAGTCATCTTGAGAAGCGTTTTCTCAAAGTCAACCTCTTGATATCCGATCCAGAGTGAGGCATTAAAAACTGCAGGTCCTGAAACGCCCCAATGCGTAAAGAGCAGATTTCCCTGCTGTTCATAAAGCGTTTGATTGCCATTTTTGAGCTGAAGGGTCGCAGAAATCGCACTTCCGCTGAGTGAACTGAGCTCTTCTTTGGTGCAGATTCAGCAGAGGGCAGGAGCAGGATTTTTGGTTTTGAGATCAAAAGTTTTCGCGCACTGAAAGGCAAAATCTGAAGCTCCGAGTTTAGGAAAGCTTTTTCCTCCGCTCGCGAGGATGACGCGTTTCGTTCTTCGTTCTTGCTCAGCGGTTTTCACAAGGAAGCAGTCAGCTTTTTTTTCAATATGCATTACTTCCTGATTGAGGAGGATTTCGGTCTGATTTTTCTGATTTTTACTGATGAGAAAATCTAGGAGTTCGCGAGTTTTATTGCTCTTGAGAAGCAGTCTTCCATTGTCTTCTTCCTTGCTTTCAATGCCGTTTTCAGCGAGGAAATCTACCATTTCCTTGATGCCAAACTGCGAAAAAAGTGGATTCAGTCTTTCGGTTTGATCGCCGAGATAATGGCTCGCTTCAACCCTGAGATTGCTAAAATTGCATCTGCCTTTCCCAGAGAGGAGAATTTTGGTGCCGATATTGGAGCTTTTTTCAAGAATCAGCTTTTTTCGTGCTTGGGGAAGTTGCGTTCCTAGGAAAAGTCCGCTTGCTCCAGCTCCGATGATGATTGCCTCTCGCATTCCTTTCCTTACAAGCTAAAAAAGACCTGTTCTACCGCTTTGAAAATCGCATCTCCAAAATAGAAAAAAAGCAGATACGAAAAGAGAAAACATCCGCATCCTAGTGCAGCACCGATCAAAATGTCGCTCAGCCAATGCACATGCAGATATCGTCTACTTCGTGCGATAATCCCTCCTCCAATTAATGCTAATACGAAGAGCCATTCATAAGACTGAATGCCTAAAATCCAAGCTAATGCGAGCGCTAAACTCAGAAAAAATACAAACCCTGCTGTAGTATGTCCGCTAGGGAAGCTATAATCTTGAAATCTGATTTTTGCAAGTTCTGGTCTGGGTCTTTGGGTGATTCTTTTGAGACTCCAAAAGGTAATCGTGCTGATCCCAATACTAGAGACTCCGATTCCGAGGATTTTTCGCTGCATAGTAAAGAGCAAGACTATTGCAATAAGTCCATAAAAGAGGATAACGCTCGTTGGTGTAATAGCGTAATTGATAAAAAGTGCGAGCTTTGTTTTCCATCAGGATTCTTTTCCTTTAAAAGCAAAACGCTGATCGCACCTGGTGATTACCTTTGGAAAGAGTAAAAATCCGATCGTTGCGAGAATTACCACGATCGCCAAAAAGATACTCATATAGGTAAGCTGCTTGGGACTGAAGTTGAGCATAGTAGGGGAGTGGAGAGATAAAGAAAGATATTCTTGAGTGAGTTCTAATTTTGGGGGAAGTTCTGTAGAAAGATTAGGCTTTTTTTACGGCTTCAGAAACCTGTTCTGCAACGCTTTTATCTAATGCAGAAGGAATAATTAGTTCTGGACTTGGATTAGCTACCATTTTTGCGAGGGCTTCAGCTGCTGCGATTTTGTGTTTTTCTTCGATTTGTGGGATTCTAGCTTCCAAAATTCACTTAAACAAGCCAGGAAAGACCAAAACATTGTTGATCTGATTTGGAAAGTCCGATCTTCCTGTTGCAATAATCCTTGCTCCACCTTTTCTCGCTTCATCAGGGAGAATCTCAGGTTCAGGATTGGAAAGTGCAAAAATGATAGGATCAGAATTCATCGTTTTTACTTCCTCAGCAGTGATGAGATTGGGCTTACTTACTCCGACAAAGACATCAGCTCCTTTCAGAACCTCTTTCAAATCACCTTGTTCCTGTTGGAGATTCGTTGCGGTTCGCTCCTGTTTATAATGGTTCAAATCTGATCTTCAATTATGGATCGCTCCTTTGGAATCGGTAATGATGATCCATTTTGCACCGTAGGATTTGAGCAATTTCGCGATGGCGAGTCCTGCTGCACCAGCTCCAGCAATTACAATCTTGAGCGATCAGATTTCTTTTTTTGTGATTTTGAGGGCATTGATCAGTCCTGCAAGCACCACAATCGCCGTTCCATGCTGATCATCATGAAAAACAGGTATATTAAGCCTTTTTTTGAGCTCTTCTTCAATATAAAAGCAGTTCGGAGCTGAAATATCTTCCAAGTTGATTCCTCAGAAACTCGGAGCAATATGTTCAATGGTTTTGATAATCTCCTCAGGATCCTGCGTATCAAGCACGATCGGAATCGCATCAACGCCACCAAACGCCTTAAAAAGCACCGCTTTCCCCTCCATAACCGGCAACCCAGCAAGTCCACCGATATTTCCAAGTCCAAGAACCGCGGTTCCATCGCTTACAACGGCAATGCTTCTTCCTTTCCAGGTATAATCATAGGCTTTCTCTGGATTTTCTGCGATTTCCAAACAAGGCTGAGCCACACCAGGACTATAATAGGTGGAAAGGTCGTCTCTGGTTTCCAAAGGCACTCTGGAGGTAATTCAAACTTTCCCTTGGTATTTTTTGTGTTCATCAAGGGCGCGCGTATAGTAGTTCATCGTTTCCTTCTAAAAAAGATAAAAAATCAGATTTCAGTCTAGTGTTTCCTCCTAAAATTACAACCAGAAAAGGAAAATTTTTTCTCAAAAAAAAGACAGCCTTTCATAAGCTGTCAAAATGAATATTTCTCTATAGACTATAAGGATTTTCGTTTAGATTGTAGTAGAGCGTTCCATTGTATTGGTTTGCAGTTTGAGATTCTTTGATGATATTTCCGAGTTTCCCAATGTGTCCGAGAATTTTTCCCATATAGGTAAAGATTGCTTTTGGGGTATATTTATCTGCACCTTGGACATTCATAAATTTGAGGAGCGTTGGAGAGACAAAAAGGAGCATTACTGTAAAAAACATTCCCAAAATCATATATCTAATGCTACTCCAAGCAGATTTGATTTCTTTTTCATCTCCTTTGGAAAAAATGAAGAGAAAGATCGCCCTCAAGAAAGCATAAATACATCCTCAACTAATAATCAAAACGATCGCTCCGAGTGCATAGAGCACGATTTCTTCAAATCCTCCCTGCTGGTAAATATCTGGCATATTGGGTGCTTGATAGAAGGCTAAAGTTAAAGAAAAAATCCATAGCGGATTTTCTCAAGGAATTATTTATCAGCGTTTTTCGGTAAACTCTTTCTCTCTCTGAGTTCAAAGAACTTCTGAAAAAGCTTATCATTGGTTTCTTTGTAGAGCATTTTTGCAACTCTCTCTGACATTTGAGAACCTTTTGAAACCCAAGCTTTGATTGCTTCTACATTTGCCTCAAGTTTATGATGCAAAGGATCGTAAGAACCAAGAACTTCTTTATATCCAAATTTTGCAGGTTTGGTATGCTCGGTCAAAACAATTCTATAGAAAGGTCTTTTAGATCTTCCATGTCTTGATAATCTAATCGTTAACATGCTAGGAGTACGATAAAAAAACTAAAAATCTGATCAATTACTTCAATTTTTCTTTGGAAGTGTGTTCAGTATGTTTTTTGCAGTGCTTGCAGTATTTACTTTGAGCAAGCTTAGGAGTAACTGCTTTGTTGATGCTAGTAAAATAGTTTGTAGCTTTACACTCACTACATACCATAGCTACTTTTATCACTCCTCACTTCTTTTTTGCGGCCATAATCCACTTTGCAAATAAATAAAATATCTGAATGACTTGTTGAGATGATCTTAATCTTGGCACTAGGTAGATTTGAACCACCGACCTCGCCCTTATGAGAGGCGCGCTCTAACCAACTGAGCTATAGTGCCATGTTTTTTGCATTCGGTGAGGGAGGGATTCGAACCCTCGAGGCGATCTCTCGCCTGACTCGTTAGCAGTGAGCTGATTTCGACCACTCATCCACCTCACCAAAGTGCGATAGTGCTGTGTATAATGAATTGGATTTGAATTTCAAGGAAAAAACCATACATTAGTGTCAGACTTTTTATTTTTTTGGGAAAACGCGGGATGAGTGAAGCATTTACGGGAGTTGAGGATTTAGGAAATGTGAGAAGCGATGTCAATCAGGTTACTGAAGAAGCCGTCCAGCGCATCCAAGCTCAGGGGAAACAAGCGAAACAGATCGCTCAGCAAATCAAAAAGGATAAAGCAATCAACACTCAGCTTGGAAATTTTTTGACCTTGCTGATGAGGACAATAGACAATGAAGAACTGATTCAAGCAATGGTTGCGACCTTTTTTAAAACAACTAATCCAAAAAATCAGATTACTTACCTGAGAAAAGATATCAATACCTATGTTATTGTTGGTTTTTTCGTTCCCTTTTTCCTTGATGATGCAGAAAAGTTTCATATTCTCGGATTTTATGATCAGCTTGGAGCAAAAGAAGCCTGATCTTCGCTTAAAGCTTATATCTCCTATCTTGGGCGTATTTCTGAAGTCTATCATGATAATGTACCGATTGATCAGTGACCTTTATTGACTTTGATTATATTGATCACTCAAACTTGGCTTTTTAAGGGAAAATCTCTTCCAAAAAGCGAAGAAATCAAGCAGGAAGTTTTACAGGCACTTTACGGAGCTTAGATTATTTTTCTTTGAAAAAGGCTGAATTATTTTTATCTCTTTCTTCAGAGAGTTAGCGATTAAGAAGTACTTCTCGGCTATTGCTTCTTCAGCTCAAAGGAATCGCATCTCCGAGGAAATGCGGCTTGAGCTTGAGCGAGCTTTCAATCAGCGCTTTCACATTTGCAAATTTCTCTCTCACAAAATTACGAAAGCTGACTTTCTCTGATCATGCGATTACTCAAATCGCTGGAATATTAAGCTGATTTGCGATAAATAAGGCTCTCGGCAAGGCAAACTCCTGCGAAACAATAATCAGTTTTTCTGCCTGAAAAATTGCCTTTGCACGATAGATGCTATCATAGGTATCAAATCCTGCAAAATCTAGAAACACTTTCCCAGTATTGACCTTATGATTGAGGAGATAGTGCAAGCCAACAGCGGTTTCGTTATAGCTTTCCTTGCTATTATCAGCACTGATAATAATCTTGAGTTGTGGATTGGTTTCAAGGAGCTGAAGCGCAGTATTGAGTCTTTCTTGATAGATTTTTCAAGGTTGATCGCCATAAATTCATGCTCAAGGAACCAAAATTACACCTGTCATTGAAAGTTCTTGCGAAAGAAGAGAAAAAATCTGATTTTTGGTGCTGGTAATGATTTGAAAGTCTAACATAGCAATCCCCAGCAAGCTCAAAACAACTCCAATCAACATTTTTATCAGGAGTTTAGCGTATTTTTTCATCGCATACTGCTGAAAATAAAATCTACCAAGCTCCTAGCCAATAAATCCACCAGATTGAATATCTCGTAACTTTTTATAGATTCCGTCTGTTTTTGCAAGGAGCTCTTTGTGAGAGCCTTTTTCTACGACTTTCCCTTGATCCATCACAATAATTTTATCCATCTTCATAATCGTTGAAAGTCTGTGAGCAATAATCAAAACGGTTTTATGTTGCATGAGTTCTTCCATCGCTTCTTGAATAAGGAATTCTGACTCACTATCCAGTGCAGAAGTTGCCTCGTCCATCACGATGATTTGCTTATTTTCAAGGATTGCTCTCGCAATTGCTACTCTCTGCCTTTCTCCTCACGAAAGTTTCACTCCTCTCTCTCCGACCAGCGTTTCATAGCCATCTTTGAGATGTGAGATGAATTCGTGACATCTTGCCATTTTTGCTGCTGCAATGATTTCTTCATCACTAGCATTTGGCTTTCCATAGGCGATATTTTCTTTGATACTTCTATGAAACAGAATCGGATCCTGCGGAATCATGGACATCTCTCCTCTGAGCGACGCTTGTGTAACTTCAGCAATATTCTGGTGATCAATGAGGATTTCTCAGCCTTGAATATCATAAAGTCTGAATAAAAGCTTGGTAACGGTTGTTTTCCCGCTTCCAGATTCTCAGACCAGAGCAACTCTTTCTCCTGGTTTGATATGGAGGTCTAAATCTTTAAAAATCTGATGCTCTCCATAGCTAAAGTTGACCTTTTGAAAGGTAATTTCTCAGTGTTGGAGTTTCAGCTTTTTAGAGGTTTTATCTTGAATTTCGTGGGGCATATCAATGATTTCTAACATTTCCGATGCCTCACTTATTGCAACAAAGGTTTGACGAAGCGTTTGCCCAATTTCTCGTAAAAAATCAATTACTCTCAAAATATAGGTCTGCAAAAGAACAATCATTCCCAGTGAAATAGCTCAGCTTCCTCGCATACGAATCGCTAGATACATAATCCCGATTTCTAACAAAAGAGAAATAAATCCTGCACTTCCCCGAATCCAAATTGATTTATAATATTGAATTTTTCTAGCAGAAGCAGCATCATGATTGAGTTTTCAGTACTGTTTTTCTTCTCTCTGTTCTGTTGCGAAGAGTTTTATCGTGTAATTATTTACAATCAAATCTGAAAGCAGTCCTCCCTGTTCACTATCTAGAGCGTTTGCCTTTTCTTGATAGGGTTGAATATAGCTATAAAGCCAATATTGCACTGCAGAAAAGACGATAATAACTCCTAAAACTCAAAAACTGATCCAAAAATTTTGCTGTCCTATAATAATCAAGATAATCAATACATTACTTACAAAAGGCAGAAACCTCCATGCAAAAATATCTGTCAATTTTTCAAACGCAGAGACTCCTTTTCTAAATTTACTAATAAGAGAACCACTCATATTTTCCGAGAAGAATTTGTAGGAATGATACTGCAGCTTTTTGAGGAAAAAGTTATTAAGCCACTCCTGAATATTCATTTCAAGCGCGATTCCCTGGAAATCATAAGCTCTAAACAGTAAAAATCCTCCGAACTTGAGCCAGAAAATAATCATTAAAACTCAGATTGCATTGAGCATTAGTTCTTCTTGGATTCCTGTTGTTGAAGAGAGGAGATCAATGATTTCTTTGTAAAACAAAGGTGGGATCAGGAAAATAACTGTTGATACTAATCTTGAAACCAGACTTCCAATTGCAAGCCAAGGAAATTGACGATAGGTTTTCCAGGCAAATTGAAAGACTCTTTTGTAGTCAGTTTTTTTCTTTGTTTTGCTGGTCATAAGGTTTATAATTTATGATTAAATCTTATTTATTGGTTTTGAAGTATCTTTCCATAGAAGTTAAAACTTCCTGCTGAGCTTCTAAAATACTTCCAAACCCTTTTACTTCCACTTTATCATATTTTTCGTGCTCAAGGAATTTAATCTGCTTGAATAGCGTAAACAATTCCTCTTTCATATGATGTCCGAGATCATCAATATGATGAATTTCATCTCGCCTTGGGTCTACATCACTGGTAGGAACTGCGATAATCTTTGGGTCATCTCCTGCATTATCAGAAGTATAGAGAATTCCAATCGGTCTCGCTTTGATTAAACAACCCGTAAACGTAGGATTGGTCGTAAGCAGACAAACATCACAAGGATCTCCATCTTCAGAAAGGGTTTGTGGAATAAATCCATAATCTACAGGATAGTACATACTGCTATGAATCACACGATCAAGTCTGAAACATCCCAAATCATGATCGTATTCATACTTATTATTTGAACCTTTCGGAACATCAACGACTACATTGATATAGCCTTTTTGCTGATTTACAAAAGTGGGAATGTCGTGAACTAAATGCATTATTTTTTATAAAAGGTAAAATCTCTAGTCTTGAACTATACTTTTTTTCGGTTTGATTTCAATTGAAAGATTGCTATACTCCAAATCGGAAACTAGATTACTCGTTCACAATAGTCATCATCACGAACCGAAGGTGAAGTGATCTAGGTAAAAAAAAGAACTTCTTTATCTGGATTGCTTCGCTTTGCTCGCAATGACATAAAAAAAGAACTAGATTCCTTCATCTGCTTTGTTCGCTTACAATGACAAAACCACCACTTTTATTTTTCGCTTCTCATCTTATGTTTCATTACTTTACAGGAGAACTCAAAAAAATAAAATCTGAATCTTTTCTCGTTAATTCAAGCTTTTGAGTCCAAGTAAATTACGCGGGAACACAGAAAAAGGGAGATTTTTTTCTCTATCCTTATTTGGACGATCAAAAAAAATCAGTTTTTTATTTTGCTTTTGATACCTTTGAGCAGAAGGAAGCTTTTGAAAAAATGCTGAAAATTTCTGGAGTTTGACCTAAAACCGCTTTTCAAATCGTGCAAATTCCGATTTCAGATCTCGCAAATGCAATAGATCAGCTTGATAGTAAGGTTTTTCAGAGTATCCCTGGCATCTGACCAAAACTTGCCAAAAAGATTATTTTGGAGCTCAAGGGCAGTTTTCAACTCACGGAAGCGATCGGCATGGATCAGAATCAAAAACTGTTTAAGGCGGTCGTAAAATCACTCCAAAATCTCGGTTATGAAGCAGCTCGCATCAAAGAAGTGCTCAAAACCTACCCTCACAAACTAGAAAAAGACCAACTCGCTGAAGTCATGAAATGGGTCATCAAAGAAATGTAAACCCCAACTAACGCAGTTCACGATTGATCTTGAGATAACGAGAAACAAAGCGTTCTGAAGCGATGTTTTCTATTTTTTCTGAAGCCGAGGAAACCTTTGGAAAAGAGGGAAACCAAGTAAATGCCTTTGGTGAAGTCGTCCACTTTTGATAGACCTGCTTAATAAGCTGAACCTGCAAGGGAGCATCGTAGACTTTCTGCACCTCCACCCATTTTCCAGCCACAGCTTTTTGATCCGTAACCATCACAAGAAAAGTTTTCTGACCTTGCTGCAAAGTTTTGATAAACAAATCATAATCCGAAACATTGTGAATAATGAACTGCTTGCTCGTTTCATAAACTGCCGCATCATCGCCCTCCACCGAATCGCCATAGTAAGCACTAAATCGCTCATTATGCCCTCGTCTCAAAGGGACTTGTAGGATCGGACTGGTCAAAGCAGCTCTAAAAAGCTGAGAAGAGACCCCACAAACCCCACCATAAAACTTCAAATCCAATCCTCCCTGCCCCTGACAATAGCCTCTTAATCCAAAAAGATAATGATTAAAATTAAATTCTGAACCCGCTTTGATCCTCTTCCCATCAAGATTTTCAAAGGCAAGGAGATAATTCGTCCTCGTGCAAGGCTTAAGCTGAGTAATATCCTTATCTGAGACAAAAAAAGCAAGACTTGATCTAGCATTTTCAGCGAAAAGTGAAAGTGGGAGTTCAGCTTTTTTGTTTTTTTTCTGTGCAGAAAGCAATGCACTTCTCCTCTGCTCAGAAAGCGGAAATAACGCTTCTCCTGGCTGAAGCACTACCGATTCTGGACGATACACTGCAAAAGCTTGATGAGAAAGATAGCCTGTCCCTACGCTAGAAATTCTGCTCCAAACCGCATCAATACGATCTTTGAGGCTTAGCTGAGGAAGTTTCCCCTCAAGAATACAGGTCGGATTGACCAGAATTTTCTCATCTTTGCGCTCATACTGCTCACAATTCATCGGAGCCTGAGCAGTTAAAGGCGAGATTTTCCCTTGTCCAAGAAAAAAAGGGAAGCCTGATGCTGAAGCCATTCCCATCCCAGAAAAAAAGATCATCACGAGCAATCGCCCTTTCTTTCGCATTTTCAGCGCCACGAGAAATAAAAGTCTCTTCACTATAAGAATCTTCAAAGAAAAAGCCAGAATAAATCATCAGAATTTTCTCCATTTTCACAAAAAAGAAAAAAACGCTGACCAGAGACAACGCATTCTTTAACAATTTTCATTGCATTCAAAAGTCCAATATGTATATTAAGAATCAGACTTTGGGAGGGGTGGGATTCGAACCCACGACCTTGTCCTTAAGAGGGACCTGCTCTACCAACTAAGCTACACTCCCAACCACTTGCAACGAAAACGAATATAACGATTTACCTTACAAATGCAACACAAAAAATGACTTTTCATTTTCACTCCTTAAAAAGCCTCGCAAAGCATCATCATTTTCTGAGCAAAAAGCTTCAACATTCAGATTTTTTCCTCGTTGGTGGATGCGTGAGAGATCTTGTGCTCGGGCTGACAAAAGCACCGAAAGATATTGACATCACTCTGACTGGGAATCCACTTGAAATCTATAATAAAATAGAAAAAGACTGACTTTCTCACTTCATCACAGAGAAGTTTTGAACCATTACCTTAATCCCAAAAGACCAGAAAACCGAGATCAAATACGAGATTACCCCGCTTCGTGCTGAAACAGGCTATGCGGATTTTCGTCATCCTGAGGAGATTTTTTGGAGTGATGATCTGCTTTTGGACTTTCAAAGGAGAGATTTTAGGATTAATGCGATCTATTATTGCACTAAATTACTAAAAGCTCCGAGTTACGAAACCGAAAAAAACCTTAACGAAGCCGAGCTTATCAAAATTCTTGAAAAAGAGGGCTTTCTTTACCTTAGCAATACCACAACGCTCATTATCCAAGATCAAAAGCTGATTTCTCAGCTCTTTCCAAAAGGAAAATTAGATTCAGATTTTCTCTATTATTTGCTAGATATTCAACGTTTAGCTTATGTTTTTTGAGAAGGGAAAGGTCAGTGAAAAAGCCATATTCAGCTCAATATGCTCATAGATCCAGCACAATGACTTCAAGATTTGTTGCTCAAAAAACTCCAAACGGTCGGAAATCCTGATACGAGATTCCAAGAAGATGCTTTGAGACTGCTCAGGGCATTGAGATTCGTGAATGTCATCAATCACAAACTGCTTCAGCACAACAAAAAAAAGAAAGCTGATCCTATGCAAAAAATCAGACTTTTTGATTTTGAAACGGAAACCCGAAAATCCATCAAAAACAATCACAAACTCCTCGCTAATATCGCAAAAGAAAGAATCAGAGAAGAACTGATGAAATCCTTCACCAATGGAAATCCTTTTGCGATGGTCGCATTAATTGATGAGGCGGAACTTTTACCACTGGTTTTCCCAGCATTAGCACTAACGAAACACGTGGATCAGCCGATCAGATATCATCCTTTTGATGTATATTCACATATCCTGCTTACGCTCTACCATCTCCAAGCGATCAATTCCAATCCTTTGGTCAGATTTTCAATGCTCTATCACGACGTTGGGAAAGTCGGTCAATATGCGGAATATGGGAAGAATCTTTCAAAAGAAGAAATCAGACTTCTCCTCGCAGGTCCTCTCAATCACAGAATCAGTGGAGCAGAACTCGCAAAAGAAGACTTTAAAAAACTTGGCTTCTCCAATAAAGAAATTGAGGAGATTCAGCGATATATCAGAGAGCACCACACTCCTGGAGAGATTCTGCTCGCACATCCTCAGAACCGAGAAAAAAAACTCAGAAAACTGCTTTCAGAAAACGGTTTTGAAAAGGTTAATAATCTTCTAGATATCAATATCGCCGATAGAATGGGAATGTATAACCCCCTCCAAAATGCAAGCGATCTCAGCGATTCCCGATACCTCAAAGAGCTGCTTGTAAAGCTAGAAAACGAAGAAGGACAGTTTACCTCCAAGGACCTCGCAGTAAAAGGGAAAGACCTTATGGAACATTTTAAGCTTAAACCTGGAAAAATCATCGGAGAACTTCTGCAATTAGCCCTAGACTGGGTTTTGGGAGACATCAAAAATAGGAATACGCAAAAGCTGATCTTCGCCAATCTTGCAAATCATTTGAAGAATAAAAGAATTTAAAAGAAGAAAAATGTAGATTTCTATGCAATGCAAGGGCTAACGCCCTTGAAAAAGCTCATCATTTCACTATTCTCCAGTCAATGTGTAAGCTTATCTATGCAACACTACAATTTCGCTTACAAGATAACTATTATACACTAAACATCAACCCTTTACCTAAATCCACAAGCCCCTAATGCAAAATCCCATTAACGACAAAGAAATCCAAAAGCTGATCCAATCCGAAGAACAGAGGCAATCTGTAGGCATTGAACTCATCGCCAGTGAAAACTACCAATCTCCTGCCGTGCTTCAGGTTCAGGCTTCCGTTTTTGCCAATAAATATGCTGAAGGTTTCCCATGAAAAAGATACTACGGCTGACAGGAAAACACCGACAAGCTCGAAACGCTCGCAATAGAGAGAGCAAAAGCAATTTTTCATGCGGATCATGCGAGTGTACAAGCACTTTCTGGAGCAGCAGCAAATCTCTGCTTCTATACTGCGGCTATGGAGCCTTGAGATGCGATTCTCGGACTTGAAATGGGGCATTGAGGGCATCTCACCCACGGCTCTCCCGTGACTTTTTTTTCTAAAATTTTCAACTTTTACCGCTACGGAACTTTACCTGATGGAACGATCGATTTTGAGCAAGTCCGCTCTCTAGCCCTTCAGCATCGTCCAAAGGTGGTTTTAGCTGGATTTAGTGCATATCCAAGGGAGCTTGATTATGCGAAATTTGCAGAGATTGCTCAGGAAGTGGGGGCGATTGCCTATGCTGATGTTTCTCATATCGGAGGTTTTATCGCAGCAGGTTTGCTCAAAAATCCGCTTGATTACGGATTCCATGCGATGATGACAACGACCCATAAATCGCTTCGTGGCCCGAGAGGGGCTTTGATTCTCAGTAAAGGAAAAGTCTGAAATCCCCTCCAAAAGCCTGAACCAACGATAGAAAATCTCCCAACAAGGATTGACCGTGCAGTGTTCCCATGAATGCAAGGTTGACCGCATATGAATACGATTGCGGCGATTGCCGTTGCGCTTGGAGAGGTACAGACTCCATGTTTTCAGCATTATGCCAAGCAAACCCTCAAAAATGCTGAGATTATGGCACACAGCTTCCTCAATCTCGGTTATACTCTCGTAACTTGATGAACCGATAATCATATGTTGATCTTGGATTTTTCAAAAGAGAAGTTTGATGGAGCAGAAGTGGAAAAGCTCCTTGATCAGGTCGGTATCTCCGTTTCCAAGTCGCTCATTCCCAATGATCCTCGCCCGCCTTTCCGTCCTTCTGGTGTGAGAATCTGAATTTGAGCGATGACCACAAGAGGAGTGCTTGAAGAAGATGTGAGAAAAATCGTCCTTTTCATCGATAAGGCAATCCGTAATCGTAAAGATCAGAGTGTTCTTGAGGAACTCAAAAAACAGATTCAGCTTTTTACAAAGGATTTTCCTCTGCCTTAGTGGCTAGAGAGGAATTGTGCATTTTTTTCATGCAAAGAAAATTGGTGCTGAATGAGGAATGAAGTGGCTTAATTCAAGAGATCATCAAAGTCATCTTCTTGATCTTCTCCACGATACTTATGGATAGCATTTCTTACTGCGAGGAGGGCGATTACCGCTGCCCTTTTTCTTCTCGGAGAAACCTCAAATCCCTTTTCCATAAAGGTTTCATAGTTCCAAGTCAGAATTTCATCTAATGAAGCTCAAAGGAGGAATTCGGAAAGAAAGCTCGCAGCTGCAAGGGTTACGGTGCTTGGATTTCCATCATAGCTAAATGCTGAGATTGTATTTTCTTGAATTTTTAGATAAACGGTAATATCATCTCCACAGATAAAATTCCCCTCATGCCTACTGATATCAGGGTCCTGCATTTCATAGTTGCAGAGCGGATTTTTGGAATATTCCTTGATAAGGAGCTCGGTTTCTGACATGAGTATCGTAAACAATAAAATACAAAAATAAATATAATAATGCCTTCAAGAAATGCAATGCTAAAGTTAAGTTTTCCTGATTTTGGAATTTCTCAATCTCTTGCAAAGGAAAAATTGTTAATTTTCAACCAAAAAGCACCATTCCATAGTTAATTACAGGTAATAATTGTGTTTTCTTATTTGTTATCCCTTCTTCTGAACTTGGCTACCAAACAGTTCTTCTGCTGTTTGGTAGCCAAGTTTTTTTCTAGGCTT
>JBHAST010000062.1:0-12764 GCA_041831495.1 bacterium | reverse complement strand
GCAATTGCTTTTTTCATCTGTTGTTCGTAGATTGAAAGCTCCATCTTTTGTCTTCTTTTACTTGATAAAAAGTCTGAATTTAGTATATAAAGAAAAATCCCCTTTTTGCAAGGAGAAATAGGCATCCTTTAGTTGAGCAACTTTTACTCTCGGCAGGCGATGAAAAAAATCATAAGTAAAATTCTGATCCTTAGTCTAAGCATTCAGCTTTTGATGCCATATTTTTGATGAGGCTTTGCACAGGAAGCTCCAAAATGTGAAGCCAATCCTCCTGTTTGCTGAGCGACTCCAGAAACGATGGCACTTTACCTGGATTTTCAGAGAGAGGTGGCAGCCTTGATCCAAACGCATCCTTTCAAAACCGCAAACGAAACCGTAAGCGAGGGTGAATGAGGAATCTTTACCAATGAACTCCTCAAACTTGAGGGGATTAAAAATTTTGATGATAGTTTAGCAGGACAAGCACTGAAGATTTTTTATACTGCAAATGTCAGGTCAGCAACTGCACTGATTACTTCAGCTTTCCTTTTTGAGCTTGCGGGACTTTCAACGCTTGCTGATAATTCGGTAGGATTAACGATTTTATTGCACGATAGACCAATTGTGAGAGATTGGGCGAAGCTTTTGGATATTGAACGAAAGCTGAATCAAACTGCCTATCATCTCGGACAGGCTGGAGAGATAGCGAGGACGATTTCTGATACTACAGCACTCAAGCAACTTTTGAAAAGCTATGAAAGCAAGGGACTTTTGAACGGGACTGCGGGTTTTAGTAGCTCTCTTCGCTCTATGGATCTGATTTCTCTTCTTGTAAAAATCAATATTGCGCTAAAAGCTTTTCTAGCCTACAATACGATAGCACCCCTACAGCGCTTTCAGGAACAGGGACTCTCTCTAAACAATGTTTGGATAGAAAAGCTAGATACTGACTACCGTTGCACGAGATGGACGCTTGGATTTAAGTGTAGTACAAGCTGGAACTCATTGACCAATACGCTTTCTCTTTTAGCTGGTACTACGAAAAATCAAGGTTTATCTAGTCGAAAAACTATTCAACAAGCTTCAAAAAATCTTGCTGATGCTTTGCTTCAGTTTCCTTCAGGAGTTTGATCCAATATTAAGGGTCAAGCAAACGACGCTCATTTAACAGAAAGAGAAAAAATTCTTTTGAGAGGAATTTATGGGCTTGATACGACAAAGATGACCAAGGAAGACTCTCTTTCTCTTCTTTCCCTTAGCAAGAGCACTAGAAATCAACGAAGATCTTATACTCAAAGTATAAATTCACTCTGAAAAAACACAAGCGCATGATATAGTACTATTCAGCAGAAAGATCCGAACTCAGAAAATGGACTCAAAAGATTTTTTAGGAAGCTTTTTGATGGGGATAATCCACCTCAGCAAGCCTACCTTGATACTGAATTTACTAGGACGCTTGCTTCTAACCTTCAGCAGCTTTGAAATGCTAGAGCAGAAGCAGAAGAGATTAGTTTTTTCTCAATGTCTAATGAACTTGGGTATCAGTTTTGACAGCTTTCTATTCTTCTGGAGAATTTAACGGCGAGTATTGGAAATAAAGACAATCATCTTAGAAAAACACTCGATGCTGTTTGTAGTTATCAGTGCTCTAATAAAGGCTTTGAGGGATGTTATATCCAATAATTTATTCTTCGTTCAATTATGATGAAAAAAAGATATTTCCAGGCTCTCCTCATTCTAGGACTAGGACTTCCATTGGCGTTTTTTTGAACGGAAACAAGAGCTACTCATCGGCTCAATGATTTTTTTGAAAGTAATGTAAGCATTGAAAGTAAAGAATCCATAGTGCAGTCATTTTGTAGATTGGTGCTTGATCCAGAGTGGAAGCAGACATTTTCATCACAGTTAGAAGCGTATGAGAGTTCTGAATCTGTTTTTCTTGCGATTCTCTGTAATAATAATGGGCTTCAGTATAAACCTAGTGATGAGGTGAAAGATTATCTTCGTACTTTTTCTTTCAAAAAAATCAGTCCCCTTGCTTGTCAAAAAAAATATGAAGAAGACTGCAATTTAGCACAAATCTGAGAATCGATTCTTAGTCAGCTTTTGTCTGAGCTTTTTACACTAAGGCTTGCTGAGGTTTTCTGACTTACCCAAGAAACAATCAATGATGAGCGTTTACTCTATCAGAGAATCAATGCCTATGCTCTAGAAAAATTTTGAATTCCAGAATTTTGTGATCATAAAACTCGTCCGTATACGAAAACTTGCGATCGTATGAAGAAGCAGATGAGAGCTTTTATTCCGACCATTCAGGCTTTTCAGTTTCTTGAAAGTTCAAAACTTTACAATGCAGTAAAAGGCAAAGACAATAAAAAAAAGTCTGAATTTAGTCTCTGTAAAGATTCCCATAAGAATTATCTCCTTTGCTGAACCTTGGGAGCAACTGATGATGGACTTTCTTCTTTTGTAAAGCTTGTCTATAACGAGCTCACGCGATACACTATTTTTTCTACCTATACTGCGCAAATTCTTTCTCAGAGAGCTACGGCGAGTCCAGAGCTTTATGATGAAATTAGTCAACATAATAAAAATCCGAGCAAACTCCAACACATAACGAATCAGAGTCTTGGAGAGCTTAGTGCTATAGCTTCAAGCTATTCTCTCCATGTTTGATTCCTCACTTATCAAGAGGGACTTCTTCGCTTTAGAAATGATTCCCTCAGTAAAATTGTTCCTCCTTTTTATTCGCTTTATTATAAACTGAGAAATGTTCAATCCAATAAGTAAAATCAGAATATGAGCGAATTCTTTCGGGAGAATTTCTCTAATTTGTATTGGGGGGCTTCTATTGGCTCCATGACTAACGACTGCTCAAAGCTGGGGATTTGGACCCGAGTCTTTGTCAGATTTTTTAGCTTCTCAGCTCAAGCTTTCTTCTGAATACGCTAGCAAAAAATATCAGACCACTCTTTCAGAACAGCAGCTCCCAACCGATATTTTTTGAAAAAACAGGAGGGACTATGAACTTAAAAAGCGAACAGCGATTCTTCAAGGCATCAATACGACTAAGCTTCTTCTTGCTCAGAAATATGAAAACTGTGCACTGAGTTCAGAAGAGCTTTCTTCAATTCTTTTTTTTCTTGATAAGACTTTTGCTGAGAATCTGAGAAATCGCCTTGATTCTTCTCTGCTTCCAACGAGAGCTCACTATCAAAATAGTTGTAAAAAACTGACAAGTTGCTTTGAGGGGGCAACAAATCTCAATCTCAATAAAAAATGTGAAGATATTGTATATCAAAACTACCTTTTAGGACTAGAACAGGAAGAAAGGAAACTTCTCGTTCAAGAATCTAATCTTGGAAATGATCGTTATCAAAACGGAAGTCTTGAAGATTCAAGCTACGATCTTCTTCATGACCTCTGAGAGATAGCAAGGATTCTTTTTGAAGATCCTAAAGTATTTGGGAAAGAACTTTCTTCACTTCTTTTCTATAGACTTCCAAGTACAGATCCTTCGGTATCCAACTCTTCTTGAGCAACTCTTTGAAACTGAAGTGCTGCAGGTATGGGAACTGCATCTTGATTGTTCTTATGAATAAACCAAGGAAATGGATGAAGTTTCGGAGCTACAACTGGATTTTTAGGAGGGACCAGTACCTTGTGAGTGACAACCGATTCTGAGATCAATGCTTTTATTCAAGGGAATCATTCAAACCTTTCTCCTACTCAGGTTTCTTCTGCTTTTATCAATTATTGTAGTATTGTCGGTAGTCCTTTGCTAGAGGAAGCTAATACTTTTGCAGAAGAACAGGGGTTTAGTCCTCTTGAAGTTTCAGAACAAGAATTGGAAAATCAGATCGTTGATATTCTTCAAAATAGCACACTCATCCAACAGGCTTCTCCTTCACAGTTTCCTGCAGGAAATCAAAACATTGCAGAAAATGCTATTTCTTCTGATCCTAATCTCATTGCTTCGCTCAAAAAACAATTAGAAAACTGTACAAACACCTGTAATCAGCTCAAAAAAGATGAAAGACATAGCTGTAAAATGCAGTGTCTCTGTGCGGAATATATTTCTCCTGCTCTTCCCAAGGGGACAGTCTTCCATTTCCTTCAGGAAGGGGCTCTGAAACTGAGGATTTGCACGATCCCAAGTGAAAATAAAATTGCTACTATCAAAACCACGACCAAAAGTTTCATCAGCATTGAATCGCTCATCTCAGCAATCCAGGATATTATCACTGCGCTTTATGAGAGTGGGGAGCTTACTTCTAAAGTCAAACCTAGGGAATTTTTGGATACTTCGCTTGCTAATGTGAACTTTTCAAAGCAGGTCAGTTTTGTTCTTGGGCATTCCTTTAAGACTCCACTCCCAGCGAAGAATCAGCAACAAGAAAAAAAATCTGAAGAACATTTCAATACTACGCTCAAAGAAGACCTTTTTCAGACTGAAACTCAGGGAAGGAATCGCTATCTCGTGATCCAAAAACCAACGAACTGAGGAGTTGCAACTCAAAATCAATCAACTCTAGTAAATTCCGATATCCAAAGTCCATCTTTAGCACTTATGCTCGGAAATGAACGCATTGCTTCAAGTTCGATCATTATCGATGATTTTCTTTCTCAAAATATCAATTTTCTTCTTCAGCTCAATGCAAGCATATTAGAGATGGAAAAATACCTTACTATCCTTAAACAGAAGAAATAACAAGGAGAAAATTCTGAACTTTCCCAAGAGGGTCAATTATTTTTCAGGGAAATGTCTCTTTACTAAAGCAGGATTCAGCTTTTTGAGATATTCTAAAGGATTGAACATGAAGATGCTTATTTCTTCGAGTTGTTCATCTTTCAAGCTAAATGCCAACCCTTGTACAATAATAGGACGGCGTGTCGCTCAGAAATCAAGAGCGATTGGTTTTAATTCACTCTTACTAAGATTGTAAGTTCCAATAAAGCTGATTCAATCAACTTTGAAATTTACCTTTACGCTACCTCCTTCAGAATATACCTCATCTGGAGCGATTCCCAAATACTTTGAAAATTTCTCACTTACCAAAAGATGCTCTTTCATTCCAAAACCAGAGGATTCTTCTTGAGGAACATATGCAATAATATTATTGATCATATAGAATGCTGTGGTTGCATCTCATAAGGAGGAGTCTAAAGCTTTTAATACCTTTGTTTCCAAAAGCTTGTCTGAGATTTTTACTTGCTGAAGACTTGCATTTTTTAGTCAAAAAGTATAGACAATATTTCCTGTTCCAACACTTCAAGCCTGACTAATTTTAATTTCTGTGCTTGAACAAGTAAGTAGTCTCTTCTCATATTTTTCCTTGAGCTGAGCACAAAGATTGAGATCTGGTTTTTCTTCTTCCTCGGCTATTTGTTCATTCTCTTTCATTAGACTAAGGACTTTATTTAGAGAATAACGTTCTCCAGCAATAAGAGCATTGAGATAAGAAGTCAGTTTTTCTTTATTTTTTAGCTGAATATCAGAGACAAAAAGCTCAATATTTTCATATTTTAGTGTTGCAGTCAGCGAGAATCAGCTTTTTCTATCTATTCCTTGGATGAGGAGCGTTGAATTGTTCTCAGAAGGAACCGCAGAAATAAGCGTAAAGTTGTCTGGGAGATAGCTACTTCTAAAGAGTTTTTCAATATCAAGCGTCTTTTCCGAAGTGTTTTCAACAGTGGTGGTCTCATATTGGTATAGCGACTGTTCCTGGAGCCCTACGAAATGTGAAACCTTATCATTATAATTGAGTGTAAGAAGCTGGTTCATCAGGCTTGTTTTGTCTTCCTTACTCATCTTTGATTTTTCATCTTTGAGGTAGGGTACGAGAATATTCATATTATACCAATAAGCAAAGGTTTTTGAAAATGGACTCAAAAGTTCAATATTTCTATTTCCCTCTCTAATCAAAACTGCACGCAAAAACCCGAGATAAGATTGCATTAGGGTTTTTACATCAGCAGTAGCAGAAAGCTGTTTGTAGAGCAGTTGCTGAAGAGAGAAGAGTTTATATTGATTCACTAAAGCATCAGAATACATTTTGGCATCGGCATATCCAAGTGCAAGTGATTTATTGAGACTAAAAAAGTCCCTAAGAAGCAGAAATTGTGAATACAAATCGCTCTTACAGTCACGGAAGATTTCCAAAAAACGATCATCCAAAGCACCTCCATAGAGCCCATAACGCACCATTCCTCTACAAAAATCTTCACGATAATTTCCATTATTTTTGATCGCAGCATAGATCTCTAGAATCTCAGGAGTTCCCACTTCATTTTCCGCTTTTTGAGCTGATGCATTGTCTCCAAGATCGTAAAGGAAGAAGTATTTTAAGAAGTCATGGATATAGGATTTGCAGACAAAGGAATGGGCTGTCGATCCGTAAATACACTGCAGTCCAAAATGTTCGGTAAGAGAATCTTTCACTGGCAGAAATGGAGGAGTTGTTCTTCAAGATGCTTTTTCTAGCGGAGCAAAAAGGAAAAGAGAAAAAAATTTATTCAACTCTTCATCGGTAAAGTGCTTCTGTTTCCCTAGGAGGGCAAAAGAACTAAAGTCTGAATATGAAAGATTTGCTAATCTCGGTAATGTAAGCCCACTAAGAGCCATAAGATTGTTTTCGGAACTAATGATGCCAGAACCAACTGTTAAGCTTCCATTCAAGAGTAGAGATTGCACTCCGGATAAACTCAGTGCGGTTCTTTGCTTCTGATAGAAATCATCTTGTGTTGGAGAAACTCTAATTGGAGCATTTTTTTCGAGGAGATAAAGTGAAGAAAAGTAAGAAGAAGAAAAGATAAAAATTGCCCCTACTAAGGATAATATGCCTGCAAAAAGTAGTATTCAATATTTAAAAAAAACATGATAAAGTATCCCATACCAACGGATAATTTTCAGTTGTTCTCTATTAAAAAAGATATTTTCTCTCATAACTTCCAGCTCTGCAAAAATAAACCATACTAAGTATATCTAGAAGTATGAAAAAATGCAAATTTTCTTTAAAAAATTTCTACAAGTGTATTTTCAAATCTCTTTTTTTTATGTGTTATCAATAATTTTTTCATAATCATTGTGATTATAGAGCCCCTTAATAAGGAAAGGGAACTCTTCGTTGTCTTGTTTTTGAAGGACTATTCTTCGATTTTTTCCAACTGACAGAGAATATAACGATCATTTACGCTTTTTTTTCTGAGGTTTCCGAAATGTTTCGCGAAAAATATAGTCTAAAACGGTTGGATTGTTTCCCGCTCAAGAGAAAGATTCAAATTGGTCTCTGAATTCTTTTTCATTTTCTGGAAGATATCCCTTGCTTTTAAATTGATTAAGAACTCTTTCAAAATCTCCCTTTTCTGCATCATTATTTTCTGAAGGTCATTTTAATGAAGAATCTTCAATTGTTTGTTTGATGATTGATGGTTGTTTTGAGGGCATTTCTTGCGGTGTTTCTGGTGGTGTTTCACTATAAGGAGGGGGAGTCTCTAAAGAAAGTGGGTATTCTATAGAAAGATTCAAATTTTTTATTAATTCTATTGTTTCATCTGAAAGGCTGTCTAATTGAAATTTTTGAAGAAAAGCTGTAATTTTTAGTGGTTTATTATTAAGGCAAAGTCTTGTTAGATAGTGTTTAACTTCTTTTTCTTCTTTATCTTTGATTCAGAGTTCTTTCACAACTTTATTGATGCTATCAGATTGTTCACTAGAGAGTTGTTTCTTGTTTGTAGCAGGGATGAGAATAGGCGGAAGTTCAGGATTAAAACTTGGTGGATTGCTTGTGGCTCAAGCGCGTTTTTCTTTCTTTCAGTGGTCGATATAAAACTCCAGAACAATGCGATGCAAAAAATATTCTCAGTAAATTTTTCTACATTCAGTAAGAAAGTGTAAGAAATTGTCTAGAAGAATGCAGGTGTGAACAAAAGGTGTTTCTAGGGGGTCTTTTTTTGAGAGGATTTCTTTTTTTGCCCATTCAAGTGCAATGTCTCAAATAAAGGAATTATTAACATCTTCTTGAAAAGTTTTATTTGTAAAGAGATGGTCGTATTTCTTTGCGGCTTTAGGAAATTCGTTCCTCGTTCTTTCTATAATAAGTTTTTTTTCATCTTCTGTGTATGAAAAATCTTTACATTCTTCTCTTACTCTTAATTGAAATCGCTCTAAAGCGCCTCTTCAGCAGAAATAATCCAATAAAGTTTCTTCTCAACTTTTCAGAGAGATCGTTCATTTTCCAAGCTTTTTGCTTATTATAAAGTCTATATATTCGTTTAATTCTGGTAGAAGAATTTCAGCATCTTTGTTTCCGTTGTCCATTGCAGTTTGAAGTGCTGCTTTAAATTTGGATATTTCTAAAAAAAAATCATTAACGGTATCAGGAATTATCATTTTGAAAATTTCTTTAATCTTTGGAGAAACTCAAAGTAAGGATCTGATATTTTCTTCATCTCATCTAAGAAATTCGTTGTTCATACTCCTGATAACATTCATATATTTTAGACAAAAAAATAGTAAAATATTGGCATAAGTATACTTAAATTAAGTATAGTTTTCAACTTTTTTTGAGAAAAATTTTTCTAATTTTTGTGGTCGCTCAAAAAAGATTTTTAAAGGATTTTTTGGAACGTATCAGCTTTTTTTCTCTATTTGCAAAAAGTAACAAAATCTGTATGCTTTCTTTGCTTTAAATTTTTTCAGAGAAGTTAATGAAAATCAGATTATTTCTTTTTCTCTTTATGATGCTTCCTAGTTTCAGTTTTGCGCAGTTTAGTGATATGCAAGATCACCGTTATGCTCCAGCTATTGATGCACTTGCAGAGCGTCAGATCGTTCAAGGCTATCCAGAGAATCTTTTTAAACCAGATCAGAGTATTACGCGTGCCGAACTCCTAAAAATCATTCTCTTTGCTGCAAATATAGAGCGTTTCCCTGCTGAAGAAGCTTGTTTTAGAGATGTGAATGGAAACGAGCGATATGCAGAAGTGGTTTGCACGGCTAAAGCGATGGGGATTGTTCAGGGCTATCCTGATGGAACATTCAAGCCCAATCAAAAGGTGAGTTTAGTTGAGGGACTTAAAATGGCGATTGTGGGATTTGGAATTGAAGCAAAAGAAACGAATCCTGATCTCCGATATCAGAAGTATCTTGATTTTGCACATCAGCATTCTATTTTTTCTAAGTATGAGTTTTTTCCAGAGCAGGATTTAAGTCGTGGAATGATGGCTCATCTCGCGATTAAGCTTTTGGAGGTGCAAGCAGGAAACTGGAGTGAAAGTCGTGAATCTCGCTCCCCTGGCTGTGGACAGTCTCAGCCTTCATCTCCTCTTTCTGCGGTGATGGTAAATGGTGTTGAGAGGCATTTCATTATGGATATGAGCAATTACAGCTCTTCATCTACTCCTGCAAGACTGATCTTTGCCTTTCATGGTCGCACAAGTGCGAATAATGGACTTAGTTATTATGGACTCAAAGGAGCTTCAACAGGAAATACGATTATTATTTATCCAGCAGGACTTCCAGAAGAGGGACCGCAAGGGAATTGGAGAGATCCCTGAGATAAAGTTTCAAACCTGAGAGATTATCAGCTTTTTGATCTTATTTTGGAGGAAGTTTCTAAAAATTATTGTATCAATCCTGATGAAGTCTATGTGGTAGGGCATTCGCTTGGAGGCTGGTTTACGAGTATGCTGAATTGTGCCAGAGGAGATAAAATTCGTGGAGTGGGGATTGTAGCAGGAAGTCCGATGCTTTTCCCAAAATGTTCGGGGCCAAGTGCTGCGATTATCTTTCATAATCCAGCGGATCCTCTTGCTTCTTTTGCTGGTGGAGAGCAGATTCGTAATACTATCCTCAAACAAAACCAATGCTGACCAGAAACTGAAAATTACCCCAATACTTATGGTATGGACTGTAGTCGCTATACGAATTGTATTCCAGGTGCGAGGGTTGTGTTTTGTTCCTATTCTGAGTGAGGACATATGCGACCTTGAGGCGCGACTGCAATGATGATGAAGTTTTGGAGTGAAGAAGAGTAATGGGATCAAGTAAATCTCTTGCAAAAAAGCACTATATTCATAATCTTAGGTTGCAATTTACTCTTTTCTGTAGATAGGAATGAAAACAACAATAAAAATCTGACTTTTTGCTTTTGTGGCTCTGATGGGAACGGCAAGTGGAAATTTCACTAATGGACAAACCGTGGTGATTGATTCTGTAAATAAAAAAATTCTCGTTCAATCTGGAGATCAACTGATTGGATTAGATTCCTTGATAGGACAGACAGGAACTGCTATCTCAACCCCTCCAGCTGTTGAAACTCCCAAGGTGGAAACCCCAAAAGCTCCAGAAACTCCAAATCCGCTCACTATGGAACTTTCCCAAGGAACGGAGCTAGAAAAAGCGATCTACTGGATGCACAAAAACGGGTTGACCCAATACGATACCTTGAGTGCTTATAGACCACAGGATCCACTCTTGAGAGAAGAAGCTACGAAAATAATCGGTCAAGCTTATAATATTCTCTGATTTTCAAAGGAAAATAAAAATCATGACTGTAATTTCTCAGATCGTGAAACGTTCAATCCAACTTTGGCTTCTTATATCGCAAGCACCTGTTCGTATGGGATTTTCAAAGGAAGTCAGGGAAAATTTCTTGCTCAAAATCCGCTCACAAAAGCTGAAGCATTAACAGTTCTTATCAGGATTTTGGAAGGAAAATCTAGTAAAGAGGACTTTTCTCCATGGCGAACCGTGTATTTTATCAAAGCAAAGGGAATCTCGCTCACCAAAGAAGCCGAAGTCAATGCACAAGCAAGAGCCATTACTCGTGAAGAGATTGCACTGCTGATCTATAGATTCAAGACTATTATTCTCAATCAACAGCTCAATCAGGCAGCAAAAAGTCAGCTTTCCCTTATTGATACCAATCCACAACAATTTTTGGTTCAAACTCAAAGTGGATCCCTTCCAACTATCATAACGGGGAATATGCATACAGACAATAATTTCTTAGGTGTGCTTTCTGGTGCAAATACTGGGTCAACAAGTACCTTAAGTATCTTGAATAGTCCAGAAGTTGTGGAAGCAATCCAGCGAATGAGAGATCATGGATTGACCAATGCAAAAGATATCGCAAGCTATGCACCATTTGAAACGCTTACAAGAGAACAAGCCGCGAAGATGTTTGCCCAATTTGCAAAAGCCCTTAACTTTTCTGCTCTTTCAGGAGCAGTTTCCTGTAACTTTAGTGATCTTGCCAAAGCAGATATTAGTCTCAAAACGAGTATTCAAGAAGCTTGTGCACTAGGCTTGATGCAAGGAAATAAAGGCGCATTTGAACCAAAAATATGACTCACAAAAGCCCAATTTACAACGATGCTCATCAGACTAGCGGAAGGGAAACGCCTTGATGAAAATGTCAATCCACGACGAGCAAATTACTTCCTCAAAGCAAAAGAACTCTGAATCTTAAATGCCGAAGATGCTGCCTCTTTTGAAAGTCAATTAACTAGATATGAAGCGGCCTTGCTCTTTTACCGTTTCCAACTCAAGCAAAAAATCAGCTCTGGATTGAATACCGAGAAGCACAAAAATGAGCTTATTTCTACCATTAAAAATACTGATGGAAGTTTCGCAACAGGAGATATTGAGGGGGCTTATGCTGTTGCTTTAGATGCGAATTTGCTCAAAAATCAGTTTTTTCAAGAGGGGTTTGTTGAATTTCTTGGCACGAGATACGCACTCAAAAAGACTACGATGACCGTTTTTGATCTCGGAGAGGAAAGCTTTGTTTGGTATGGGGATTTAGTTGATATCGCTAAAGAAACAAAAATCTGAACGATCAATTTCGTGCTTTCCAATGGAAGTGTAATCCAAGCAACAATGAGGTTTAGCGAGAAAAATGAAACTTGGCTCATCAAAGAAAGTAGAAACACGACCGCTTGGTTTAATGCGGTAAAAGGGTAAGCGGGATTATTTCTCTTTTTCTAAGAAATCTGATGTTCGAGTCAGATTTTTTGATTTTTTTAAAATTTTAACTATACTATAAAATATCTTTTTATTTTAGAATGCCTCAATGACAAATATTCTATCTGAAAAACAAAACACTCAAGGAGTCTTCAATTATCTCAACGAGAAAATCGCCAATATCAGCGATAACCTTTTTTCTACACTCGGATATGAAGCTGCAGGCAATCTCGTTTTCAATAAGGCATATTTTAGCTCAAGCGAGGAAATTTCTTATGATTCACTCCAAAAACTCAGCGACCAAGCCCAAGAAAAAATCAACCAACTCACAACTCTCGCTGAAGAAATTCAAAATCTCCCACTCCTCAATCAAGTGCAAAAAGACCTCTTTCTCAAAAGAATCGAAAAAAGCAGACTCGAAATGTGCTATCATCAGCATGCAATGTATCTTGAAGCAGAAAAAGCAGGCTTTCATCTTACCACATCAGAAAAAACCTTTCACAACCAAGAAAAATTGAAAATCGAAAAACTCCTCTACGGACCTTCAATCCTAGAAAGACCCGAGAGACTAGCAAAAGTCTGAGAAAAACTCAGTGAACTGTTTGAAGAAAAAAAATCTCAGCTCAGCACTGAAGAACAAGAGTTTTTTCAAAATAAGGTTTTATCATTTTTTGAAAACAAGCCCCACAAAGAAAAAATAGAAAAACCTGAGGAAAAGGAGGTTTTTATCAGCGAACATACGATTTTACCGCTTGTAGAGACCATGCTTACTTTACAAGGAATTCCTGCTGAAAATATCCTCAAAATTCAAATTTCT
>JBHAST010000061.1:0-9886 GCA_041831495.1 bacterium | reverse complement strand
GAGTAAAACATTGAAACGACGAGTTCGCAAGGGGGAATCAACACATAAATTGAATAGAAAGTTTTCGATGATATTGTAAAAGAAGATTTGTAAAATTTAATTGAATAAATAAAGAAAAATTCGCTTTACACCTAAAAGAATATGAATTTAGATTTAATTGTTGATTATGAAAAAAAGATATTTATCCTAAATGTAGGAAAATTTTAAAAGAATATGTTAAAAATTTTTAGCTATTGCGTACAAGCCCCTTAAAAAAAACTAGGGTTTCTTACTTTAGTTCTTGTAATGACAAGCAAGCGGTCATTCTGAGCAAAGCGAAGTATCTAAAACGACTTTACACGAAGCATTACATTATGAAAAAAATCTGATTTTTACTCTCAAATTTCCTTTGTCTTTTTGGGATTTCATTTGCAAATGGACTTGATCCGATGAACTTGCCCAAGTTTCAGCATTTCGTAAATGATTACTCCCAAGTCCTTACCCAAGAACAATTCCAAGAACTCAATCAACTCGCAAAAAGCATTGAAACAAACTCAGGACATCAAGTCGTAACGGTTCTTTTTCCACATAGAGAAGGGAACGAGCTTTTTGATATTGTATTCAAAGCTTTCAATGAAAATGGAATTGGTGATAAAGAGAGAAATGATGGACTTTTGCTTGCCATTGCAACAGAGGAAAAGAAGATCAGAATTATGGTTTGATATGGCTTGGAAGGAGAAGTTCCTGATGCCCTCGCAAGCAGAATTATTGAAACGCTGATTAGACCTGAAGTAAACAGCTGAAACTTCTATCAAGCTGTGAAGAATTTTTATACCTATTTTACTGATGAAGAAGTAAAATCTGAACTTGCTCAGCAGCTTCACAATGAGAAATATAAATATGAAGGAGATGATCCTCTGAAGACCTTTTTGGGATTCCTTATTTTCGTTTTCATCACACGGATTTTGATCAAAGGAGGAGGATTTTGAGAAGGGGGCGGCTATTGAGGGAACTCTTCCTGAGATTCTTGGTGAGGGGATTCAGGAAATTCATGATGAGATGGATTCTCTGGCGGTTGAGGAAGTTCATGATGATGAGGTGCTGGAGATTAACTTGCAGTTTATCAGAAAAAAACTATAAAAAATCTGACTTTTTATCTTTTTTTAGAGAAAGAATATGAAAAAATGAATGCTTTGGACAATAATCATTACGCTTGTCCTGATCGTGATTGCGATTATCTCAAATCAGTATAACAACCTCGTAAAGCTCGATGAGGCAGTGAAAGCACAGCGAGGACAGGTAGAATCGGTCTATCAAAGAAGAGCCGACCTGATCCCCAATATCGTTGCTACCGTAAAAGGAGAAGCGAACTTTGAACAGGAAACCTTGCAACAGGTCATTGAAGCGAGAGCTTCTGCAACGCAGATGAAAATAGATGCGAATAACGCAGAAGACTTCGCTAAATTCCAAGCTGCTCAAGGGGAACTTTCTCAAGCTTTAGGAAGATTGATGATGATTACTGAAAACTACCCTACCCTCCAAGCAAATCAAGCTTTCAGCGATCTCAGAGTTCAGTTAGAAGGCAGTGAAAATAGGATTGCAGTGGAGAGAATGAACTACAATAAAGTCGTAGAAAAATACAATATTAGATTGAGAAGCTTCCCGACCAATCTCATCGCTCAGCGACTTGGATTTGAGAGAGCAAGCCTCTTTGAAGCGGTTCAAGGAAGTGAAATCGCTCCTATCGTAGAGTTTTAGGCTGAGAACATTGGAAAATAAAGAAAAGAAGTCTGATTTTTGACTTCTTTTTTGGTTGCTAGTCTTTTTGGGTAGCATTAACAATGGAGGTATTGGGAACTTTGCTTTTTTCTGGAGAGCAAAAGAGATGAATTTAATACTTCAGCCTCATTACTTCATACCTCACAGGATAAGAACAGAGATAGTCTTTGATTAGCTGTTCGTTTTTATTGAGCTGAGAAGCGCCACTTTTGATTTCGAGAAAAATAATTTCTTTCAAATTTCCACGAGAAAGCCCATCAAACACGACATAATCTACCCCCTTTCCGAGAAAAACTAAATCCTTCGTATGATACGGAAATTCTGGCAAAAGTGGCATGATTTTTTCGCTCACTTCTCCCAAAATTGAGCTTCTAGATTGAGCAACAGACTTCTTTTTTATTGCCGAGAGCTTGCGATGAAAATGGAGAAATAGGAGAAGATACGCCATAACCCCTCCTAGAGCCACTCCAATCACAAGCTGACTATATGATTCTCGCATCAGCTAAAAAACAAAATAAAAGACTGATCCTTTATAGCGAATTGTCCTCTTTTGTCAAAAGTTTTTATGACAAATAAAAAAATCCTCCTTAAGAAGGAGGAATAAAGATTAGGAGAGAATGAGCTCTTTTTTTAAAACTTCATTTACTTCAATTTTTTGTGCAAGCCCCAGACAAAACGATAAGAAATCGCTGTCAAAAGTAGCATAACCACTCCAATTTCAAGAGTTCCTGCTGCTAAAATATCAAGCAAAATCCCTTGCAAATATCCAAAGAAACTGAAGTCAAAGAGTACAGAAAGATAGCTTTCTAGCGGTAAGGAAGATGCCACAAGCAAAATCACAGCCAAAAGGAAAGCCAGTCCAAGTGCTGTAAAAATAACATTCAAGAAAGGCTGAATAATCTGGCGAGCAGTCGCTCCGAGAAGTTTTTTTGCCTGAATATCATTGATAAAGTGAGAAAAAATCGTTCTCAAAAAGAAAACCGCAAAAGTAATAATCGTCAAAACCAAAGTTGCCACAACTAAATAGGAGAAACTCTGAAGAAAGTTTGAAAGGTTGATGACATTGAGGACTCTTTTTTCTTGAGTTCTAATCGCGTTATCTGAGAGGTCATCCATATTTAGAATTGAATCTTTATATGCTTCAAGGATGGTTTTCATCGCAGAGAACTGTGCTTGATCACTATATCTGATATAAAGCGTTGATGGCAAAGGGTTCTCCAAGTTGTACTTTCTCAAAGTCGTTGTCAAATCAGGAACTCTTTTTTCCACTAATTTGAGCGCATCTTGCTTGGAAGAATAGTTCACTTTCAGTCCCTTCGCCTCTAAAGCGGTCTTGAGCGTAACGGCTTGCTGCTGACCAGAAGCATCACTAAGATAGATATAGACTCCGAGTTTGTCTTTCATCTGAGAGTTAAAGCTCTTTCCATAGAGTGCTGCTGCGAGAAAGACATTCATCACAAAGATGAGAATCCCCATCAAAACGCTAATCAAAAGCAAAGGCTTTCTATACGCCTTGATAATGGTTTTTGTGTCAGATTTGATAGGATTAAAGCTGAAGATTTTTGTTTTCATCGGTAAGTAAAGTGAAATAAAGAATTGTTTTTCTATCCGAAAGGAAGTGTCTTCCTGAATGGAGTGAAACGGAATGAAGGATATAATGCTAATAAAATTAGATTCTTCCTCGCTTCGCTCCTCAGAATGACAGAAACGAAAGAATAGATTTATTTTCTGATTTGGAAGAGTTTCTTGGCTTTGATGAATTTCTCAAAAAGCGAGATTTTCGTCTGATAAAAGTCAGGTTTTTTGTCTATAAACTTAAAAGAAGTCTGATACTTATTGAAGTAAGCAATCATTTCTTGAGCTTTTTTGTATTCCTGCTCTAGAATATACATTTGGATCAAATTGTAGACAATCTCGGCATCTTTATTATCAATCGCAAAAGCATCCTTGAGATAATCCAGTCCTTTAGATCTATTTCCATACCAATATTCACAAAGTCCGTAGCACCTGAGGATTTCGTGATTGGTTCCATTAGTCATTTCCATAGCTTTGGAAAGGTATTTTCTAGCTTCCTTTCGGTTGTTTTTCTCCATTTCTAGTAAGCCTTTGATATAGAGCCCCAAAGGATCATTGTGATTTTTCTGGGCATTGAGAAAATCCACGGCTTTATCAGCTTTTGATATTTCCCCCTTACGATACTGAATATCGGCAATCTGCAAAATCGCATCTTCATTGCTCGGATCACGAGAAAGAATCGTATTTACCAGTCTGATTGCTTCATCAAACTTTCAGAGCTCTTTCAGCTCCTCTATCTCATCAATCAGGGTTTCAGGAATATAGACCATCGCTATCTTAGAAAAGAATAAATCATTTCCTAAGTTTAGTCTAAAAAGCAAAAAAGTTCAAATTTTTTTCGCATTTCTGAAAGGATAGGGCTTTACATTTTTGAGAAAGTATAAAAAGATAAAGTCTGACTTTGAGATGATTTTCTGCATTTCCCCTTGCAAGTCTAAAGAGAATCTCAATACTTGAAGCATTAAATTTTAGCAAAAAACAGATGAAAATGAACGATCGCCTACAGAAAGCAAAAAAGAAGCTTGAATCAGGATTTTTCTGATTTTGGCTCAAACAATGGAGAACCACACTCCTCATTCTTATATTGATTATCCTTGCAGGAAGCTACGCTGCAATCCAGATTCCAAAAGAATCTACTCCAGAAATCAATCTCGGAATGGTAACCATCACAACCGTTTATCCTGGAGGAACTCCGGAAGACATTGATAGCTTAATCACAGAAAAAATAGAAAATCAGATTGAAAGCCTTGAGGGGATCTCAAAAATCACCTCTACCTCCGCGGAAAGCGTTTCAAATATTATCGTAAACCTCAAAAATGACGCAGACCCAGACCGCATGGCAAGTAAACTTGAAGATGAAATCAAAAAAGTCAGTCTTCCTGCTGATGCCAACGATCCTACCATCACGCAAATCAATAGTAAGATGATCGGGAAAAGTATGTTTTCACTCCTCCTATATGCAAAAGATGATCGTTTTGATCTCAATTATCTCAAAAGAGCTGCCCAAAACCTTAAAACTGAACTTGAGGGAAAATGAGGAATTGACACCATAGAAATCACTGATGGAGAAACCTATGAAATCCAGGTGCTTGTGCAGCAACACAAACTTGAGCAGCTTGGTTTGAGTCTAGCTAGACTTTCCCAGATTTTACAAGGATTCAATAGCAGCCAACCTCTAGGAATGCACCGCCTAGGAGAAAAGGAATATGCGTTCAGAATAGACGGAGAACTGAAATCCCTGGAAGAGATCAAGAAACTCCCAATCCCTCTTGGAAATGGGAAAAGCATCAGCCTTGAAAATCTTGCAGAAGTAAAACCCTCTTATGAAGAGAAAAATCTGATCAAAATCGGACATCACGAATCCGACTATCAAGCCTCTGGAAAACGAGCAGTAAACCTTGTTTTCAACAAAAAATCTGGAGCGAGTGTCCTTTCTGCCTCAAAAGAAGCGAAATCAGCAATTGCCAAGCTCTTTGCAGAACAAGAGGAATATCAGAATCTTGGATACTTTTTTACCAATGATCTCGGGGAACTTATCAGCGAAAGCTATAGCGATCTCGCAGTAAATATGATTTCTACCTTGGTGATTGTCTTTTTGATCGTGCGAATGTTTGTCGGAAGCTTGGAATCCTTCTTGGCGACAATCTCCATTCCACTAGCATTTTTCGTAACCTTTTTTGTGCTCAATAGTTTAGGACGCACGATGAATACTTTGACCAATTTTTCACTCATCATCTGCCTTGGAATCGCCGTAGATACCGCAACGGTAATCATTCAAGGAGCAAGCGAATATATCAGAGCTGGATACAAGCCTTTCCATGCCGCGCTTCTCTCGGTAAAAACCTACAAAAACTCCCTCATCTCAGGAACCGCTACAACCGTAGTGGTATTTATTCCACTAATGAGTTTGCCAGGAATTATGGGGTCTTTCCTCGCTTATATTCCGATTACCATTTTTATCACACTGGTAGCTTCGCTCTTTATCTCGCTCACCATCACCCCTGCACTCTTCTTTCAGATCAAAAAGGAAACCAAGAGCTATAAAACAGATCCACAATCCGAAAGCTTTTTATCAGAGAACGAAAAACTGATCCTTGAAGATGATAGACAGGGGAAAACCGAAGAAGCTCCTCATAGTGAAACTCATTTCCGTGATAAAATCCTAGATCGTATTGTTGTCCTTTATGAAAAACGAACCAACGCGACGCTTGCTAGCCCAAGATCAAGGGTAATTTGGGTGCTTACCCCGATCATCATTCTGATTTTTACCCTAGTATTTATTTCAGGAAGACTTGGATTTCTGATGATGCCAGCTTCTGATAATGAATACCTAGAAATTACACTCACCGCCCCTGTGGGACTAGACAAAGAAATCATCGCAACCAAATCCGAAAAGATTCATCAGATTTTTAGTGCACTTCCTGAGCTCAAAAACTACACCGCCACGATTAAGGGGAATGAGGTTTCCGTACTCTTGCGTATTAGCCCTCAAGAAGAAAGAAAGAGATCCTCATTTGAAATTGAAGCTCAATTGGCAGAGCAGCTTCACCCACTTGAACAGCAAGGATTTCAGGTTCGTGTTGCTGTTAATATCAATGGTCCTTCGCAATGAGCAGGGGAAATCTGAATTAAACTCCTTGCAAAAGCTGGAGCAAGCCAAGAAGACCTGAGAAAAGTAGCCAATGATTTTGAGACCTATCTCACGCAGCTTCCATGAACAAAAAACATTACCAATTCTAGCAAAGAAAGCCCATGACAATTTGTTTTTGAGCTTGATAATGATAAACTCGCGATGCTCGGACTCACTCAAAGTGCGGTAGGACCTGAGCTCTATCTCGCATTAAATGGTATGAAAGCAGGAAGCATCAAAATTGATGATAACACCCACGATATCAAGTTGAAATATGCAGAATTTGATGAAAGTGTTTCTCCAGAATCCTTGATGGGAACCATGATCAATACTCCTATAGGACAAATTAGCCTCGGAAGTATTGGGAGCTATGTCTTCAAACCTGCGGTAAGTAGCATTTCCAGAGAGAAAGGAGAAATCACCGTAACTATCGGAGCAAGCCTCGCTCAAAATCAAAAAGCTGAACCTATCAACGAAAGCCTCTACACTTACGCTGAAAACTATTCTTTTCCAGAGGGGATTAGCTACGCGAAAGGAGGAGAACAAGAAGAAAATGCTGATCTGATTTTTGCACTTCTTTCAGCTTTTGTTTTTGCCTTTATCGTAATTTTTGCAATTCTTGTCTTGCAATTTAATAGCTATACCCAACCGCTGATTATCTCTTATAGTATCTTAATGGGATTCGTCGGTGCAACCTGGGGAATGCTTCTCACAGACAATCCGTATTCAATGATGTTTATGATCGGTTTCGTGGCACTGATGGGAATCGTAGTCAATAACGCCATTATCCTGATTGATTCCGCCAATGAAAATCAAAATCGTGGAAACAGCCGCTCGGAAGCCATTAAAGAAAGCGCAAAATCCAGAATTAAACCGATTCTCAGCACGACACTAACTACTGTGGTTGGACTTTCTACACTTACTTCCGACGGAATGTTTGCCCCACTCGCCTATACGATTATGTTTGGACTTTCAGTAGCAACGGTAATGACTTTGTTTAGTATTCCTGCACTCTATCAAGATGAACATAAAGTCAGAATCCTGATCAAAAGAGTCTTTTTGAAACCGCTTATTATGCTCCTTACTCCAATCATTCTTATTGGACTGCTCTATCTCTTGGGGATTCTCTTCAGTATTGATCTTTTTGGGAATCTCTACGGGAAAAGTGCAATGCTTGCACTCCTCTTCAGCACAGCACTCTTTCTCATTGCCTGGGAATTTTCTAGAAATGGACAAGGAAGAGCAGGTCGAAGACAAAGCATCTTGAAGCTGAATATTATCGCAGCAGATGGCGTGAATTTCTCAAAAAAACAAATCCTCAAAAGGCTGCTAATCAAATTCGGACTTCTCCTCACTCCCCTCTTGGTTGGGCTTATCTTTTCTAGTGCATTTACGCTCTTTGGTGCAAATGCAGAGATGGTTTCGCTCGCAAATTGGCTGAGTATTTTTCTCGCATATCTCATCTATATCATCGCTAATCTTTACTGTTTCTGGACTACCGACCAAAGCCAATTTCTCCACGATAAATGGAGCGGAATCAGTATCATTGATGAGGGAAAGTATGAGGAATAAAAAAAGACTCTCCTAAAATAAAGAATCCACCACAGAGCGATAACTCTGCAGTGGATAAATTTTTGAGCTCTTCTATCGCTCAAGATTCTGTTTTTCCCATAAGAGAAAATACTCAAAGGGACTGTAATTTGAAAATCTAGGGTCTGGAAGAAGGTTCTCGATAGCAATCCAGCGAGTCGAGCTACTGATGCTATTATATTCCTTCCAGATAGTATCGATCCGTTCTCCCATCTTTTCTATCTCACGCTCATTGGCGGCCTTACGGGGCCCCCACAGTTCATCACGGTAAGAGGTGAGTCTACGGAGATCTTGTTTTAGACGGAAGATCTCCCCAAGAAGGTTTATTACTTTTTGATATTCATTCATTGTTTTATTGTTTTAAGTGAGACAATTTTTATTTTCGAATTTAGTATAGCGATATATATATAGAATGTCAAGAGATTTTTGTTTTTTTATAAAGAAAGAAGAGAACTTGCATTTGAACTAAGAAACCGTAGGATAGAAGTGATAATTTTTACCCTTCCTTCTCTCCTGATGCGATACTTCAGAGCTGAAAATCTGACCAAAATCTACACGGACAAGCCTATCATTGATCAGCTCACTTTTAGCATAGAGAAAGGGAAAAAAATCGCTCTTGTCGCCAAGAATGGAGGTGGAAAATCAACACTTCTCAGACTGATGATGGAAAGCTTAGACAAAACTGACGGAAAAATTGAACGAAAAAAGGGGTTAAAAATTGGATATCTTCCGCAGGAATTTAGTCTTGATCCTGAAAAAACTGTTGCTGATGCGGTATTTGAAACGGATCATATTGCTGCTGGGCTTATCAAGAGTTATGAAGCTCTCTTGCATAGCAAAAATCCTGATCCTGATGTGTTAAACGAGGTTATTACTGCACTAGATGAGCATCAAATTTGGAGCTATCAGTCCAAGGTAGATACCATTCTTGCGAGGCTTCAGCTTCAAAACTTACTTACTCAACCGATCAAAACCCTTTCCTGAGGCGAGAAAAAAAGAGTTGCTCTCGCAAAAACCCTGATTGATGAGCCAGAATTTTTGATTTTAGATGAGCCGACCAATCATTTAGATGTGCAGATGATTGAATGGCTAGAAAACTACTTGAAAACTGAGCAATGCACGCTGTTTCTTGTGACACACGATAGGTATTTTTTGGAAAGTGTCTGTGATGAGATTTACGAGCTAGAAAGGGGGAAACTTTTTCGTTATCCTGCAGATTATGCTTATTTTCTAGAGAAACAAGCCGAACGCCATAGGAATGAGCAGATTGAAAGCCAGAAAATGCATCAACTTCTCAAAAGAGAATTGGCGTGGATTCGTAAAGCACCAAGGGCAAGGGCAACCAAGCAACATTTTAGAGAAAAGGAGTTTTATGCATTGGAAGAGCGTTATGATGCCAAAAAAGAGCTTCTTTATTCAGAGTCGGGAACTTTTGATATTCCGATTCAAGAGAGAAGGCTTGGCACAAAGATCATCAAAGTCAAAAAATTACAAAAAAAATTCTGATCCAAAACGATCGTTCAGGATTTTTCTCACGATTTCAAGTTTCAGGAGCGTGTCGGAATCATTGGGAAGAATGGCGTTGGGAAAACCAGCTTTATTTCTCTCTTATTAGGAAAACTCCAGTCCGATAGCGGAACGATTGAAATTGGGAAAACGGTAGTTTTTGGGCATTATCAGCAGGAAGAAGTCCATTTTCCTGCCAACAAAAGAGTGATAGATGTCGTAAAAGACAGTGCAGAATTCCTCCTTCTCGGAAATGGAGAAAAGCTCTCTGCGAGCAAGCTTTTGGAGAGGTTTCTGTTTCCTCCGCAGATGCAGTATCGTTTCGCT
>JBHAST010000060.1:0-15790 GCA_041831495.1 bacterium | reverse complement strand
TACTAGATATCTCTAAATATTTTTGAAGTTATAAAACTCAACTCCGTTGATCATATCAGATTTATCAGATCCAACATGTTCATTCGCCTGAAGGATCAGAATTTTATCATCTAATGAAATATTTCCCTTGAAGATCATTCTAATCATCTCTTTCCCAATCTTTTTGAGATTTTCATAATTAAAGGATTGTGAGATTTTGTAGCCTTTCACTCCCCAAACCAAGCTCAAATATCTATAGGTATCCTTGGACTGAGTAAAGGTGATGATTGGGATCCTCGGAGCGAGAGAGGAGTATCTAGAAGCGGTATATCCGTTTTCTGTGAAACAGATTGTAGTCTTTATCCCGAGTTCGTTCGTGCTTCTAAAGGCATTGTAGATGATGTAGTCTCTTACTTCAAAATCTCCTTCTTGTTCAAATCTTTCAATTGCTTTTTCATTCAAACGAAGTTCACAGTCTTCTAAAAGATTTCCTGTGGTTTCAATGGCTTCAAAAACCTCATCTTCTACCAAAAAAGTTTCTAGCATTATTCCATCAATCGCTTCCTTGCTGATGGTTTGGATTTGCTTACCAAAAGAATCTGAAAAAGCTGATCCGTATTCGGTTTTCATCGCAGTGATGAGGACGGGTTTCCCCGCGTTTTTGATCGTATGAATGGTGGAGATCAGTTTTTCTTCTTTTTCTAGTGCAGGAAGCGCGTCAATAACGAGAATAATTCCGTCTCCAACTTCAAGGATTTCTTTGAGGTTCTTTAGTCCTGTACTGGTCTCAATTTTTGCGAAGACTTTCATTTCCTTTGCATTGCTCAGATCAAGGAAACTTTTTACACTTTCCACATGTTCGGCGCTGTTGGTACAGGCGAGACCAATAACATGAGCTCCGTATTCCAAGCCCCAGAGAATATCTTTTTTGTCTCTTTCGGTGATTTCATCAATATCGCTATCAAGCCCTTCAAAAAGGATTCTGTCATGCTGAAAGATTTCTCCTTTCCCTGCATTGATGACTTCAAGTTCAGCAGTATCATCTTCAGTACTTTTTACTTTGAGCTGAACTTGGCTCTGCTGGCAAGTGATGATGCTTCCTTCATCTCGTTCTCCAAGCTGTGGATAGTCAATATAGATTCTATTGGTTCCTTCTTGAGCGTAGTCAGAGTATTCTGCTGTCCATTTTTCGCCTTTTTTGACTGCGAGGTTGCAAGTGTTTTTGATTCTAAGGTCAATTCCCTTGGTTTCTAGGATAACGGTTTTGCTGTTATCAAGCTTCATAAGCGTATCAATATATTTTTTGTTATTATCATCATAGCCCTTAGAAAGCGTAATTCTAAAGGCATCTACCATATTGATGATTTTTGAAAGCACGGTTTCCTTAGCTAAAACGGGACTTACCCCTGCAATAATTTTCGTAAATCTGAAGTTATTCATACCTGAGCAAAGAAAGATAAAATTCTGAAGTAGTATTAAAGTTTTGATTTCAGTTTTTTATTTTTTTTGATGAGAGGGGAATATAGGAGTGATGTGTCATCACGAGCCGTAGGCGAAGTGATCCAGATAGAAAAGAAGTTTAATTTTTACTGGATTGCTTCGCTTCGCTCGCAATGACAATTAAGTCATCATTCTGAGTGAAACGAAGAATCTATTGTCCGCGTTTCATTATATTCTTTCCCCGCAGAGCTTCATTCAGGAAGACGCAGCCTCCTGCATTTTTAATTCTCCATTCTTAATTCTAAATTGATTTATTCCGCATTTACTACCACAAAGCCTTTTCTCTTGATCAGCGTTGCGGTTTCTTTGGTTTTTATCACAATATTAGCTTGATTGTCAACTTTTGCATAGACGAGACCATCATCAATCAAAAGCGGAACGGTTTTGTTTCTAAACTCTTCTGGGAGTGAAATGACCAGTGGATCGTTCTTCCTTTCTCCACCCGCAATCTGCACTTTCACATCAAGTAAAGGCAATTCATTAAAGGTTTTGACATGAATTCTGAGTCCGATATCTTTTTCAAGATTGCTGATTGCCGTTCAGCCTTTTCCGATAATTTTTCCCTTGTAGTATTCTGGGATATAGAGCTCGAGCTCGCTTCCCTTGATTGCAATATGGAAATCACAAGGGAGCAATTGCTGTAATTTTCTCTGAATGCCTTCTTTTGCATATTGGGAAACGACTTGTGTCTTGGTTGGAGCTTTTGGATTCCCATTTTCATCAGTAGCGATCGGCATTACTACAACTTGCTCTCCAAACGTATAGATTTCATAGAGTGGCTTTTTTTGCAGGAAGCTGGAAACGACAATGACTGGTCTGGCAAGTTCCTCAGAGAGCATTCCATCAGGGACTTTTGCCGTGAGTTCTAAGGTCAACACTTCGCTCACCTGTCCTTTGTCAATAAAGATCACCGTATCTACGACCTGCGGAATAATTCCCATTTCAATACTTCCGATGAACCTCTGAATACTGTCTACCGGCTTTGTCGCATGGATTACTCCGACTAGTCCGATACCTGTCAGCCTTAAATCTTTATAAAGTTCAAAGTCAGGTTTATTTCTCACTTCATCGTAAATCGTGTAGTCGGGTCTGGAGAGTAAGAGAATATCTCTCACTTCATCGTGGCTTCCATAAGTAAAGGAATACTGCACGATATCATCATCAAGCATCAAATCTCTTGGCGATTCAATCGTTTTGATAATATGCTGATCTTTGTGATACAGCTCAATGAGTGCCGAAGTAAAGGTTGATTTTCCACTCCCTGGCGCTCCTGAGACGAGGATTCCTTTGGATTTATTTCTCAAGAGTTCAAAGAGTTCTGGCTGAAGATTATATTCTTCAATGCTCATTTTTTTCACAGGTTTCACAGCGGTGAGTTCTAATCCATCAGAAAGTGCTGGATAGACGATTACGATTCTGTAGGGTCAGATTTGAAGAACCTTTGAAAGTTCCCTGTTGATCTCTAAAAAAGCATCTTCTCTGGTTTCTACCTCTTTAAAAAGCTGATCAATCAACTCATTGAAAGCTTCTTTGGTCATAATTTCGTTGGGATCAACAACAGGTTGCCGATTACCTGGGAATCCTTTTTTTCTGAGAATCGGTCTATTTGCTTTGAGATGGAGCGACATGGTCGTCTCATCAAAATACTTGTCTAGAACTGAATTTCATGTGATGGTTTGCGTCATTTTTTGTTTAAGAAAGATAAAAAGCCGGAGCTTCTTTAAGTATACTGACTTTGGATAGAAAATACAAAAAAATCAGACTTTTTTCTTGGGTTGTAAAGTAAAAACGGCGGAGTATATATTGATTTTTTTGTTTTTTTCAATATAAAGTGAAAAAGGAGAAAAATTTCCCTAGTTTTTACCTACATTTTAGGCTGATGTTTTTTCATCTTACAGGAATTAAAGACATTTCTGAGAAAAATTATACTTTGGAACTTTTGATTGAAGCTGAAGATGTGGCAGCGGTCAAAAACTTTCTTTCCGAGCAAAAGGTAATTATTTTAGGATTGGAGCATTATTCAGCAGAACCTAAAGATTTTTGAGATGTATATTTGGATGTGCAGAGCAAAAGCGGTATCTTCAGAGTTATTGGTCAGCTTGAAAAGCTGGAAGATTTTGTTTCTTATGTTGTAAAGCTCAAACTGCCTATTATTGATGCTAACTATTTTTCTCATCCTTTGGCTTCAGACAAGGTTCAAGATCTCTTAAGGAAGGCTTTACAAGAGCAAGAAGCATCTGAACGCTCGCTCCAGATAGCAAAAGAAAAAGAAGAAAAGAAAAAAAATCTGAATTTTAATGACAAAAAGCTCAAGAAAGCTTATGAAGCGATTGATCAAGTTATCAACCAGATTGATCAGCTTTTAGAAATTGGTGGAAAAAATATTCTCCCTACAATGCAAAAAAAAATGGACGATATGAGAGGAGAAATCAGTAAACTCCGCCTTGCAACTAACTATGATAAGATTATTGAGGAGCTTCATAAAACGATGAACTTGATTGTAGAGGTTCAGGACTCTCTTTTGGAAAGGTTGGAGTCTGATAAGATTTTTGTTATTGTTCCTCAGAGTAGAGTTACCAATGTAGAGGTAATTAGAGAGCAAACGAGGCTCGCTAAAGCAAACTTACTTTCAGCGCTTGGAGCTCAGCTTTCCAGAGAGGAAACAATGTATGTTTCTCTAGGATATTTAAAACTTTTCACTCAATATCTTCGCAAGGATATCGAATTTGTAGGTCAAAATAGATTGCTTTTTGCTCAAAAGATATTTCAAGGATTGGAGCTTGCTTTATGATTTTTGCTTTTGGAGGTGGCTTTGATTGCTGTGTTTGCTCAGCCTTTGTGAATTACTTTAACTTTGCAGAGATTTGGAGTGATTTTTATTTATATTGCGCTAGCGGCTCTTCTTTTTAGATTTGCTAATGAATATCTGCGCCCCAAGGTTCTGTTGCACTATTTGTGAATCTTTCTCGGGATCGTTTTACTTTATATCGCTTTGCTTTCCTTTGTTAAATTTATTTTAGTTTTCTAGCGTTATTCTCGTGGTCTATCTGATTATTTTCGCAGTATGTTCAGCTTTTGTTGCTTTTTTCTCTCTCTTGGAATTGCGATATTTTTGACTCTTTCCTTTGTTTTTTCTCGTATTTTTTGTTTCTCAGGGGGTGGGCGATATGAGACTCAAAATCAAAGAAGCTGATTTAGCTGAAAAGTATGGACTTTATGGGCTCGGATTGCTTATTTTCTTTGGGTTGTTTGGAATGCTGGAATTTGTTGGATTCTCCTATCAGTCAGCTTTTTTTGTGCTTTTGATGCTTTGTTGGGGACTGTGGTATGCTTCGTATTTCTTGGACTACGCGGATGGAAAGAAGCTTTTTAAGCACGGTTTTTTGTTTACGCTTTTCCTCTTGTTAGGAAATAGTTTGTGGAGTGGGGGAGTTTCCGCATTTTGAGGAATGTTTGGCTTGGTGTTGCTCTTTGCAGTGCTCGGATTTTGAGGTTTGTGGTATGGCGTTTGAGCGTTTAGAGCGGTAGAAAAGGAGCAGCAACATTATTTTTTCTTTGCCTTGCTTTTGGGGCTCTGAGATGCGGTTTTTATGAGTATTGCAATGCCTCTATATGCCTTGAATATTGATCTTTTGCTCTATGCTGGTTTTTTGGGGGCTTTGAGCTATGGACTCTCCCTTACTTTGCCAGCGGAGGTCCCGCTAAGGAGAGAGGTTTCACTCAGAAGAATCCTTGCCGGAGAGAGGATTTTACCAACAAAAGCAGATCAAAAGAAGCAATCAGTTTTCTTTTCTTTTGCAAGATTTCTTCAAGAGATTCCTGCTGAGATCAAGCATCTTTTGGAGTATCTGAATGTACTGCTCTTGATTGGAATCTTGATCTCTTATTTGTTACCGTTTTTTCAAGGGATGGTCGTGCCTCAGCTCTGGTACTGGACAGGAATTGCGATTTTCCTTTTTAATGCCTTTCTGCTCAAAAAGCACCAGATGTTTACGGTCGTGAGTAGGTTTGCAGTGGTAGTGATTATTAACTTTTCGCTCTATATCAGTCTTTTGGCTTTTGGAGAGGGATTGGTAGCAATGCTACCGTGGTTGATCGCTTGGAATATCCTTTGTGGGATTCTGATTTTTTATACGAGATTTCCATCTATCAAAGCTCATATCAAGAAAATGGATCTGATTTTTTGGCTTTTGGCGAGTTTGGTAGCGATGCTCCTCAATATTGTGCTTTTGATGAGACTTTCGCTCTCTGGGCAGCTGATCTTTTCTCTGATTTTCTTTTATCTTGGGATTCAGGGAACGATCGCCTATTATGCGGTGCAATTGATCAGAAATTATGAGCTTCCAGAAAAGAAGGACTGATCAAACAATCCTTTAGATGCTTTTCTTGATCAAGAAATTAAGCTTCCTTAGTATGTTTTTCTCTCTGGAGGTTTACTCAATCTGATAGGCAGCTTTTTCCTCGGCAAGCTCGAGCGCCATTTTTAGCTTATTTTCAGAATCGGAATAAAAGCTCATGAGCACTTCTCCCTCTTTGACCTCTTCATGCAATTTCTTGTGGAGAAAGAGTCCTGCACTCGGATCACCTGGCGCTCCAAGCGTTCTGGCAAGCATATTGAGATATTTCATATCAATCGCCTTGATTGTTCCTGAACTTTTGGCAACAACATCAAAAGCCTGACTTCAGAATATCAATTCCTCTGAATCAATATCAGGATTTTCTCCCTGTTGAGCAATGATAATTTCTTGCATTTTTTGCCAAGCAGTGCCGTTTTTCAGTGTAGTCTTTGCAAGGGTATAGGCTTCATCGTAGGTTTCCGACTTTTCACAAAGAAGCAAAATCTGAGCCGCTAAGTCTAACGCTTTTTCTTCTAGGTCAAATGCTCTTAATGCATGCTGCTGAAGCACTCTCAACACTTCACGAACCTGAAGAACGGCTCCGATTCCGTTTCCAATCGGTTGTTCAGCTTTGGTGATTGCAACCTCGGTTTTGATTCCAAGTGCAGAACCGATATTTCTAAAGTGCTGGGCGATTCTTTCGGCATCTTCTTGATTGGTAACTTTTGCAGTCGGTCCAACAGGAATATCAATCAAGCAATGGTTAATTCCCATCGCATAATTTTTCGCCATAATACTGGAAATCATTCTCGCATAAGGCTCCATTCCGAGCGGAGCAGAGACTTTGATGATTCTATCATTCGCAGGGGCAAGGTTCAAATTCCCGTTTCGAGCGAGGCAGCATCCGTGTTTCTCTACCAGCCTAATGATGTCAGTTTTTTTGAGTTCACTTTGCATCAAGACTTCTACACATTCTCCCGTTGCTGCTGGGGAAGTAATGGATTTAGAAAAGGTTTTCGGCATTGTGATTCCAAGCGAAGCCAAAAGCGGAACGATAATCATGGTCGTTTCATTTCCAGAAACACCTCCGATACAGTATTTACTCGCCACAACTCACGGGAAACGATACATATCACCCGTATAAGCAGTTGCTTTGGTCGTGTAGGCAAGCTCTTCAGGATCAGATTTATAGAAAAAGCTGGTTGCCGTATAGTAAGCGAGTTGGAGATCAGAAAGTTTATTATTCTGAATATCTTCCACGATCGCATCAATTTCCTCAGTCGTGATCTTTTCTCCGAGCAACTTTTTCCTGATTGCCTGCAGAGAAAGTGGATTATTCCTCACGAAAGAAACCAGCACATTATCTCAAGGCATGATTGGATAATTTTCCAAAAGTTCTGAGGTCGCACCTATCGTTCACGGCTCTACATACTCGCTAGAAAGCGCAACATCTACGACATATTCCTCTCCTTTTCTAATGAGAGAAATTTTATCATGCTGCGTAATTCCGTATTGAGAAGCTTGTTCAGCATTAAGGATTGCGATGATACCATCACCATTTACGACATTTAAAGGGACGATTTTTGCACTAAAGATTTCCATAGGTAGTATTTTGAGTAAAGAGAATAAAAAGTTTTAAGTCAGATTTTCTGTTTGTTGGTAGGTAGAAGCCATTTCTTGCTCAAGAAACTGAATTTCCTGTTGCTCGCCATACTGGCTAATGGATTCTGCTGTTTTACAATACCAAGATCAGAATCTTGAATGATTGTAGAGCTCTTCTTTGGTTTTACTGGTATTGAGGAAGTCAATTTTCTCCAAATCCAAGACTTTATTTTCTAGCCTATCTTCGGCTCAGGGAGGAAGTTTCTCTAGTTCTGTAAACAAAATTCCCAATCAGAATTCAGTTTTATGTTTATTTTTCCCTTCTTTTTGGAGGTGTGTTTTTGAATGAGGATGAGCTAAGACCTGTAAGATCAAATTATCTGGATCATTCTCTTTTTTTTGCAGATCATCATTTGATCAGAGATAATCTTTGATTTGGTGAATAAAAGCTTTCAGTTTGATTAAGTCTTTATGAGAGGCGTGGTTTACGGTATTAAGCAGGGGAACTATTATTTCATAGTAAGCTTTATTCTTTTCTTGAGTAAGTTCTGAGCTTCATTCTACTTCAAGAATCGCTGTTATATCTTGTAAAAGATCGCTTTCAAGCTGGCTTTTCTCTATATTTTGTCCGATTGCTGTTTTTTCAATATCTCCAATATGATAGTGAATTTTGTTTTTCAGTGCGTGATTGAGTTGTTGTTCAAACTCACTTTTTGTTAGCGGTCTCTCTGGGAGGTAGGAGGAGACATTGCTTGCTTGGTCAATCAGCTGTGCATAGGAAGGAATCCTACAAAGTACTTCAGAGTGCTTTCCAGAGAAATCAATACTCTTGGATCAGGCTTCAAAATAGGCGTTTTTTTGAGAAGCTATTTCTCATGTTATTGGATTGAAGGTATAGAAGTTTCCAGGAGCATTACGATCTTCAAAAAGAAAATAAGACTGATTCTGGGCATTCTTTCTGATTTCTTGATGATCAATATGGATTCAAAACTCTTGAAGTAAGTTTTCTCTTACCTGTATCGCAGTTATTCCTGCCTGCTGGGTAATATATTCTCCAATCTTATTTTTATGGCTAGCGAGAAGCTCTTTTTTTGCTTCACTTTTTGCCCAAAAGGTTTTGATGGCTTCTAGCCATTCTTCATCTCAAGGAATATCATCAAGGATTTTTTGTGCCAAAAGGGGATCATGTTTGATTTGATCTGGAAAATTCTCCTCATTACTTTTTAGAAAGCGAGTGAGGGTTGCGAGGTAGTCTTCCCTGGGAATCGAGGATTCTATCTCTTCATCACTGAGTTCATCAAGGGATTGATTCAGATTTTTATTCTGATGCTCTCCGATAAAGCGTTCCTGATGTGTTTTGAAACTTTGATCTTCCTGAGGAGAAGAGGAGTTTCCGTTGCGAGGATTGATTTGATCAAAAAGCCCTGGAATATGCTGCTCTATGAGCTGATTGGAGAGTTTTTTTGCTTTTTCCCCATAGGAGATATTCGCCTCCAAAACGCTATCAATAATAGCCCAATACTCAGAAAAAGTCTCTTGAGATCTCAGAGAAAGTAAAACTGCTTCTGTTTGAGGTCCCCAAAGTCCATCAATACTCATCTGATCATAGTTATAGTAGTGCTTTCCGATGATCTGGATTTTCTTAAAGAAGAGTCCTCACTGCTTATAATCCTGAGGTTTTAGTCCGACAAAGGCGGTTTTGATGACTTCTTCGCGGTTGAGCATCCCATAGCTTTCTACTGCAGGAGTTAAAGCTTCACGGTAAATGTTTTCAATTTCTGTGCTGAGTTGTTCTGTGCTGAGTTTTTTTTCTCGGAGTTCTTTGATTTTAGTTTCTGCATTTTTTTTCAGAGCTTCATTGTTGCTTCATGAGAGCTGAAGCGCTTTTTCAAAGGTTTTGATATCCATATTTTTTTGTCCAAGTTGCTGGATTTTTCTTGATTCTCGCTGAGCATAAACATTAGAAAAAGTCAGACTTTTGCCTTTTAAAAATTCAGGATTTTTTGCAATATCATCCAAGAAAACTTCAAAAGTAAGCGTTCCCTGTTCTGCTCGCTTTTGCTTGATTTTTTGCTCTCGCTCTTCACGCTTTTGCTCTGGAAAATGAAGAAGCATTTTTTGCAAAAATTCCTCCTGCTTAGCCTGAACTCTTTTATCATTTTGCGAACCTCTAGCATGCTCAGTCCATGCACTTTTCCAGAGATCAAAGCATCTCGCCAGCTGCTGCTGAAATTCATTGGAATGGGAGCATTGAGTCAGTTTTTGAAATTCTTCATCAAAAAGTTTCCAGTTTCCATACCTCTTTTCTTGTCCAAGTGGTCATTTTTTCCCAGCTTTATCATAGGGGAAATCTGATTTAGCCTCTTCTGAGAGATCAGATAAAAAAGCTGAAGTCAAAGAGGGGTTTTTCTCCATCATTTTGGCTATAAATTCGCTGGCTTTACGCTCTTCTCGCTCTGGAAGCTGGCGCTGTATTTTTTTGAGGAGAGATTGGATCAGATTTTTTTCTTTTTCTTGGGGAGATTCCGAGCTTGCTTTTTTGGGAAAATCACGCTCAGGACCTTGCTGAGCTTTGGTGGTTTCTGGATGTTGAGTTTCGCTATGAACCTGCTCTGTGGCTGGTATGTGTTCGTTTTCAGCAAATGCCATCCCCCTTTTCTCCGAAAAATAAAAGCTTCATTTAAGTATAGCGAAGAGAGGGCTTTTTGTCAAAAAATCAGCTAGTTTTTGATTTTTGCTTTTTAACTTGTTTGGATTCTGTTTTTTTTGTAAAAAGTCTTGACATTCTATATATATATCGTTATAATAAATTTGTTTTACTTTTCATACTAAGCATTATGACTGATGCCTTACAAACTGGGACCGATACACCAAAAATTAATCCTAACCACCCTCGTATCAAAAAGCGTACTCCTGAGCAGCAGAAGTATAGAGATGAGTTAGCGAGAATTTTGAAAGCAGATCGTAAATTAGGCGAAGTAGGAAAGTTTTTGGCAAAAAAGACCCTTGAAGATGAACAGAAAACTTCGGAGTATATAATGGCAGAATATGGTTTTACTAAAAAAGGACTTGATATGCTTATTAAAGCCAATGAATTGGGATTTATAGTTGAAAATCTTGATAAATTTCAAGGGCTTAATCATAATGAGATAGCGAAAGCATTGATTAAGGCTGAACCATGGAGGGCAGTAGTTGCAAATCTTGATAACTTTCAAGGACTTAATCATAAAGAGATAGCGAAAGCATTGATTAAGGCTGAACCATGGAGGGCAGTAGCTGCAAATCTTGCTAAATTTGAAGGACTTGATCAAGAGATAGCGAAAACATTGATTGAGGCTGGAAAAGGAGAGGATGTAGCTGAGAATCTTGATAACTTTCAAGGACTTGATCAAGAGATAGCGCAAGCATTGATTGAGGATGGACAATGATGGGCAGTAGCTGAGAATCTTGCTAAATTTGAAGGAGTTAATCATAAAGAGATAGCGCAAGCATTGATTGAGGATGGACAATGATGGGCAGTAGCTGAGAATCTTGATAACTTTCAAGGACTTAATCATAATGAGATAGCGAAAGCATTGATTGAGGATGAACAATGATGGGCAGTAGCTTTCTATCTTGCTAAATTTGAAGAAGTTAATCATAAAGAGATAGTGCAAGCATTGATTGAGGCTGAACAATGGAGGGCAGTAGCTGAGAATCTTGCTAAATTTGAAGGACTTGATCAAGAGATAGCGCAAGCATTGATTGAGAATGGACAATGGAGGGTAGTAATTTGCCATCTTGCTAAATTGCGAGGACTTGATAAAGAGGTAGCGAAAGTATTGATTGAGGCTGGATTATGATGGGAAGTAGCTAAGAATATTGCTAGCTTTCAAGGACTTGATCATAAAGAGATAGCGCAAGCATTGATTGAGGCTGGATTATGATGGGAAGTGGCTGAGAATCTTGCTAAATTTGAAGGACTTGATAGTTCTATTGCTCAAGAGCTTATCAAAGCTGGATATGCTGATCAAGTCAGAAAAAATATCAAGAGCTTTAATCAGTCTAAGAAATAGCACGCTTTTTACCTTAATTAAACGCCTTACGGGGCGTTTTTTCTTTTTCTAAATGTCTTGACATTCACTTGTTCATTTTCTTGTTATTTTGATAAATAAAAGCCCTTTTCATCTTATAAAAACATGTTTTTTTGCAAGTTTTGTATTTTATAGACAAAAATGTATATTTTCTCTTGTGTTTTATAAACAAAAATGTATACTATTATCGTCTTACTAGGAATTGATCTACTCAATGATGCAACTCAACTTTAAGCACGAAGAAATGGAGAAACTCTATAGAGATGCTACTTATCACGACCGTAGACTTCCTACAAATCTCAGAAGAAGTTATGTAAAAAAATGTTTCATCTTAGAGACTCTAGCAACGATCCAAGACTTGAATCAATATAAAGGACTCAACTTTGAGAAATACAAAGAACACTACAGTATCAGGATCAATAAGCAATGGAGAATTGAGTTTGATTATGATACTCTATGAAACATCACTATCATAGAAATCATTGATGCTAACAATCACTATCAACCAAATTTTAATAAATAACCTATTCTACCTATGAAAACTGCAATCCTTATTCATCCTGGAGAAATCCTTGCTGATGAACTCAAAGCGAGAGGGCGAAGCCAAAGACAACTTGCTGATCTTGTGCAAAAGAGTCCACAAGAAGTAAGTTTTATCGTTACAGGAAAAAGAAATCTTAATGCTGATTGGGCTTTGAGATTGGAGTCTGCAATCGGTGTGTCAGCTCAATCTTGGCTGAATATGCAAAATGCCTATGACCTTCAGCTTCAAAACCAAGAGAAAGCAGACCTCTTATCTCTCATTAGACTTTCAGCTCAAAAGCTGTCTGTTGATTATGCTATAGCCTAAAGTTTATAAATCATATAAGTATTTTAGTTTCTAAATGAGCATACAATGAAAAAATGTCCTTTTTGCATAAAAAAAGCTAGGTTTCATCCCTAGCTTTCTTTTTTTATTCCTTTCCATGACATTTTTTGTATTTCTTTCCACTTCCACACGGACATGGGTCATTAGGTCTGACTTTTCATTCTTTTGCAGATTTTGGAGCAGGAACTTCCTCTGCCTCAAAGACTTCAAAATCATCATTACTTTCAAAAATCTGAGATCTGCTATCTTGAGCTTCGGTTTGAGGAGTTCTCGCTTGAGGAGGCAAATCTTTACTCGCTGAAGTCAGAATTTCTATTACTTTATCTTCATTATTTTCATCCTCTATAAGCTGTCCATTCTGCTGATTCGCCAAGAGCTCAAAGTCAAGTTTAATGAGATAAGAAGCAGTATGATTGATGATATTTGCCAAAAGCTCCTGAAACTTATCAAACGACTCTTTCTTATAAATCACCAAAGGATCAAGCTGAGCATACGACATCAAACCGACTTTCTCTCTGAGGTTTTGCATCTCATCGATATGATCTACCCAGAGCTTATCAAGGAAATGAAGATGTACCTCCCTAAAGATTCCAAAGAGAATCTTGGTATCCAAGCTCGTAAAGACCTTAGTGAAGTAGTTATCTAGTCTTTCAATCAGCATCGCTTTCAAGCCTTCGTAATCCAGCTGAGCAAGCTCGTGATACTGAGGCTGCGTAATATTAAGTCCAAATTCCTTATTCAAAACTGTCAAAATATCATCCACAGATTGACCAGTGATTTCCGCATTGGTAATTTGCGTAAGCACGATATTTTTGGCTTCAGTAAGGAATTCCTCTTTGAAATTTTCCACATAGGTTGCCTGAAGCGCTTCATCATTTTCAGCAGCAAGGATTTCATCTCTGATACGATATACTCTTCTTCTCTGCTTATCCACAACACTATCATAGTCAAAAAGATGCTTTCTGATACCGAAATATCGTCCTTCAATTTCCTTTTGTGCTCTGATAATATTTTTGCTAAACTGCTTTTGGGTAAGCTCAAGGTTTTCTAGATCCGTTTTGGAAAGGAGCATACTCGCAATAGATTGGAATTTTTCTCCTCCCATCTTTCTCATCAAGGTATCATCTAGGGCAACGAAGAATACAGAAACCCCAGGATCTCACTGTCTTCCCGCTCTACCTCTGAGCTGATTGTCAATTCTTCTTGATTCGTGTTTCTCGGTTCCGAGGATGAAAAGCCCAAAAAACAGGTCTTTTTCTACAGTTTCGCTCTCTTTCGTTTTCTGCTTTGGGATGAAGCTTACTTTCGCGTAAAAATCAGTATTTTCATTTCTTTTTCTATTAAACTGCACCGCAACCGTATACTCCTCAAAGTTAAGGGAATGCGACAAGGTCTTTGCATCCTTGAGCACATCAATATCAGATGCCGCTAGAGAAAGCTCCTCCTGCATCGCTCAGAAGAGGAGAAGAAATTCCTTTTCAGAAAAGAGTTTTCCTGTCGTTGAGAGTCAGTTTTTAGTATTTTTGAGGAAAAATTTCAAATAATTCTGAGCCATTTTTTCGTTCAATCCCTCCTCAAGCTTAATATCCGTTCCACGACCTGCCATATTGGTTGCTACGACTACGGACTTATATTTTCCCGCATTAGAAACGATATTCGCCTCCTGCTCGTGAAACTTTGCATTCAAAACATAATGCACGATCGCCTCCTTATCAAGCAATTTAGAAACATATTCAGAAGTCGCAATATCTGCAGTTCCGATGAGGATTGGCTGTCCGATTTCGTGATAAAATTTGATATAGTCTTTCACAAACTTTCGCTTGGTATGCTGATTGAAATAGACTTTATCATTCATATCTACTCTCAAAATCGTTTTGTTGGTAGGAACGATCACCACTTCAAGTTCATAAATTTTATTGAATTCCTCACCCTCAGTAGAAGCGGTTCCGGTCATTCCGCAGAGTTTCGCATATTGCTTGAAAAAATTCTGATAAGTAATCGTCGCCATTGTTTGAGATTCTCTCTGGATTTTTACATTCTCTTTGGCTTCAATCGCCTGATGCAGCCCTTCAGAAAATCTTCTTCCTGGCATCGTTCTTCCCGTATGTTCATCTACGATAAGGATTTCTCCATTAACGATAATATAGTCTTTGTCCTTGATATACACCGCTTTGGCTTTCAAAGCATTCTCAATATGGTGGATTTCTCCATATCCCATATCTTTGTAAATGTTCTCTACTTTCAAAATCTCTTCTAGCTTTGCAATTCCTTTCCCAGAAAGTTGAGCCGTTTTGGTCTTCTCATCAATATAGTAATCCCCATCTTCTTCCTGTTCTTTTCCATATTCATCATTGAGGATTTCCTGAATAAATCCCTTAGAAACCTTTTTCTTCGCAGAACAAGGAGTAAGCAGATTTACAACCTGAGAATAGTAGGTATATTTCTCGGTTGGTTCTTCCCTTGGCTGTGAGATAATGAGTGGAGTCCTTGCCTCATCAATCAAAATACTATCAATTTCGTCCACAATCGCATAATTAAGTGGTCTCCAAGTCAGACTTCTTTCTGCTAGAGTTTTTACGAGATTATCTCTCAAATAATCAAATCCGAGTTCCGTATTTTCCACATAGGTAATGTCTTTTGCATATTCGCTTCTTCTCTCTTGAAGCGGAGTTGATTTTACAACGGATCAAACCGAAAGCCCAAGCCAAGTATAAACATGTGCCATCCATTCACTATCACGAGAAGCCAAGTAATCATTTACCGTTACCACATGAACCCCCTTTCCAGCGAGGGCATTGAGATATACAGGAGCCACAGCAACGAGCGTTTTTCCTTCTCCAGTTTTCATCTCAGCGATTTTCCCCTGATGGAGAATAATTCCACCGATCAGCTGCACATCATAAGGAATCATATTCCAAGTAAGTTCTTGACCTTTCACTTTAACTGTAGTTCCCACGAGTCTTTTACATGCTTGTTTTACGACAGCAAAAGCTTCTGGAAGCAAATCATCTAAAGTTTCCCCAGCTTGAAGTCTGGTTTTAAATTCATCGGTTTTTGCCTGAATTGCTGCATCTGAAAGGCTATCAAATTCAGCATAAAGATGATTGATATCTCTCACCAAAGGAAGAATCGCATCAATCTGTTTTTGATTGTAATCTCCTCCGATGAGGTTCATAAGCCGATTAATCATTTCTTTAGTTTTCTTTTAAAAAAGATAAAAAATCTGATCTCTAATCAAGAAAGGTTTATACTAATTTGGAAAGGTAAAGCAAATTATTTTTAGAAAAAAAAGTCAAAACAGCAAGTTTCAAAAGAAAAAAATCTGATTTATCTTTAGAGAACCAGACTTTTCCTTTTTTTAGTTTTATCTTGAAAAGGTATTACTAAGCAGATGAAGCTTTATCATCCAGGAATTTTGTAAAATCTATAGG
>JBHAST010000059.1:0-6712 GCA_041831495.1 bacterium | reverse complement strand
ATATCTCCTCGACAAAGCAATATATGAAAAAGATGAAAACGGGGTAATTGTCGCTTCTATTCCTTGATATGATGCGTATTTTACTCAGGGGGATTCTTTTGAAGAAGCGAGGGGAAATCTGCTTGAAGTGATAGAAGATCTTCTTCTTTTCAAATTAGAACAAGGAGACAAGAGGACACTTGAAGAACTTAAAAGTTTTACTCTTCAATCACCAAGTTATGCCTAAGCTGATTCCTTTAAGATTTGAAGAAGTTTGTAGAAAACTTAAAAAAGTGTGATTTGAAGGAGGAAAGGGAGGAGGAAGGGATGTGTATATGTGGAAAGAATCCCAGGTTTTCCCAATCCCAAGACACGGAGGGAAAGAGGTATCTATTCGGGTATTGAGGTTACTGATTAGGATCTTGGAAATTTCAGTTGAGGAATGGAATAAGTTCTAAGCTGTTTTTGATTCAGGAAAGTTTGTTCTTATCATTCTGAGGGAAGCGAGAAATAGCAATCAATATCCCCCTTTTGAAGGGGGAGAAAGGGGGTTCTTTAGTAGAACTTTCTTTTTTGTTATATCCTTCACTATCGCTCAGGAAGACAAGTTGATTCACTATCGCTCAGGAAGACAGACTTGATCAACTATAAAAAAGGAAAATAAAAAAAACTGCCCAAAAACAAGAGTCAGCTTTTTCTAATAATTTTCTACTTCTGATCTGCCTCAAAAGCATCAATCACCTCCTGCAATGTTCCCTTATACATAAAATAATCTTCAGGGATTTCGTCCACCTCACCATTGATGATTCTCTCAAATCCTGTGATCGTATCTTCCAACTTCACATAAGTTCCTGGCATTCCCGTAAACTGCTCCGCCACAGAAAAGGACTGCGAAAGAAACTTTTCAATCTTTCTAGCTCTATATACAGTTACCTTGTCTTCCACTCCAAGTTCCTCCATACCGAGAATCGCGATAATATCTTGAAGTTCTTTATACTTTTGCAAGATTCTCTGGATTTCTTTTGCGACTTTATAGTGTCTTTCTCCTACTTCACTAGGATTCAAAATCAGAGAATAACTTTCAAGCGGATCTACGGCAGGATAAATCCCCTTTTCAGCGATTGATCTATTAAGCACGATCGTAGAATCCAAGTGCGTAAAGGTCGTTGCAGGTGCAGGATCGGTAAGATCATCAGCAGGGACATATACCGCCTGAACTGAAGTAATGGATCCTTTATCCGTTGAAGTAATTCTCTCTTGCAAGCTTCCCATTTCACTCGCCAAAGTTGGCTGATATCCTACGGCAGAAGGGATTCTTCCGAGCAAAGCTGAAACCTCAGACCCCGCCTGCGTAAATCTAAAGATATTGTCAATAAAGAGCAAAACATCTTTTCCCTCCTTATCTCTGAAATATTCCGCCATTGTCAACCCTGTCAAAGCCACTCTCGCCCTTGGACCAGGAGTTTCATTCATCTGTCCATAGACCATCGCAGTCTTGTCCAAAACTCCAGATTCTTTCATCTCATGATACAGATCGTTTCCTTCTCTGGTTCTTTCTCCAACTCCTGCAACTACCGACACTCCGCTATGCTCAGTTCCGATATTATGGATCAGCTCCATCATCACCACCGTTTTTCCTACTCCAGCTCCCCCAAAAAGTCCAACCTTTGCTCCTTTAAGAATTGGCCCAAGCAAATCCACCACCTTGATTCAGGTTTCCAAAATTTCTGCCCTTGTCGCCAAATCAGCAAAAACCGGAGGCTTTCTATGAATTGGCCATTGCTCAGCACCTGCTACCTGGTCCATTCCATCAATCGTATGCCCCAGCACATTGAAAATATGCCCCAAAACCTGAGGTCCCACAGGAACTTTGATTGGAGCTTCAGTATTTATCACCTCATCACCTCTCTTGAGCCCATCAGTCGATTCCATCGCGATTCCTCTCACTACTCCATTTTCTAGCACTTGAAGTACCTCAATTACGACCTCTTTCCCATTCGCATTCTGTGGCACGACCTTAAGCGCATCATAGACTTTAGGGATAGCCTGATCAAACATTACTTCTACCACAACCCCTTTTACCGAAATAATTTTTCCGTTCATCCTTATCATCAAAAAAGATAAAAAAATCTGATTTCATATACTTTGTCATTCAAACCCAAACAACCTCTGTCATGCTGGCAGCATTGTCCTCCCTTTCTAAGGCGAAACGCAGTGAAGTCCCGAGCTATCGGGAGAGTGCCGAGCACAACGAGGCGGAGGGATATAAACAAAGGCTTTATCTCGATATCCCCCCTATCCCCCTTTGTAAGGGGGGACGCTTTTTTACTTTCCGTTTTCTACACACAATTATCAATTCTACATTCCCAATTCTACATTCTGAATTGTTAATTTTCAATTGTCAATTACTCAATCGCCACTTTCGCACTCACAATCTCACTAATCTCCTGCGTAATCTTCGCTTGCCTCGTTTTATTATAAAGCAAATTCAATTGACCAAGCACCTCCCCACAATTATCTTTTGCATTTTTCATCGCCAACATTCTCGCAGCATGTTCGGTCGTTTTATTATTCAAAACCGCCGAATAAACAATATTCCTAATCATTACCTGCAAAAAGTCAAACTTAAAAGTCTGCACATCAGGCTCAATCATCAAATATTTATTTTCCAAATCATTAAGTAAATCCATTTCTAGTCCAACATTCTCCAAGAAATCCTCAAAACTTTCCTCATCTAAAGGATAAAGCTTAAATCTGGTTGATACTTGAGTCATCGTATTTTTAAAGAAGTTGAAATAGATTTTGATCTTCGCATACTTCTTTTCCTCTAATGCCTGCCTAATAAATGCGGAAATTGGTTTCACTTCTCACAGGTGCACCTTATCTGAAATCATTGCCGACCCAACCACATTCCAGCCATTTCTTACAAAATACTCCAATCCTTTCTTCCCAACAACAAATACTTCTACATTATTTTTGGCTTGTCCATAGTTCTTTTCCATTCTCCTAAAAATCTTGGAATTGATCGCACCACAAAGCCCTCTATCACTCGTCACGACAATCAAGAGCCTTTTCCCTGTCGGATCCCAAGCCTTTTCATCAAAATCAAAAATATTCATCTCCTTTCTCACAATCTTAAGCACCTCTAGGAAACTCTGCATAAACTCCTTATACGAACCGATCACTTCTTTCAGCTTTTGAAGCTTTACCGTAGACACAATCTCCAAAGCTTTTATGATTTTCTGGAGATTTTTTACAGATTTGATCTTGGTTCTTACCTGCTTGGTATTTGCCATATCGCAATCCATTTTGAGAACTAAAGCTATTTTTACCTGTGTTTTTTCTTATCTTTAATCTTTGAAAGCTGAATATCTGCCGTAAGTTTTTGAAGATTCAGATAGGCTCTCTCAATCTCATCTTGATTTCCTGTCGCTCTAATTTCTTTGATCTGTTGCTCCAAGTCAGCCTTCATCTCCTGTAGCACTTGCTGATCAGACTTTGGCGTAATGGTTGCCGAAGCCACAAACATCACAACCGCCTGCCCATCAGTATACATAAACCCCTCCCCGACCGCAATCGCAATCTTCTCATCTTCAAAAAGAAACTCCGTATCTGAGAGAAACTCACTTCCTTTTTTCTCAACCGGCACAAACCTGATAATCCCAGGAATCACCATCGCAGTAAGCGGATTATGCTGCGGCAAAATACACAAAACTCCGACCTTACTCGGAAGTTCAACCTTTTCCACCTGTCCATCAAAAATGATTCCATGCACTGTATGTATTTTTAGCCTCATTCCACTGCCTTGTTAAATAAATCTGAATTGTTTTTCTTCGCGATCTGTCATTCTGAACGAAGTGAAGAATCTAATTTTCCGCTTTCCATTATATCTCTCGCTAACGCTCAGGAAGACAACGATTCTCCATTCTGAATTCTAAATTGTTAATTTTCAATTGTTAATTGTTCCAACCTCCTTCTTTCAAGACTTCCACAATCAAAGCCTTGATTCCTTCTTCAATATCAGCATTTAGTTCTTTTTGCTCCTGAATCTGCTCAGCAAGCTCCAAAAAAGTTGTATCTAGCTTCTGATAAACCGTCTGCTCAAATTCGCGAATTGCCTCTACCGGCACCTTCTCAAAATAGCCGTTAATACCCGCATACAGCACTACCACTTGCTTGAAGAAAGGAATCGGAGCATCATTTTCTTGTTTGAGCATCTCCATCAATTTCTTTCCATTATCAAGCTTTTTTCTCGTAGCAGGATCCAAATCTGAAGCAAACTGCGAAAAGCTTGCTAACTCACGAAAAGTCGCAAGTTCCAGTCTAAGTTTTCCAGCTACTTTTTTCATAATCTTCGTCTGTGCAGAACCTCCTACTCTTGAAACTGAGAACCCCACATCAATCGCAGGTTTGAAACCAGAATTAAAAAGTTCTGTTTCCAAGAAGATTTGCCCATCAGTAATAGAAATCACATTCGTCGGAATATAAGCAGAAATATCGGAATCCAAAGTCTCAATAATCGGCAAAGCCGTCAAACTTCCTCATCATCGTGGCTGATCCACTCTCGCAGCCCTTTCAAGAAGCTTTGAATGCAAATAAAACACATCTCACGGATAGGCTTCTCTTCCCGGAGGTCTTCTCAAAAGCAAACTCACCTCACGATAGGCTACCGCATGCTTGGAAAGATCATCGTAAATAATCAAAGCATCTTTCCCATGTTCCATAAAATATTCTCCCATCGCACATCATACATACGGAGCGATATATTGAATCACAGAAGGTGAAGAAATCGGAGCATTGATCACGGTCGTATATTCCATCGCTCCCTTCTCTCTGAGCATTTCCACCGTTCTTCTGATTTTTGAATCTTTTTGCCCAATCGCTACATAAATACAGTAGACATCTTTTCCTTTTTGATTGAGAATCGTATCGGTAGCAATCGTTGTTTTCCCCGTTTGCCTGTTTCAAATAATGAGCTCTCTCTGCCCTCTCCCAATCGGCACCATCGCATCAATCGCTTTAATTCCGGTTTCCAGAGGGACATTCACAGATTTTCTCGTAATCACTCCAGGAGCAACTTTTTCTACAAGCCCAAAATGCTTCGGCTTAATTTCTTTACCTCCATCAATTGGCTCACCAATTCCGTTCAAAACTCTACCGAGATATTCTTCTCCCACACCAACACTGAATACCTGCCCAGAAGAAACCACAGTATCTCCCTGTTTAAGCTGACTATAGTCACCAAGCACCAGCACTCCAACACCATCAATAGAAAGATCCAAAACCAGACCTTTGAGCCCATTTTCAAAGACGACAATCTCCGAAAACATCACATTATCAAGTCCAATCACAGTAGCCACTCCATCTTTAAGTTCCAGAATTTCCCCTCTTTTGATAAAATCTTCATTGAGCTGAGCATGATTAATTCCTTGCTCAATCTGCTGTAATAACTCTTGTATCACCGACATTCCTCATCTATAAATGAAATAAATCTGATTTTCCTCTACGCTAACAATTTATCAATATCTTTTTCCAAAGACCTTTTGAATGAATAGCCTTGTCCTTTCATCTTTACCATCAAATTATCAGACGGCACCTTTTCAAAAGCCAAATCCACATCTCCAAATTTCTTTTCCAAATAAGCCGTCAAAGGAGCAATAATATCTTCATCATTGGACTTCAGCTGAAAACTTAATTTCTCTTGAGGTAATAAAGATTGAAACTCACGAATAAATTCAGCTAAAGCATGAGATTTCATAAGCCCAGCCCTCATTAACATACGAATCAAAGCACCAAGCTCCGAATCAACCTTCTCTACCCCAGCAAGAAACGCAGGGAAAGTCAGTTTTTTCCCATACTGCATGAGCAAGGATTGGATCACTTGCAAATATTCCAGCACTTTATGAGCCTGTGAACTCTGGAGCAACTGCTCTAAAAGTTGTTTTTTATCTATCATCCATATTTTTAATATAAAACAGGGCTAATTTTTCACTTTTACCTCAATAGCAAGCACACCAAACTCGGCTTCTTGTGTTGAAGTATAGAACTGACGATACACAGCAACTCCACTCTCAATACCAGTGATTCATGGCAAAACATGCTTCAAACCCTCATTCTCCAACAGAGATTGAAAAGAAGAATAAGGTGTCAAACTAACAATCTCAAGCAACTCTCCTGTTTCCTCAAATTGCAATTGCGCTCCCACATAAAGATCTGCAAATTTTCCCTTATTCAAACGTCCTTCTACCGTCTTTTTACCCTGAAGAATAAGCGACTTATAAGGTTCTTTAACATTAAATAAAGTCGTCATTTTCTAAAATTTAAAATCTAAAAGCAATCATTCAATATTTTTCAATCTTTTCTTTGTATTTTGGAATTTTTTTATACACTTGTACTGCTTCCTCTGTAGTCTTTACTCATGGAAGACAGTTTTCTACTCACTCTTGCTCAAGATAAGCTTCTAAAGTAGGATATTTAATAACCTGACGAATAGTTCTCTGACAAACTTTTCATTTATTTTTGAAGAGAATACGATCTCCATTTTTATATTTTTCATAAGATTTCCCTGTTCTTCATTCTGTTGTTTTTTCTCCGTTCATAAGAGACGAAAAATAAGGTTCATAAATAGGTAATTCATAGGTTTTTGGAGAAATATCTACTTGAATTGGGAGATATAAATATACTTCACTATCTCAATCTTGAGCATGTTTATTATAGACTTCATAAAGCTCTT
>JBHAST010000058.1:0-43365 GCA_041831495.1 bacterium | reverse complement strand
GAAGCGAAGCAATCCAGTAAAATTAAGCTTCTTTTCTATCTGGATCGCCACGCCTACGGCTCGCGATGACAAAGAGAAATTAGTTCATAGCTATTATCATTGCGAATGAAGGAGAGCTAGAGTGGATTAAAACGAACTAAACCCTCAATCTGCTTATACAAGTCCTCAAAACTGCCATTATTATCCAGCTGAATATCTGCCAACTTCTGACAAGCCACAATATTTCACTTGTTAGGGTCTTGATTTTCAGCTTCCAAGGCTTCCTGCTGCTGAAAATGCTCCCAAGTAATCTGATCTTTCGCCGAATTCCTTTTGATCGCTCTTTCGTATCTGAGCTTCTGATCAGCATTAACGGACAAAAGAAGGAAGTCAGACTTTTCCTTTAAGATTTCAACTTCTCCCAAAGCACGAATAGACTCAATAATCGCATTCTTCCCGTTCTTCTCTGCCTGCAAATAGAGCTGCTCAATGATATATGCAGGTCAAAACTCTGCTCTCAAGCTATCAGCCAAAACTCTCATCGTGTCCCTATTGATTGCCTGCCCTTGAGCCTGCAAGTGCTCAGTGAGATATCCACTGACCGAATAATGCACAAAACCAAGCTTCTCAACGAGATACGCCACAACCGTCCCCTTCCCTGCCGCAGAAGGTCAAGTAATTCAAATAATTTTCATCAAGTAAAGAGAAGAAAATAAAGTGATTTATAATTCTGAATTATCAATTATTCAGCATCGCTCTTAACTTTTTCAAAGCTCTAGAAATCCTCTGCCTAATCACTTCTTGCGAAAGCAAAAGCTGATCCTCAATCTCAGTATAGGATCTATGCTCAATATACCTCAAAAAAAGTATCTCCCTACTCAAAACATCAAGTTCTTGCATAGCTTGTTTGATCTGCTCAAGCTCAAAATCCTGCTGCAAGAGCTCCTCAACCTCGCTCTCCTCAATCAAAGTATCTTCAAACTTCTCTCCTTCCTCATCATCACTATCAAGCTGAGAGAAAGAAAGTTCTTTGTGCTTTTTGAAATAGTCTTTGAGGGTATTTTTGAAAATTGCCCATACATAAGCGGAAAAAGACTGATTGATGTCATATTTCGTTACTGCAGACCAGAACTTTACATAAAAATCAGCGATCACATCTTCAGCATCTTCTTGAGAAAGGAAAAAATTACTCTGCAAATAACGAAAAAACACATCTACTGTCTGAAGATAGAAAGTATTGTAAGCTCCTGCATCTTGTTGAATCAGGAGGAGAAGAAATGCTTGTTCAAATTTAATTATTGTCATAAACCGTTCAGAGTTTAAAGTTCACAATGCTGAGTGTCTTCCTGAGCGTTAGCGAAGGATATAATGAAAAGCGGATACTAGATTCTTCACTGCGTTCAGAATGACAATCCATCTATTCCTCAGAATGACGCACAATTGTAATAAAGTCTGCTAATAGGCTTTCTTGAGAACAATCGTATGCTCTTTATCATCAGCAAAAAATTCTGACTTAATCCCTCAAACACAAGCCAAAACCTGTTTTGGATTTCAATCCTCATCAGTAGCCAAATCATAGAGAGCATCTCAGGTTTTATCTTTTTGAATCCCATCAGCACCTTCTAAGACCTCACAAAGACAAACCCCACAAAATCCAGTGCTACACGACTGCAAAATCTCAATACCGTGCATTGCTGCCATTTCAGCCAGAGAAAGAGTATCTTCTGCCTGAAAAGATCCAATCTCAGTTCCAGAACTATCCTGCACTTTTACAATTACTACCATAATACTACTCCTCAAAAAGTAAAGTAATGCAAGTGTAAGAATATTCTTGAAATTATCAAGAGAAAGGAAATCCTTTCTGACTTGCATCTTTTCTGCCTTTCCGTAGACTCTAAGTCAGATTTTTAACCTTTTTAAAATGAAAGCAAATGGATTTCTCTGCGATTTTAGATGATGCGAAAAGCACGATCACAACATTCAAAAATCAGAATCCTGATGGAACCATCATCATTTGGGGAGCGACTGCAACAGGGAAAAGTAGACTTTCTGTGGAGCTTTCAGCTTTTTTTGATTTGGAGGTTATTTCTAGCGATAGCAGGCAGATTTTCAGAATGATGGACATCGGAACGGACAAAATCCCAGCGGACATTAGAGCCAAAATTCCGCATCATCAAATTAATATTGTAAATCCTGATGAAAGCTATACCGCAGGTCAACGAAAAGAAGCCGCAGATCAGCAGATGGACGAGATTTTAGCGAGAGGAAAAGTGCCTTTTATCGTAGGAGGAACAGGGCTCTATATTGATAGCATTTACAAAAATTTCTCTCTGCCAGAATGCCCTCCTGATCCGACTTTAAGAGCTGAACTTGAAGAAAAAGAGGCGAAAGAATCAGGATTTCTCTACCGTGAACTGATGAAAGTAGATCCCGAAGAAGCCCAGAAGCTTCACCCTAACTCTACCAGATATCTCATCAGAGCTTTGGAAATTTACAAAAAAACCTGAATCACCAAGACAGCTGGCTACATTCAACAGCCCCCTCGTCATCCGCTCCTGATGCTCGGACTTTGGAGAGATAAGGAATCCACCAATCAGCTCATCAATACCAGAATCAAAGAAATGTTCAAAAACGGTCTAATTGAGGAAGTTAAATGACTTTTAGAGGCAGGTTACGCACCTGAGCTTCAATCCATGCAAGGCATCGGCTATAAAGAAGTCGTTGGCTACCTTAAAGGCGAATATGGGAAAGAAAAAATGGAAGAACTCCTCAAAAGAAACACTCACCACCTCGCCAAAAAGCAGAGAACTTGGTTTAGAAGGTATATTGCCGAGGGCAAGCAAGCACCCAAAGCTAGAGTAAGCTATAAAGTTTGGGAACTCTAACATTTACGCAACAAGTTTTTTATTATGATCCACAACATAGAAATGACTTTTAAAGATCTTTCTCGCCTGCAGGTAGTCCTCTAGCTTTTTTGGTTTTCTATCTCTCACTCCATTCACTTTGATATAAGGATCAAGCACCATTCGCTCCCCTGAAACATCTCTAAAAGCAAGTGCTCTATGCCCATATTTTGATTTAGAATCAGGGTAAATATCTGCAACATTTACACCTTCCATCGCATTAAAATCTTCAATCGTCAAAGATTCTCGCGATCTTTGTGGTCTTTCAGTTTTTTTGTCTATAGGAAGACTTGTTATATAATTTTCTGCAATTGGTAACTCTTGTGAAGCATCTCGCGCATTCCCCGAAGGCAGTTCAATACCGAATTTTTCTGCATTTTCTTTAGCGGTCTTGGCACAAAGCGTTGTTCCTGAGCGACTTCTTTCAAAAGGAGAAGACTGAATCTTAGCAGCATTAAACCCCAAAACCCCAGGAGCAAGAAGTTCGTTTGGAGCCTCACGAAAAGAAGATTCAACAGCAGAACCTTGAAAAGATGAGCTAGAAACCGAAGGGGAAGATGCAAGAGCCTCAGAAGAAGGTTTAGAGGTTGGAGAAGTAGAAGTAACTTCAGCTCAAGCTGCAGCTTCTGAAGCTGGAGCAACATTTTCGTGTAAAATTTCAGCTTTTAAATGCTGAAGCTCCGCCTCCGTTCAGACTTTTCCTAATTTTTCTCTAAGCTCTTTAAGTTTTGGAGAAACAGAAGTCAGAGCATCTAAGCCCTTTTCAACAAAAGCATCATGGATTTTATCCATCATTCCCTCATCTACCAAATAATCAACCACAAAATCCCTCCCCATTGAAAGCAAAAGATCAGGGCTCTCAGCTTCCATTTTTTCAACAATCTGCTCTGCAAGCTCTTTTTTAAGGTTGAGCAGATTTTCTGCAGTGGCTGTGTCTTCCGAGGTTTCGTTTACTGCTTCAACGATCTCATTCAGTGCATTAAGTATATTCATTGTGTTCTATCTCATTAAAGTAAAATTATTTCAAAGCTGAATTAAGCCAAACGAGCATTTTCTGCATCACGGCATCATCTTTACAGCAAGGCAAATGCTTTTCTAGGTCTCATCTAGCAATCAACATCGTCCCATCAACTACAAAAGTTTTCCTAAATGAAAACGAAGTATTCATCAAATCTCTTGCAAAGACAAGAGTTTTCCCTTGATATTTATGTTTTACTCGATTGCGAAAGTTTGCAAACCATGCGAGTTCCTGAGGAGAAAAAGCTAGATCAAGACCTTTGAGATACAGCTTATCTCCTTTAATTTCTACTCCAACGGTATTATTTCGGCTAGAAATCGTGGATTGCTCGGGATCGTAGGTCAGATTTCCCCTTTTTCCTTGCCAGACAACTTCGCTCATCGTGGCTTCAATCTGCTTTTGAATCGCTGACACCTGAGGCACCAGCTTTTCCTCGTGTTGAGTCAAAGGTTTGATCGTTTGTTGCTGAGTTTGAAGAGTTGCGATGCTATTTTTATCAAGATCTGGTAGATTTTGGAGTTGAGCAAGTTTTTGCTGAATGAGAGCTTCAGTTTGTGCATTAGCAAAGGAGTTTTTATCGGTATCAAGCCAATGTCCACCGATTGCAATACTCGTAATCTTGCCATCTTTAGCTTTTTTCAGAAAACTCTGCTCCAAGATTGCCGTAAGGATCGCTTCACTTGCTCTTTTTGCTAGCGACTGCTCTTTGCTTTCCTCAGAAGATCGCAGCTGTGCAAGTGTTTTTCCTCAGATGGAGTGCTTATTGAGCTGCTGAGCATAAAAAGTTTTTACCTGCTCATTTTGGAGAAAAGAAGAAGATAAATCTGACTTCAAACCTCCGTTTTCATCAAAGAGATTTTGGCTTCATAAGCTCAATGCTCCACGATACAATGCAAAAGAATCCACATCATTACTCATCTTGAAATCGCCCAAACTGAGCAAAATCCCACGATAAAGATGCTCAAAATACTCAGCAAATGCTTGATATTTCATCACAATATCTGAACTTGTCGCACTTTCTGCACTATAAAGCAAGATATCGGACTTAAAAGCATTCCATTCTTTGTATTTATCACTGATCAGTACTTCAATTTCTGCTGGGAGATCTAGCTCATCTTCAAAGCCTTCTCTCAAAAAAGCTGTTCCTCCGAGATTTCTCAGATTTTCCAGTAGTTGATGAGCATTTTCTACTCTCTGAATATAGATCTGCTCTTGCTCTGAAAAGTGTTCACGAGTCTTGGTCAAATACGTTTTTTTGGCATCTAAACCATAGGCATTATTCAGCTCAGAAGGAAGCATAACCACCTCCATTTTCCCATTTTTCCGAGTATAAAAATGCTTTTGCAAATCTCCTAATCCCGCTTGCCTCGCTGCCAAGAGGAGATAATACGGCAATTCTACATATTCACCATTTTTGGCTTGCTGTTGAACAAAAGAAGAAATCTGATTTTTTACCTTGTTTTGGTGGTTTGGAGTGCGAGTAAGCAATTCCTCTTTGAGCAAGCGAGCAAACTGTGTTTCAAACTCCTCTTGCAGATAGCTATCAATTGTTTCTGTTGGAGTATCAATCGCGGATTTTTTGATAGAATGTCCGTTTTGATCGATTGTTTCAAAGTTTCTGCTCATAAAAGATGCTACATATTGATTGATTTCAGCTTCAGAATTGAGCTTTGCGGTTCACTTCCCCATCTTCATTCCGCTATCAATAGCCCAGTCTTCATTGACCTTTCGTGCATCTTTGTAGTAGATTCCGTGGACAGCACCATTACTTTCATCGTAAAATGCCATCAAATCCTCCTTTTCATTAGCCCCAGTATAACCATAAAGCTCTTTTGCCAGTCTATACAAGGCATTTTGTATCGGACCATCGGAAATTTCCATCACTGCATTTCTTTCTTGCCTGAGATGGATAAGGTTTTTCACTTGATCTGCCGAGTTTCCGAGAAAAGCGACCTTATCAACTTCAAAATCAGCTTCCAAAAACTTTTCTATAAATCTCATATTTTTTGCAGAATCAGGAATTTTTAGTTTGATTTTTTCCTCCTGAGGAGCAGTCAAATCCAGCCATTCTTGGTACTTCGCAACGAGCTTTACATTCTGATCATAGTTGAGATCTGTCTGTGTTTCCCTGATGAGAGAAGACAAAGAAGCTGTCGCCATCAGCTCTTGAAAGAGGTAAGGATCAGATTTTTTTATTTTTTCTAGTTTTTCTAGCTTTTGCTTTGGAAAATCAGCAAAAAAATTTGACTTATACTTCGCAAGATTCTGTTCAAAAGACAGTTTTTGATTTCGCTTGTCTTGCGATGTAAGCTCTGCATATGCTTTTGATTGGGTAATCAGTGTAGAAACCGCTTGCATACCTCTTCCTTGCTTCAAAGCCTGCATTACGGTTGTTTTTTTGAGTTCCTGATTGACATACTCCATTCTCTTGGCAATGACTAGCGAAATCTCCTCTCGTTTTTGCCTAAACTCAGCCGACTGATCAGCAGTAAGTTTATCTACAAAATCAGCTTTCTTTTCCCCGCTCTGCACATACTCCCAAAAAGGACCATAGCTCGCAAAGTTTCCATTTTGCAGTTCATCAAGGAAAATTCTTGACCAGATCGCATCTTGTAGAGATTGTGCTTTCTGACTTGGTTCTGGTGATCAAAGTTTTTCATTCAGGCTTTTGTCTCCTTCTTTTTGATTGTGGAGTCCTTGGAGAATGGCCTGATTGAGCTGAGATTGTTTTTGTCTGAGGAAATCTTCGCGGTTCTGCTTATAGAAATCCTGCACATCAAAATAAAGGCTATCCACTCCCATACTCGCAGCTGCAGAAAGCCCTCCCACAACCAAACCAGCAACCGTTCCAAAGGGACCTCAAACCGCGGTTCCTCCACTCATTGCAGTGAGAATAATCGCCACCTCTGCTGCTACCGAACCAATACCAATCCAAAGCTGAGTCGTTGCCTGATTTCTTTTATTTTGAGCTCTGAGTTCGTTTACCTTTGCGATGAGGTCTGCTTCTTTTTGCGTTTCTAAATACATCCATACATCTAGCCCTAAACAAGCAACATCAATCAGCATCGCACCAGCAAAAGCCTGAGTAAATCTATTGATTTTACTTCCATGCTTGAGGATTCTGGTCATGGTTTTGATTTCTGCTTCCGTCCCTGCTTTTGCCAATGCAGAGATTATATCATCACTGATTTTTAGTCCATTTTGATCAAGAATTGCCTTGAGAGCTTGAGACTCTTTTCCGATGAGCTGAGGTGCAAGTTTTTCAATCTTAGCAAGCTGAGCAACAGAAAGTCCCGCTTCTACTAAAAGTTTTTTGGGAAGTTTCGTATCAAGCTGTTGCCATGCCTTGAGGAGCTTGATCACATCATCATCGGCAGTAGTCATTCCCTCTTTGAGCTTGGCAATATGCTTGTCAATGTTTGCGATCTGCTTTGTGCTCAAACGAGAAGCGAGCGTCTGCTTTTGCTTTTCCAAAGCATCAATGGCATTATTGAGGAGATTTTTAGCCTTTTCTGTATCAAAATTTTCTGCCATTTTTTGCAGTTCTCTAGCATTGAGTTTAGAAGCAATTCATTTGGTTGCCAGCACTCAGATTGCTGCAGTTCCCGCTCATGCTAGAGCAGAATTGATATTTGAAGATACATTCTCGCCAGGAGCGATATCTGATGATGCAGGAGTTTGCACAGTATCTGAAGAATTTTGAGTTTGTGTATCAGGAGTTGAAGCAGGGGTTCCAGTTGGAGCAGTTTCCTCAACAGATTCTCACAAAATCTCTGCTTTGAGTTTACGCAATTCATCTTCTGTTTTTCTCTTTTCTATTTCTAGTCTCTTTGTTTTCATAAAGTCAAAAATCTGATTTGCAACACTAGGAGAGACAAAATTGATAATATCTTTCCACCAACCAAACTCTTTGACTTCATCAAACTTTTCAGGCAATTGAAAGGCACCAGTCAGGATTTTTTTGACTTTTTCTTCTATCGGCAAAAGTGCCAATGATTTCATCCATCAGAGTTCATCTTTAAAATCTTTGAGGTATTGATCTGAGATTTCTGATTTGAGCTGTTCTGTTGCTTCTGTCATCGTTCTCTGAAACAAGAATAAAGAAAGTCTTAAGTTACTTTAGCAAAGATTTTGATCATCGTTTTCACTCCTGTCAAAAACTCATCAGCATTGCTAAAGAGTTTTTTTGCATTTTGTGCAACCTTGATATCAGCAAAAGTTTTTGCTAGATTTTCTAGAGCATCATCGCTAACTCCTGAGATTTTCCCTTTCAGAGAACGAATCGCTACATCATCAAGATTTTTGATCACCTCATCAAGCGATCTTTCAATTCATTTCCCAGTTTTTGGATCAATAACACTACTCACAAACTTTTCTCCTTCAAGTTTCTTCAAAAGTTCAAGCTGCTCAATAGCTGCACTCAGATTTCCTCCCTTTTTCAAAAGGGTCAAAAGTTCTGAGGTCTGATCCACCATCTCCTCTCCTCAGTTCAAGAGCTGTTTTTCAAAGTTTTCTAGTTCAGTAAGCTGAGTTTGCAGTTTATTGATACGAACCTGATCTACAGAGGATTTGTTTGGAAGTTGTTGGAGTCTTTCCAGTTCTGCATCTAAAAGTCTTTTTTGCTCTCAGAGATCATTGAAAATTGGCTTTTTGCGGAGTGCTTCTGAAGCTGCATCTAGAGCTTCATCAGCAATAACTGTCTGATCAAGAGGTTTTTGCAAAGAAGCAGTGATTTTATTTTGAAGTTTTGCTGGATCCAAAAAATCATCTAAAGAAGCTCCCAATTCTGAGGCTAAACGAGATATTTTTCAGATTTCAACATTTTCTAAATTGATACTATCAATATTTTTGAGTATCGCACCTAATTCCTCAATCTTGGTAAATTTTCCTTGATCAACTAATTCTTTGAACAAAAGTTGCTGATTCTTTGTAAGTTTAGCAAATGGTGAAGTTTGACCTGCTTCTCCAGCCATAAATTTTTCTAAAATTTCTACATGATGAAATCCAGATGGGGTATATATTTTTTGACGATATCCGTTCCAAATACTCTTTGTTTGTTCCCAAGCTCCAATTTTTCCTTGTCTAAAGAACAAATCTCTTAAAGACTTATTTTTAGTAAATGAGATTTGAGCATCATTATTAAAGAGAATTTGCAGTTGCTTTGCTGGCAATTCGGTATCAGTTTTTCCTGCTACTTTTTGTATAAATTCAGAGAGTGAATTGATTCACTCTCCATGCTTCCACTGACTATTCCCCTTCTTTATCAGTCTTTGAGCCTTTTCTCCATTGATTTTTCCCTCAATAATATCTTGAAAAAGGAGTTGATCTCCATGAGGAATATTATATCTTGAAGATAAAAGCCAATTTGGCATAAAATTCAGATTTTTATTTGGCATACGACGGATTAGCTTGCCTTTGATGTTTCGTGCAAGAGAAAAGAGATTGGAATTACGCATAAATCTTGCTCGGTTCTCTATTTTTTTACTTCCTTTATATTTCCCAAATCCAATAAATATTTCCCCTCAAATCACTAAAGGCAATGTTGCCTGAAGCCATCATGTCATAAAATTTCCATCTTTGAAGGATTTTACAGATTGACCTGTATGATGGAGGACATCTCCTACTACTGCACTTCCAACATTGAGGATTCTCTCTATGATACTGCTATTGTCTGCTTTCATCTGTTGAATTGATTCTGCACCAATGAGAATCTCTTTTTTCATAGCAAAGTAGCTATTGATCTGATTTTTGTAAAGTTCTAAATCTGCAGAATTCATCTGTCCTGATGCAAATTTTTGTTCAAAATGTTTGAGGGAATCAAGAATTCCTGATTTTAAATCTCACAGACCTGATTCTTTAAGAAACTCTTGAATATTCTTTTGATCCGAGTTTATCGCTGCATGAGCTGAACCAAAATAAAGATAACTCCAATCTTTATCAAAGTTTTCTTTGAGGTCTTCAGTAATATCTTTACAAACCTGAATCCCCTCACGATTGAGCTCAGGAGTCAGATTTCCATTTGCTTCTTGTAGTCTTTGCAAAGCATCTTTGCCATCTTTAGCTTTCAAAATTGTGTCTCTCTGAGCATCTGCAGCATCCATCTGTTTTTTCATTCTCACAGAGAGCTGAGCATCAAAGAGCGATTGACTTTTCATGACATCAATTGCTTGATGAAGCTTCCCTCCCATAAAGTTTTTATAACGAGCATCTGAATAGATATGTGTTGTGAGTCGCTCTTCATCGTCTAATGCATCTTCTAAAGTAGAAAAATCTTCTCCTACATTCTTAAACTTCTCTTCTGCAATTTTTTCAATCAATCTAGCACGAATATTTTGTGTGTAATTTACCACTTTAGCATATTGTCTGAAAAAAAGTTTTAATTCTGCTTCTCTTTCCGCAGGTTCTCCAGACTCTAACCACTTTGTCAACGATTCTGACCAATCATCTCCTATAAAAGGAATAAAAGAAGTAAGATTTACAAGATAAGGTCCCATAATTTTACCAATCCACTCTTTCCCTTTACCAATGAGAAAAGATTTGATCTCACCTAGACTTTTTTCTCTCAAATATCCATAATATCCTCCTTCAGAAAGCAAGTTTTCAACTGAGCTAAATTCATTATCAATACACATTGGCACGGTTGCTTGGAAATCTTCTTTGCTAAGTTTGGTTTTGTCTGCATATTTTACATAGCCATCAGCAATACTCATTCCTGACCAACCAGCATCTAGCTCTTTTTTCATAATTTGATGATATTGATTATCAATATTTGCTCACATTCCCTGATATTTGGCAAATTTTTCAGGATTTTTTTCTTTGAGTTCTGCAGTATTCTCTGCTTGATCTTTTGCATTATCGGTAGCATCTACTCATTCTCACGGTCAGTCTTCCCCCCACCAACCAAACGTTTTTCCAAGATGATAACCAATAGTTCCTACACCAGCACCAATCCCAGCCCATTTCAAAAATTTTCCAAAACCAGAATTTCGGAAACCCTTTTTCTCTTCTTTTTTTGAAGTATCTGAGTTTGAAGCAGATGCTTCTTTCTTTCCCCACCAACCAAAAAGCTTTCCAAGCCCATACACTCCAATACCCACTCCAGAAGCGACCAAAGCACCACGACCAATTGCTTTCGCAGTATGATGCGTCTCATTTTCGTCCCCCTTGATCCAATCCATTCCTTTTTGCAGAAAATTTTTCTTCTCTTCCGTTGTTGGAGTCGCTTTGGCTGAAGAAGAAGCCTCAGTGTTCACAGCTTCAGATTCAGGTTTTTGACTTTTTATCACTTCCTGCTTCAAATCTTCCAACGCAGAAGAAAAACTTTCTAGCTCTTTTGCAATCTCCTGTGCTTCTGCTTTTTTTGCTGTATCACTTTCCTGAGCCAAGTAGGCTTGAAGTTCCTGATCAAGCTTTGAAATTTCACTAGCAATTTTCTCTTGTTTTTGCTCTTTTTCTTGGCTTTGTGATAACGATTTAAGCTGATCAAGCTCCTCACGAATCGTTTCTTTTCTGGTTTTTAGAGTTTCTAATGAAGTCGGCATTGAATTTTTGATAGGAAATAAAATCCTCACGCTAAGTATAACCAAAATCAAAGAAAAAAGAAAAATCTAAATACCTTTCCTTCTCAAATGACTTGACATTCTATAAATTCAGATTTTTTTATTGAGAAATCTCTTGAAATTCCTGAAACTTTCTGTATAGTATTTGCTGGAGGTAATGGCGACTGTAGCTCAGTTGGTTAGAGCATCTGATTGTGGTCCAGAGGGTCGTGGGTTCGAACCCCATCAGTCGCCCCAGTTTGAAATAGTATTCACAACATAAGAAAGGAAGCATCAGACTTCTCTTTTTTTGATTATAGCTGAAAATAAGAGAAAACCATCATCAAGGATACCATCCCTGAATGAACAAAAACAATGACTACTCTACTTCATTTAACTTGAGAATCTGCTCCTTAAGATAGGCTTTTTCTTCTGCAGATTTCGTTAGACTCAAGGCTCTCATCAAGGATGCAGTTGCCTCTTTTTCATCTCATTTTTCTTCCGCAAGCTGAGCCAAAAGGAGAAAGAATTCAGATTTTGGATATTTTCTTGCTAAACGGGAAACTTGGACTTCAAGATCTGAAATTTTTCCCTGCTGAGCAGCAAGTCCGAGTTCTCCATACTGACAAACCTCAGCATCGCTTCATGAAAGCTTTTTACTGCAAGCGAGAAGGTAGGATTGGACAAGTTTTTCGTTCTTTTTTAGGTAAGGAGAGGACTTTCAGAGGCGATAGGATTTTCGCAATGCCTCTTCAAAAAAAGAATAAAAATCTGATTTTTTGATTGATGGATAGCCTAGTAATCTCTGCCAACCTGAAAAAACTCTTTCCTCTTCTCCAAGAGCGAGATAACTCAAAATCAAATATCTATCAGAATCGAGTAAAATACTCGGATCGGTAATCTGCGCCAAATACAGTACGGCATCAGAATATTTCTCCAAACGATAATAACAAGCTCCTAAATGATAAAGATAGAGATTTTTCTCCTGATAATCCAGCTCCAAAAGCTGAGAAAAATAACGAGCAGCCGAAGATCGCTTCCCCATAGAAAAATCAACATTTGCGAGGATCTGATACGGCAAAATATAGTTAGGATACTGATTTACCAGCGAAAGTGCCATTTTCTTGGACAAAGCGAGGAAGCCCTCGTTCATCAGCTGATAGGCGAGCAAGGCATCTTGGTAATATGCAGGAACATCTTTGAGGTTCGCATATTGGTCAAAGGCGGACTGGATTCCACGAGCAAAATCCTGATATTTTGTGCCGTAGAGCTCTTGTATTCCAGCCTTTACCGCATCATAACGCTGATCAGCTAGGGCAAAAGCAATCGCGTAATACTTTCTCTCAAGTGAGGAAAAGAGTTTCTGCTCATATTTCTGCTCCAAAAGGGCTTTGAGATTACGATATTCAGTATCTGAAGTCTGAGAAAAAGTCTGGATTCCCAGCTTAAAATCTAAAGTCTGATCCAAGTCAGCTTTCATCTCTTCATTCAGGCTTAGATAGAACTTTTTTGCGGTATCAAACTGCTTATCAAGCTGATAAGCTTCTAAAAGGAGGTTCGCAAGTTCGCTCTTTGCTTGCTCGGCAAAAAGCTGCTCCAAGACTTCAATTTTTTCCTTTAATTCTCCAAGGCTCTGAAGATTCTCGGAAGTAAGCACTTCTTCCTGCTGTAAAAACCCAGATAAAAGTTCAGCATTCTGATGAGGATCTTCTCCTGAAAGTTGGGAAGCTTCATTTGCTGGAGAAAGCTGAGCATTATCAGCTCATAAGAAGGTTTCTTTCTTTGCATCAAAAAAAAGGAAGAGAATCCAAGCAAGGAAAAGCACTCCTCAAAAGGCATATCCTAGGAACGAAAGCGAGTTTTTTTTCATCATCTCCATCACGAGAAATAAACAGCTCTAAGTATACTCAAATGGAACGAAAAAGCTCAGCATTTTTTATCTGAGCTTACGAATGGGCTTTGCATATTTCAAATTTGTGATATACATAGTATAAATAAAAAAGTCTGATTTTTTTTGACATTTTTCAGTTTTCTGGATATACTTGAGGCAGGGAATTTTATCTCTTAGAGAAAAACTGATGAATATCGTTGAAATCAAAAAAGAAACCGAGCAGCAAGCTCCTTCACTATCAAGCATGGAAGTAAAGCAACTCTGAGAAAAAATTGCAGAAAAACCTCTTGATAAGTTTTCTGAACAGGTAAATCGCATTGATATGAAAGCGCTCAGGAAATCTTTTATTGAAAATCTTTTTTGAAAGGAACATTATGACAAAGCAGAAAAACTACTAACTGAACAAAACTTTAGCTTTACCCCAGAACAGGAAGCGCTCTTTCAAAAAACAGGTATTGAACTCTCTAAAAGGTATAATTTTGAAGGGAAAAATCCAGATAATCCCAACTTTCAGCAACGAATCAAAGAAAATGGAGCTTGAAAAACTGCAGAACAACTTCTTCTTGAGGAGAAATTTACTACGACTCCAGAGCAAGATCGCATCATTCTTAGCATAAAAAAACAATTAGCACAAGCTCCTAGTAGTTGAAACCTTCAGGAAAAAACAAAGGACGAAAGCTCAAAGACTATCACTCAAGAACAGGTCTCAGAAACAAACGAACAAATCTCAAATACCATGACTCAGGAACAAGTCCCAGAAACGAAAAGCACAACGCCTCAGACTTCATCAGAAGAGAAATCTGAAACTCACGAACAAAAAGCAGAACTTACTCTTGACCAAAAAGCACAAGAAGTTACGAAGCGTTTGGAAAAACTTTCAAAAACGATTAAGCCTGACGAGAAAGGGAACATTTTCCTTACCGCTGAACAGTTGCGTGAATTAGATAGGATTGATAGCTTAGTCGCCCCTCCTCAAGCACTCTCTCTTCAGATTCCTAAGAAATATCAAGATTACCTCACTAGAGAAGATCTTTTGGATCCTGCTAGTATTAAGGCAGCAAGAAAAAGAATAGAAAAAAGATTAAAAGCAGAAAAAAAATCTGGAAAAGAACTTGATAAACTGCTTACATCTTACGAAAAACTCCTTAATGAGCAAAATAGCAATAATTACAAACTACGAAAGGCAAGTGTACTTTGACAAATCGCTCAAGCCTTAGAACAGGGCATTTATATCAATACTCCAATCGCTTTTCTTGAACAAAACCCGCTGATCATTGATCTCTACAAAAACAAAAATAAAATTAAATCTGGAGCAAAAACCACACTCTCCTATCAAGGGAAACCAATTGAAATCTATAATCAAGCATTGCTTCAAAAAGACTTTAATAAAAACTTTGTTCCGGTTAATACCTATTTTCAAACCTGTGGAGGCTATGCAAACATCGCAGAAAAGTGGCTTGATAAAAATACAAAAATGTCTCATGGACAAGCGAGAAATGCAGTCAATACGCTTACAACGGTTGGAATGATTGGAGCAGCGATTCTTGTAGGAAAATGGCTTTTTACAAACAAGGAATGAAAATTTGGCTTTTCACTTGGAAAAATTGCTGCTGCGATTGGACTTCCAATGCTTGCAAACTATGCTTCTCAAGCAGCAACAGGAAAGTGATTATTAGAAAATATCAATACTTTCCGAAGAACAGGAGTTGCGCCTTGGAATAGTAAAGCATTTGACCAAGCCACAGGAATTGAAAAGATTGCTGTCAACCAAAGTATGCTTCAATTTGTGCTTTTGGGTGTACCATTTAGCACTTTAGCACAGTGTAGCTCTCCAGCAATGGGAAATATTACTCATATTGATACAGGAAAACTAAAAGACTACTATACTTGAGAACTAGAAAAAGCAAAGGCAAATCAAGATAGGAAAACTGAATCCATTCTCAAAAGTCAGCTTGCTGCCCTAGAAAGCATCATCAACAACCAAGGCAATGAAAAACGCTTTCAACAAGAGATTGAGAAAATGCAACTCAAAGCAGAAGACCTTGCAAATCCAAGTTCTGCACAAAATAACCTAAATGAAAGACTTTATCAGGATTCTGAAGCTTTCAAACAACTTGAAAATTACTGTACTCAATATCAACTCACCGTAAATGAGGAGAAAAGACAGGAATTAGAACAGAGAATCTTTACGAACAAGCAACTCAGCAAGAGTGATTTTAAGAAAATGCAAGAAGAAGGATTACTCTTGCCTCATGATGAGACTTTTCAAAATATTCAAAAGCTTGGGCTCCCTGATAGCGAAAAACTCACACTCTACAAGACCTATAAAACTATGGCTGGGAAAGCAAACATTGAGCAGCTAGGACTTGAAGTTAATGACACCGAAAGTATCACCCTGAAAGCCTACGGTCAAGAGATCAAACTCAATATGAAACAGAAACGCCTTGAGGGCTTTGTTGATGCTACGGGAAATGAAATCCCTATTGGATCTGCCGAAGAATTATTGCATATAGGGCTCTTAGTGAGCATGTTGAAGAATGATCACAACACACGATGAGAGACTCCAGATTTACAAAAACAGAACGATGAAAATTACCCGTTCTCATTATCTTCAACACGATATGATCGTATCTTTCAAAACATTATCTTCAAACACAATAATGGAACAGAAATAACGATCCTCAGCGATAGAATTCCAATCCTGAGTACTATGGATAGAAAGTTTCCTACTATAGAAGCTGAACAAAATAGAAGATTCTTTGTAAAATATCTCAATGCACTTTGGAAACAGGAACACCCTACCCAGTAATATCAGATTTTTTATCTTGTAAAAGCATAAACAATGACTACTCTCAACTTTAAAGAAATCGGAGCACAGCTTAAAGAAGCAAAAAATAGAGCAAAACAACTGAGCCTCGCTACAGCCACAGCGGCTTTTATCACCCTTTCAGCAAGCAGTTGTAATAGCCAACCGACAACAGGATCACGAAATAAGACTGCAAAAGGTGATTTTAAGAGTGGGAAAACTGAACAGCTCATTGAAAAAAATGATGCGAAAATACAGGAAATGCTAGCGATCTACAACGAGTATTTTGATGACTATGAAAAAAGACAAAAAAAGCTGATTGCCTTGCAAGCGAGTGGAGATACGAAAGGCTATCAAGTAGAATGGGAAAGAGTTCAAGAACTCAAAAAAACGATCGAAAACCTTGAAAACGAAATTGATGATGCCCTTACCAAGAAAGATAAACTCAAAACCTATAGAGGGAGAGGAAGAAAAGCAGCAGCGGGAGAGCCTACAAGTTCCAGCACACTCAAAAGGAGAACCTTTATTGAGGCAAAATAAATTTTATTTCTTATAGAAGTAGAGATGAAAACACATGTTAATAGAACTCCAGAAAAGGAAGTAAATACTTGATTTCCCGCATTCAATCCCGAACAATGGAGAGATTTTGTTGATGGGAAAACCGTAAAGTTTTCTATAGCGGATAAAGACTATGATATTTCTTTAATACCATTTGACCCAACAGAACCATCAAATAGAAGCGCTCTCTTATGTGAAGAATCAGGTAATGTCCTTTGAGAATTGAATGTTAATCTATCAAATGGGGGGCGGACCTTTGGTCATTTATACTGAAAAAAAATGGATATTTTGCAAAAAACCCAAGACTACCTGAATGAACAGAAAGCCGTATTTCTTGAGCAAATGGAAGTCAAGCAAGCAAAACAAGCTACAAAAACTCAAATTGGGAAAACGCTTGAAGAAAGCAACTAAACTAAGCCTTTCTTCTTACTCGCATTCCATCTCAAAAACTATAAAACTGATAGCCTTTTCAGATCGCCTCTTGATAGCATTTCAAGAGGTTTTTTCTTCCCATAAAAGCGGAAATCAGCATCATAAGCGAAGATTTTGGTAGATGAAAGTTTGTAATCAGCTCATCAGTCAAATAAAAAGGAATTCACGGTCTGATAAAAAGCCTGGTTTGAATGAGGTATCACCCAGGTGCTAAAATTGCAGAATCAGATACATTTGAGTAAGTTTCAGGAATAAACTCAGCTATCAACTCTTCGGAAATTGGGGAGCTTAGATCATTTCGTCGTGCTTGCGTAGCAGGATCAAGAGATGAAATCAGATTTTTCTTTTTGAGGAATCTCCAAATATACGGTAAAGACTCCAAATACCTGATCATTGTCGTCCCAACGGGCAGGAAGATTTTTCCAGCTTGCTTGGCATCAGCGATCAGCTTTCGAATCTGGGGATCAATCAGCATCGGCTCAAAATGGAGCTTCTGATCAGCAATATTTTCTTCATAAAGCGGCTTAAACGTCCCCAGCCCCACATGCAAACAGCAGTACTGAAATCCGACATTTTTGGACGCTAAACGCCTCACAAGCTCTGGAGTAAAATGCAATGAAGCCGTAGGAGCTGCAGCAGAACCGACCTTTTCCGCAAAAAAGGTTTGATACCGCTGTTCTTTCTCTTTTTCATAGCGAATGTAAGGCGGCAAAGGCATTTCTCCCCGCTTCTCTAAAAAATCAAAAAGCTGAGCCTTTCCATCAGTACGCTTCAGATCAATAATCTCGAACAGAAGCCCATTTTCCGTGAAAGCCAGACTCTTGAACACAATCCCCTCTTCAAAAAAGATCTGGCTTCAGGGTTTGAAGTTTTTACTATCAGAAACAAGGCATTCAAACTGACTTTCGGAACGCAGCTGATAAATAAAAATCTCACCTGAGGCGAGCAGCACTTCCTTTCCACTTTTTCTGATGATTTTGGTATTGTGAAGCGGAATTCTTGCCTTAAAAACCTTGGTACTATTGAGGAAAAGCAGATAGTTCTCATCAAGCTGCGCTGCCAAATCAAGAAAATGCTGATCCTGAAGTTCAAAATCCCCCTGCTTATCAGGGATTGCAACCATCATTTTTGCATTATGAGCAGGATGAGCAGGCTCCTGAGCGATACAAGATTCAGGAAGTAGATAATCATAGGAGGAAAGGAGGAAATCAGGAGATGACATTAGGGAAAAACCATCATAAAGAGCAGAAGTATAACGATTCCTCCTCCTTATTTCAAATAGAAAAAAACTGACCACTACGAGTCAGCTTTTCTTTTTTTTATGACTTTTTTGTAATCCGTTTCTCTTTCCATCAGAAGCTGGTGGATCCCCATTCTTGTCTGAGAAGCATTACAAAACTCATCAATACTCAGCACGAGAATCCCTTTCACGCCTTGGATCAGCGTTAAAAGCTCGTAGCCATTGGCAGCAATCTTTTGGAGGAAGGATTGTTCGGATTTCTTGCTCAGTTTTTTTTCTGGAACGAGGAAATAACTCAGTTCCCTTTTCTCTTCGCTCGGTGTTTTTGAAGTGTTGGTGCCGAGCTGGCTGATTTTATCGGTATTTTGGAGATTGAGATATTCAAGATATTCGCAAAAAAGGGTCAGATTTTTCTGGATATTTTGGAGTTTATACCAATGCAGGTATTTGAGAGAAGCAAGCACCTCTTCCTTGATATATCACGCGATCTCAAGGGCATTGATCTGCTCGCTAATCTGCGCTAAAAGTTGCTGAGTTTTCGTCATTATGATAAGCAAGTTAGCTGTAAAAAAAGGAAGTCTGAACTAGCCAAGGGTGATGGTTTTTACCTTGGTATTCTTTTTGAGATACTCAAGCAATGCAGTATCATGAGTAATAAGCACGATCGTGTTTCCAATTTGATTGGCTTTAATAAGGATATCCGCGATCTGAAGCGAGCTTTCTTGATCAAGGTTTCCTGTCGGTTCATCGGCAATGATGAAATCTGGAGCGTGGATAATCGCTCTCGCCATCGCAATCTTTTGCTTTTCTCCTCAGCTGAGCTTTTTGATTTCCCTGGTTTCGATACTAGAAATATCGAGCAACGTATTGACGGCATCATACTTTTTCTTGATTTCAGTTAGCGGAACGCCCTCCAAAACTAGAGGATAGATCACATTTTCTTTTGGAGAGAGGCTGTTGATAAGCTGATAATCCTGAAAAATAATCCCAATCTTTCTCCTATATCTCTGGATTTCCGCATCTGAAAACTCTGACATATCTTCCATCTTGTAGTAGAGTGTTTTTTTGTAAGGTTTGATCTGCCCGATCAGGAACTTTACGAGCGTAGATTTCCCCGTCCCAGACTTTCCTGTGATAACGGTAAAATCCCCCTTCTCGAGTTCAAAGTTGAATTTTTTAAAGAGAACTTTTTTACTATCTAAATAGCCCCAGGTTAGCTCTTTGATCTGGACTAAAGGGATGTGATTTTTTTCGTGAACTTTCATCGTAAGGTCTGGAATAAACTAAAAGACTGAAGTCAGTTTTTTCTGCTTTGTTCATCACTTAAGTATAGTCTAAAAATTTAAAATTTACAAAAAAACTCAACAGCCACAAAGCCATTGAGCTTGACAAATTTAGATTTTATATATCAAGAATTTTTACTCCAATCCTGCGTAAATTCCTAGCGTTGCAAGGACAGCGATCCCTCTCAGAAACGCCTCAAAAAAGCTGATGCTCTTGTAGCGCCTGATTCCTTTCAAGAAAACCGATTCTTTTTCTACAGGAACGACCTTGTTTCCTAGGAGGGTTTCTACTTTGTGCATATTATCAAGGATAAGGAAGGCACTCTGAATATAATCGCAGTTCCCCTTTGTAAAAATACTCTTCATAAGCGCAATATTCGGATTTCCACCAAGGGCTTTGAGATCAAGCTGCTTGTAGTGCTGAGCTTTTGCGAGAAGGTAAATCATCTCATCAACCTGCTCTACCAACGTCTGCTGAAGTCTGATTTTTCTCTTTTTGAGCATTCTCTGCAAAGGGATTACAAGAAAAAAAATCAGAAAATAACCGATGATTAACCAGAAAACTAAGCGAGCAAGCCCCTCGGACAAGCCAGTAAGCTCCTGAAACTGTGATTGGAAGAAAGCGATTCCTTTTAGAAAATATCCCCAATATACGATGATCTGTTCCATGCTGAAAGTGTTGAGTTAAAAGATAAGCTGCTGTGGACTGAAAACGAGTATAAGCTTTCCCTCTTTTTCTGCAAGAGGAAGTGCGTTTCTTCGGAAAACAGGGATTTTGTGGTTTAATGCCCATTTGCTGAGGAGTTTTCCTTGGTAATGATCGCCTGCTTTTGGAAATCTCAGCCTTGCTCCGATGAGGAATTCTGGAGTTTCTAACTGGAAAGCTCCAAAAGTCTGAATTCCGCTTTGAGTGATTGTTTTTTCAAGCTGGAGTTCTTTTTCTCGGAATCTCGCTTTCCCTTTGATCAGAAAAATTTGCTGATGTGCCAAAAAAATCGTCCATTTCCCGAGTTCACGAAAGCCATCGCTTCCTTTTTGGAGCCGATCTACAATAGAAGCAAGCTCGTTTTTTTTCGCATCAATCTCTAAAAGCTGAAAAAGCCCATACAAACTCATGCTACTGATCAAAGTCCTAGGAAGCGTTCGTTCAAAAGCTTGCTCTGCATTCCGGTAAGGGCTTTTTCTGAGTGGAGAAAGTCGTTTGCTTCAGTCTTCTTGTTTTTGGGCTTCTAGCTGCTGATAGATAAGCTTTCGGCTCTCAAAAAAGCTGGATTTTCCCGATTTTTGGTTTCCTAGCTGGCTAAGTGGCTGGAGAATTTCATTTCTGAGTTTATTTCTCAGGCTGGTTTCGCTCTCAAAATTGCTCTGATCCTCAACAAAAGGAAGCTCAAGCGCCAAGCAAGCTTGCTCAATCTCCTGTTTGCTCAGCCTCAGAAGTGGTCTAAGAACCTGCATTTGAGGAACTAAAGCATGTGAACTCTGAACCTGCATATTGAGAAAGCCCTGCAATCAGCAACCACGAATCAAATTCATCATGGAAGTTTCAATCTTATCATTGAGATGATGACCGAGCGAAAGCAGACTAATCCCCCTTTTCTCACAAAACTCCCTGAAACAAGCATATCTCCAGTTTCTCAAGGATTCCTCGCTCGCGATTCAGCTTTCTTCTCTTGTGAAGATTTTGAGCTGCCAATCTTGGAAAAACGCTTGGAGAAATTCAGCTTCTGCTTTGCTTTCTTCTCTGATCTGATGATTGCAATGCAAGAAAAAAAGCTGATCAGGATTCCATTGTTTCTCCTGCCAAAAACTTGCAAGCACCGCACTCAGAAACATACTATCGCTCCCCCCAGAAAGCCCAATTGCAAGCTTCTGCTCTATCGGAAAAAGTTGCTCAAGGAGCGTAAAGAGCTGAGGAAAATTCTGATGAAGCGATGGAAATGCTTGGAAACGAGTGAGCATTACAACGTTCTTCTGATAAATGGAGAGAGTATAGTCAAATCCTCCTTGATTGTAAAGAGGAAATCTGCCGAAAGAAATCTTGCATTCAGAGGGGGATTTACTATGATAAGGTCAGGTTTAATATTTTTTAGGAAATTTAATTTTACCCTTTTTAGTAGAGAACAATGCTCAACGAACAACAACTTTTGGAAAAATATGGCGAAATCATCAAAGAAGAAGTAAATGTAAAAGAAATCTGATCTTTCCATTCCGAAAAACCTTTGGTAAAAGTTTTTAAACCCCTTGGAAGCCAACTTTCTGCGAAATTTGGGAAAGATACAGGACAAATTATCGCTAATGGAAAGCAAGGAAATATCAGAGAACTTGAAAACAGACAGATTGAAGTTTTTTCTCCGCAGGGGTGAAGCTGGATTTTGAGTGCTGAGGATTACGAAGTGGCGTATGAGGGACTAGATGCGGACAATATTGCAGTAGAGGGAAATATGATCGCGGAACTTGATTTGAATTTAACTCCAGAACTTGAGAGAGAAGGGGTAGCAAGGGAGATTTCTCGTTTCCTTAATCAGATGAGAAAAGATGCTGATTTTGCCGTGGAGCAAAAGGTAAAGCTAACCTATAGCACTGAAAGCGAAAATCTGACCGCAATTTTGGAGGAATTTGATGAATTTCTCAAAGGAGAAGCGCTTCTATTGAGTATTGAAAAAAAAGAGGCTGACTGAGTGATGAGTTCAGAATTTGTTTCTTGAAATGAAAGTGTTCACTTTACTTTGGCTCAATAATCAATGCAAGTTCGTATCAAAAATCCAGAACTTTTTGCCCAGAAAAAGAGAATAATTCAACAGGCTGGGAAGAACTTTTCCTATATTCTTGTTGATTTTGATAGAACGCTTACTTATGGTACTTTCAATGGGAAAAAAACACCGAGTATTATCTCACTTTTGAGAGATGGTAATCATTTGACCGACGATTATGCAGAAAAAGCTCATGCACTTTTTGATCATTATCATGCTATAGAATGTAATCCAGCATTAGACTTAGAATACAAAAAAGCTCAAATGCAGGAATGGCGAGAAAAGCATGATCAGCTTTTGATTGATTCAAAACTTAGACTTTCAGATCTTAAAGATATCGCAACTAATGGGCATCTTCAGCTCAGAAATGGTGTGAAGGATTGCCTCAAAAAATTGAATGAAAGCTGAATCCCGATTGTGATTTTTTCTGCAAGCGGTTGTGGAGATGCAATTCCGCTTTTTATGCAGCATAATCAATGCGATTTTCCTAATATTTCTTATGTTATCAACCATTTTATCCGAGATGAAGAGGGAGTTGCGAAAGGTATTGAAGGAGAAATTATTCATGCACTCAATAAAGATGAATGAGTTTTTTCTAAACTCCCTGAACTGAAAAGTCAGCTTGAGAAGAGAAAAAATGTTATCGTGATCGGTGATGGGCTTGGTGATGCTCAAATGGCACAGGGAAATTCTCATGAAACTGTGCTTAAAATTTGAATTTTGATTTCTGAAACTCCTGAGCTTCTTAAGACTTACGAAGAAGCTTTTGATCTCGTTCTCATCGGCGATGGAGATTTTGGTGAGGTCGGAGCTTTATTTGATGAATTGTTGTAATGCAAAAGATCAGGATTGTATCGGAACTTCAGCCCCCTCAAAATTGAAAGGAACGAACGACTAGAGAAAGAGTTGCCTGCTTTTTAAAGCATCCAAGTCAAGAAAAATTTGCCCTCATTGAAGAAAAATATGGCATTACCGTCCCTTGATGATGAATTGAAGAAGAAAGCTTAGAACAAGCAGTTGAAAGAGAGATTAAAGAAGAGGTCTGATTTCTTCATATTAAGAAGATTAAAAATCTGCAGGTAATTATTCACCTTGAAAGGTATGAGCAAAAGCAGGATCTTAATTTGCATTCTATATCTCATTTCTTTTTTGCTGAGCTGTTTGATTTAGAGCAACAAATATGAGAATTCAGCATCACTTGGGAAGCAAAAGAAGCAGTACTATCAAAAATCACTCCACAAGCGGTTAAAATTGCACGAAATACATTTTTAGAAAATGAACATTTATATTTTCAATCTTAATCAATGGCAAAATCTTGTTATGAATATGCGATAACTCTCATCAGTAAATACCCAAAAACTGAAAAGGAACTTAGGATTAAACTTTATCAACAAGGCTATGATTCTGAAATGGTGATGAGAACTTTAGAAAAATTAAAGGCTGAAAACTTTGTGAATGATCAGCTTTTTGCGGAAAGTTATCTTAATAGCGAAGTAATCAGAAAGGGAAAGCCACTTTTTGTGATTAAACAAAAGCTGGAACTCAAAGGTATTGATAAAGCTTTGCTCGCTCAGCTTATGGAAAAATATGCTGAAGATATTCAGGAAGGAATTTTGCAAGGTATAGAAAAAGAAATCAGACAATACAAGAAAAAGGGCGTTGAGGGATTTGAAATCATTCAAAAGCTGATGAGAAAAGGCTATCGCCTCGGAGATATTAAAAAAGTAATCCAAGGCAGAGAGGAATAATTACTGCTTTTTCCCCTGATTTGCGACAGCATCCATCAGTTTTTTGATCTCTTCTGGATCTCCAAGAAAATAATCCTTTACAAGTTCCATTTCATCATTAAACTCAAAAACATAAGGCACTGCCGTTGGGAGATTAAGACTAACGATTCCCTCATCAGAAATCCCTTTGATGACCTTGATAATCCCTCTCAGACTATTTCCATGTGCTGCAACCAGAATTTCTCCCTCTTGAGCTAAAGTCGGCAAAATTTGCGCTTTCCAGTAGGGTAAAATACGAGCAACACAGTCCTTAAGCGACTCGGTGAGGGGCAAATCTGCTTCTGCCACCTCTGCATAGCGAGGATCTTGGAAAGGAGAACGAGTATCTGACTTCTCAAGCGGAGTTGGAGGAACATCATAGCTTCTTCTTCGCACAAGAACCTGTTCTTCTCCATATTTTTGCGCAGTTTCTGCTTTATTGAGCCCTTGAAGCATTCCGTAGTGTTTTTCATTCAGTCTTCGACTCTTTTCTACAGGAATCCAATCAAGATCCATCTGATCAAGCACCATATTCAGCGTTTTGATCGCTCTTTTAAGGTAAGAAGTAAAGGCTTTTTTGAACTGAAAACCCTGCTCTTTGAGAAGTTTCCCAGCTTTTATCGCCTCTTGAATCCCTTTTTCTGTTAGATCAACATCCGTTCGCCCAGTAAATCTATTTTCTTGATTCCAAGTACTTTCTCCATGGCGGAGCAACACGAGTTTTTTCATCACACTATAAAAGAAAAAGAAAAATAAAAATCTGATTGCTTATAGTGAAAGGAAAAGAAAGTTCAAGTAGAAGCTCAAATTTAGTCATCCAAGCCTCAACTCCTGTAAGAAAGAAGAAAAGTATCTTTGCCCCTTAAAACTCTCTAAAAAGAAATAAATTCCGAGAATTAGCCTCCTCTTGCATTTCTTCCGAAAAATGCTACACTTCAGGCGTTTAACCCCACCCAAAAATGAAAAAAATCTGAATCACTGCCCAGAGAAAATCCAGCTTTTCAGGCACAAATTTAGTGCTTCGTTTTGTGTATATTGCGGTTTTGGTGCTGAGTTTTTCATTTTTTGCACTCTATGCGAGAATTACGGGCTGGATTTTTTCAGCAAATAAAATTGATATTTTTAATGATCTTGATCAGATTGCTTTCTATTTTTGGCTGATTGATCCCGAGATCTCGCGTCAGCTTTTGACTTTTGATGAGATTATTCAGGACTATTTGGCAGGAGCGAATGTCCTCCAAACCAAGGAAAAGGAACTTACTGAACTCTGGGACTATGCGAGAGAGCAAGGACCTTATCTGACAAAACTCGGATTTGGAAATTATGAGAGGATTTTCCAGATGCTCAATGATGCGTGGCCGATGAGAGAGGAAATTTTCGAGCTGCTCGGAAAGCATCAGCGTTTTAACTATCTTGTTCCGCTCCAAAATAGCAATGAAGTCCGCCCTAATGGAGGATTTTTCGGTTCTTTCGCTTTCGTGAGTTTCTCGGGTGCGCATGTAGTAGATTTGCAGATCGTGGATTCTTATCTTCCTGATTTGCTCGCTCCTAATACGCGTGTTCCGCTTCCTGAGCGAAGTTGGAGCTTTTTGGGGGCAAAATCTGCGGGATTTATCGCAGGAAATAAGTTTGGTTTTACTGATAAAGATGGAAAAAATCTGAAAACCCTTTATGAAAAGATTTTTCATCACGATTTTGATCCTCAGAAGAAAGCCCAAATGTTCAATCCTGAAAAGTGGGATCAGCTTTTTCAGAAAAATATCAAAGGTGTGATTTTCCTAGATTCTGAGCTTATTAGCTATCTTTTACCTTCTTTCCGTGAGAAATCGCGAGAATGGCAGTTCGTGAATGCGAATATTGACCTCATCAGAGGCGAGGACAAGAGCAATAAAAAAGAGCTTTATATCAAGGATTTAGAAGCCTACCTGAAAACCAATGCCCTTTCGCTCGCAAAAGCAGGGATCAACAGTATCCAAGAGCTGCTTCATAAGGGATTTATCAATATCTATCTCTCCAATGTTTCCGATGAGCTTTGGGGATTCTTGCAGTCTTATGATCTAACGACCGTGTATAACCCAGATTTTTGGTACTTTTTCAATATCAATACTTCGTTCAATAAATCCGATGGTTTTGTGAAAAAACAGATTGAAATTCTGGATGAAAAAGGGCAGGTAATCCTCGCCACCGATGAAAATAAATTGAAAACTGATAGTTTGAAGCCGTGAATCTATCAGATTCAGATTCGCTATACGCTGGATATTCCAAAGACCTACCAAGACCGAATCTTAGGACTGGAAAAGAAATATGGCGTAGAAATGACTGATAGAGAGCGTCATATCCTCGCTTTACAGCCCAAAAATCCTGATCCTCAGCGACCCCTCAAACGGCGAGAAAGCAAGGAAATCATTTATTTCCCAAAGCAAGTGCAGATTTTAGAGACTTCAGGAGACCTTTTTGATCAGGGAAGTTTTGAAGCGGATTTTGCCAAGGGAATCTTCTATAAATCTCGCATTTCTTCCAATCCGATGACCAATACCACTACGATCAAGGTTCAGATTTTTTAATTTTTATTTTCCTATCACATGCTAAAACTTCTCCAAGGCTACTACCATTTCCTGTCGCTTGGAAAATTCATGGAACAAGTCATGATGACAAACGACCTCTCTGATCTTGCGATAGATTTGCCGATTATGACCGGAGGGAACTCCTCTTTTGGACTGAAAGAAAGCCTGATAAAAAGGCTCTTAAGCACGATTTACGCGCATCCTCAGCAGAGAAATGTCTATGGCTATCTGACCGAAATCAGTGCTTTTAGAGGGATTTTTTCGCTCATGAGGGAACTGATAGAAAATGATGCCGCTTTCCGCGAATTTCTCAAAACGACACTCAAAGATCAGTATTTTCCTTTTGAACAAACGATCAGATTCCTCAGAAATGTCCTCAATCATACGACCAGTTCAGGACTGATTATCAAGCTTGAAGACTACGAAATTCAGAAAGATTTCATCCTTTCGCCTAAGGTTCAAAGAGTTCAAAAACTGAACGGTTCCGCAAAAATCAGCCTTGATTTCCTCTATGCGAAATATATCAGCCAGCGAAAAGGAAGTGAGAACTATGGACTGAAGATTGAAATTGATTTTGCGAGCCTAAAATCTGGACTCGCACTAGAAAAGCTCATTACTTGGCATGATTTGTACTTACTTTCCGAGCTTTGCTTTAATCTCTCTCAGATCGCTGAGCATCAAAACATAAACAGACAAAGCACAAAAAGCAAAGAAACTCCAAAGAAAACTTCCAACAAAAAAGAGCAAACAGGAAAGAAAGCCCCAAAAGCAAAAAAAACTAAACGAAGAAACAAAAAACTAGATAAAAATTAGCATTTCTTTCATATAAGCTAGAAAAATTTCAAGTTTCACTAGAAAACTACTCTACAACCAAAGAAAGTTTTTTATGTGCAACTTTATAAAGAACGGAAGACATAAGAGTTTGGTAAGGTATTCCTTCCTCTTCTGCCATCAACTTAAATTGCCCAATAACTTCTTCTGGAAGTCTGATAGTAATCACTTTTTTTTGAGATTTTTTTGCAAGAGTAGCTTTTGCAATCTTAGCATATCTCGCTTTCTCTTCTTCTAGATTAGGAACTGATACATACTGATCCAACTCCTTTTCTATTGTAAGCTCCTCAGGAGTCAAGTGGTAATCTTTTTTCGTCATCTTAATTATTTTCAAAGATAAAGTTTGGTCTGTTTTCTTGATGGATAGTTTGTTTTAAGAAAGATCTTTTCTGCTGTCTCTACGAAAGGAACTACTCGTATATACTCATTATATTGAAGAATAAAAACTTTTTGATGCTCTCTTCCTTTTACTTCATTTTGCTTCACATCAAGGATATTCCCTTGATTAATCATCTCTACAATAAGGAGGAAATCCATCTTTCATTCTGAGATAAGCTTCTGTCTTTTTTCTTCACTATACTCAAAGATCATGACATTCCGATATTTATAAATGCAATGTATGTATAAAGTATATATAAAAAAATAATAAAAATCAAGAGAAAATGAAAAAAATATCTACTTTCTTTTAAAACACAGGATAATGATTAAAAAAACTAATCCCAAACAAAAGAAAAAATACTCAACGAGAAAAGCAAGAGTTCAGAATAATGCTAAAAACAAAGGAAATACCTAGTCAAGCAAAGTTCCTTCTAGCTTGAAAACCACGCCTTTCGTGATGCGAACGGGAATCATCATTCAGATTTTTAGATTTTTTGTTTTTTCGTTGGCTTTAACGGTGATTTGCTTCATATTGTCGGTATACCCATACAGATCGCCCTGCTCTGAAATTTCGTTGATCATCATCATTCTTTGGCTTCCGACTTCAGCTTGATTATTTTGCTCAGAGATGCGGTGCAAGAGTTCGTTTAGTCTACTTCGCCTCTCGTGTTTCACTTTGTAAGGAATCTCATCAGGATACTTTCTATCTGCAAAAGTCCCTGGGCGATTACTATAGATTCCCATATAAATCATATCAAAACGCCCGTATTCTGTCAGTTTTAGGGTTTCTTGGAAATCTTCCTCTGTTTCGCCTGGGAATCCAAGGATAATATCGGTCGTAATAGAGATTGGTCTTTTCAAAGCCCTGATCTTGTCAATGAACGCATAACACTGCTCAGCACTATAGCCACGAAACATCTTTTTCAAAACCGGCGTAGAACCTGACTGAAACGGAATATGAATATGCGGACAGAGCTTTGGCTCATGCTCGTGCAAAGCGAGCAACTCATCGGAATAGTAGGTCGGATACGGAGAAGTATATCTCAATCGCTCCAAGCCCTCAAGCTTCAAGAGCTCTTTGACAATGGTCAAAAAATCTGGATGTTTATTTACGATCTGCCCAAGGAGCGAGATTTCTTTCACGCCGTTTGCAAGGTGGACTTTCGCTTCATTGATGATTTGCTCTACAGGAAACCATTTTTCCAGGCCGCGGGCATAGGGCACGATACAATAGGCACAAAACTGGTTACAACCGCTAGAAATCGGGATATACGCCGTTTTGTCGTGTGCATTCATACTTGAATTGATCCCCTCGGGAATGATCGTAGAATATTCGTTGGTGAGCTCCTGATCATAGCGAATCTCATAACCTAATCTCTTGAGCATCAGTGGCAAAAAGCCCGTATCATCAATACGGAAAAAGAGCTCAATATTCGGCCATTTCTGGGAAAGAGAATGAAAAAGCGGATTGAAAGTATGGTTAATCCCTACGATATCGGAAGTCTCAGTTTTTTTGAGCTCATTGATTTCTTCCGAGGTCAAGCCAACGATTTTTGGTTCTTTGCTCAAAATCGCTCCAGAGAAATTTCAGGTTTTGAGCTGTTCTGGTATCTTGCTAGCCGAGCTGACTTTCTGATTTCTCATCGTGTGCTGAATCATGCACCCTGTGATCCAAACCTTTTTGGTCAGCGGGATTTCTTTGAGTTTTCATGTCACTTTGTCTTCGGATTTCTGGCGAACCGAGCAGGTATCAAAAATCACAATATCTGCCTCAGCGATCGTTTCTACGCGAGAAAATCCACAGTTTTTCAAAACAGAAGTAATTCTGGCAGTATCAGAATAATTCATCTGGCAACCAAGAGTAATCACATGAAATTTCATTCAGCTTTTTAATCAAGATAAATTGGAAGATGAATATACCTATTTTCTCCTAAAAAGCAAAAAGAAAGACCTACTTGAACCTCTATATCATTTATTTTCAATCTAATAATCATAAGCTTTATACTTCGAAAATTTCACTATCATCCCTCATTTAGAAAAACTGGAAAGCGAGAATATCTGTTTTGAGTGATATGCAGCATCACTAATCCAAACGACTTCACAATGATTCGGATTTTGTTTTGGTGATATCCAATTTGAAAATCCAGATTTCCCTTCTTTAATCAGGAGGCAAGAAGCCATCTTTCCTTCCTCTTGTCAGAAAACTTTGAAAGCATGCTCGGTATACGGGAAACTGTTCAACAATCATTTATAATTAGGATTATAACTAACATATCCTAAACTAGCTTTTCAAGAAAGTATCATAATTTCTAAATCATGCTGTCCATCAAGAGGAGAAAGAAAAGTCAGGTCTAATTGATCAATCTTCCCTTGTGGAATAACCACTTCTTTATCGTATTCAACCGTTTGAAGATTTTTAAGGTCCATATTCCAAACTTTTTCTATGAATTTTTCATGGGATCCATATTTAAAATACGAAATGTTACTGACAATAATTTCTGATAAACAGTTTCTAAAAAAAGGACTACAAGCAAAAAGGAGTAAGGTCAGCATTCCGAGGAGAGAAAGTAAGCTAATGACGATGACTTTTAGTCTTCTGAGGATTCTCTCAAATACTTCTTTCCTCCGTCCAGCTTGAATAAGCCATTCTTTTGTTGTTTTTTTCATAATGATATTTTTAGCAAATAAAAACAAGGGCATTTGACTATAAAGAAAGATTTTCCATAACTACAAATACAAAACAGGAATAAAATAAACACTATACACCAAAGATTTGAACTAGTCTTTTCTCAAGACATAGATTACTCTTGAGATATCCCCATCAAAAAGCTGATACTTTCTCTCTTGTTCTAATCTTAGATGATACTTCTTACAGAGCTCCATCAAAAGCTCCCTTTCTTCAGCAATCTCCTGCTTCATAAAAACAAAAGCTCCTCCTTTTTTGAGCAAAGGATAGGATCGGTTGAGGAGTTTATCACTATAGGCAACTGCTCTCGCAGTGATGAGATCAGCTTTTTCTCCTTGATATTCTTCAATCCTTGTCCAAAGCACTTCTGCATTTTTCACGCCAAGCTGAGCTAGCATTTCATTGACCGCAAGCGTTTTTTTCCTCACTGAATCAATACCGAGAAAACGACATTCTGGACAGCTCAGAGCCAAAGGCATCAAAGGGAAGCCTCCTCCTGTCCCAATATCAATCACAAAACTTCACGGAACAAAAAGTCAGCTTTCCAAAAGTTGCAAAGAATCCTGAATATGCTTCACACGAACCCCTTCCTCATCACGAATCGCTGAAAGATTAAGTTTACTATTATACTCAAGAAAAGTAGCTATCAAAGAAGCTCGCATCAGAAAAATCATCTCAACTAAAAAAATCTTTGCAAAAAATTCTAGCAAGACAGAATATACTACTCATTTAAGCTCAGCTTTCAAGGGGAAAATGGGAAAAAACACTACCCCTTTACTCAATCCGCTTGCTCCATTTTTTTCCTCAAAATAGCCATTTTTTGATTAAGAAGTTCTCCTAAATCAAGATGTAATTCATCGGCAAGCATCGCGGTTGAAAGTACAATATCAGCAAGTTCTAAACCCAACTTTTCATCAGAAAAACGATCAGCTTTTTCCTTTCTTTGATGATGGAATTTTCCAAGCAACTGTTCATTGAGCTCTCCGAGTTCTTCACCGATTTTGAGACTATGAGCAAAAATAATTTCCTTTTCAGTAGCGATAGTTTTTGTTATTTCCACATAGGAAGCTTGCTGTTTGAATCGCTGAATAAACGCTTTTAGTTCGGCAAATTGCATATTGATAATCTATAACTTAAAATTCTAACTCAATTTATCAATCTCTTTGTCTAATTCATCAATATTAATTCCAGTTAAATCTTCTACAACATAATTTTCATACTCTATCACATCATTAAAAATTTCCTCGCTATACTCTTCACTAAAAATATTTTTTCATTCCCAAACATCTTTTATCTTAGGATCATCACAATATTTGAGGATTTGGTGAATTAGCCCATCAGAATCATGTAGATCTTTTTTATAAAAATCACTTACACAATCGGACATAATTCAATAGATAAAATTCCCTACTGCCAAGCTCTTTAATAGTGCTTTGTAGTTTTCTTCACTGAGTTTAATTTCCTTCATGACTATATATACAATTATAAATATTTTCTCAAAATTTCTTCTTTCTTATTTGGGATTTCTGCTATTTCAGATTTTAACTTTTCTATTTCTTGTTCTATTTTTTCTATTTGTGCAACGATTTGTTTTTGAGTTTCTAGAGGAGGAAGTGGAATTTTGATATTTAATAAATTTACTCTATTTAATCATCATTGGGCTTGTCAAGTAATACTGGATTTTAAAATTTCTTGTCATTGAGGTAAGAGTAAATAATTAAACAGATATTATTCAATATTTTCTTCAAAAATAAGTTGTATCTATTAGTAACACTGTTTTCTGAGGAGTTGTCTTAATTTTGAAAATTGATTTAGTGTCTAAATATTTTTGAACTGTTACTTTACTAAGATTATATTTTGCTTCAATTTCTCAATATGTCTGTTTTCAACTACTATATTCTTTCCATAACTTTTCAGTATTGAGTGTTTTACGCGTGTTTTGAAACACATATCAACATAATTGGCATTTATACCTTTGTTTTCATCTCATTCTCCCATCTTTTTTAATGCGGCTACCGCCGCATTTCTTACATTTTTTTATTTGCATTTATTAAAAATAGTAGATAAAGCTAATTATCTACTACCTTTTCACCTTATTTTAGCCACACATTTTTTACCATTAATCCTAAATTTTTTGTTTTTTTAGACTATCTAAGAGACAATAATCCTGTTTGATTTTGATTAAAGTAGTCCATTTCCTACCTTTTAGAGAGAATGAATAACAAAGTTCCCTCTATGACTTTGGAAGTTCGACTCACTATCGCGAGGCAAACTTCATTTCATTTCTTTTTATTTTTTTGTTACAGGAGCTTTTCTCATTATTCTTTTTTGGTACTTAATCCTCCTTCTTTGAGGATTAGCAACCCAAATACCTTCTTTAATCATAATTTACCTCAAGGTCTCTTTTGGAATGTTGACTCCAAAATCCAAGGCAAGATATTCCTTCATTAAAGTTGGTCAAAAATCATGATATTTAGGATTTTTTCTAAAAATAGGACGAATGGCTCCATATTTTATAGCTTCTTCCTGTGCTTTGAAGTATTAGAACGGATTACTTTGGAGAAGTAAGCCCTTTTGATAAACAGTAAAGATCATTCTACTTTTGCTTATTTTTTGAGACAATGCCAAAAAGTAAGTCTGAAGTTTAAGGGGGATAAATGCCTCTTTTTATTAAAGGGAAGAATTACACCCTTTAATCTATAGGAGAGAATTGATTTTGGAACAAAGAAAAAATCCCTCACTATGAGGGAATTATCTATACTATCAAAGGGTTTTTAAGAAAAAAATTATAGATATTTAGAGATTTATTTTTAATAATTACAATACTTCAATTTTTTGAATATTTACTTCTTGTGCTTCTCACATTATCATCATAATAACACCCTTTGCATGCTTTCATTTTGTAAGAAATGTATTTTTTACAATATTTGGATAACCGATAAGTTCATCGGTATTAAAAGGTCTTCCAGCATCAATTTTAATATTTTTCTTTCCTGTTTTATCTTTACTAAACCAGAAGTTATTATTTTTTTTATTGTTTAAAGACTCTTCTAATGCATCCTCTGAAGTATCATTTACTATTTCTCCATCTACTTTTTGAAGTTCTTTCCATCAAAAATTATCATAGACTATCCAATAATCATAACTTAGATTTGCAGATTCATCAATACTTAGATTGATATTTGGAGAAGTAAAGGGAATATAAACTGATGCAATTCCCTGTGGAGCATAAAAAGAAAGTTTATTTCAAGAAAGTTTCCAAGCGGTAATTCTATCATCACACTGAGTAAATAAAGTCTCTTTATCTGTTAATTTGCAAGAGAAAACACTCCAATTATTGTTAGATGATTTAATTCTCATAGAAAAAATCAAAAACAAAAATAAGAATAAAGCGAAAATTGCAGTGCATCAAAAAATCTGTAAACTAATTTTAATGTTTTTTTTCATTTTCATAGAAATTTAAAATAAAATTCACTTACTATTATAGTCAAAATTCTAGATTAGTCAAAACCCGAAACGATCCTATTTGTAGGAGATAGTTACAAAAATGACTATCTATGACCGAAACAAAGCTGAATGCAAGGGCGCTTCTCATGATGAAGAGTCACTATCAACTTTAACTGAATTGCTTACGATCCTCAAATAATTCTGATTTATCTTTTTTTGACTGATGACTGAGAAGAGCAGAAAAGAAAAAAATATGCTGAGTATGCTTGCCTAAAACATAACGACTTTATCAACCTTGTTATTCATCAAGGAGATCGTGAACTTTTTTGAGAAAACGGTCATCAATATGGGTATAAATCTGGGTTGTTGTGATGGATGCGTGTCCAAGGAGTGTTTGTACCGATCTGATATCTGCCCCCTTTTTGAGTAGCATTGTCGCAAAAGAGTGTCTAAGCGTATGTGGCGTAACCTTTTTTTTGAGTCAGATTTTTTTTGCATAGCTTTTTACCAGCGCTTCTACCGAATTTCTAGAAAGCTGATTTCCATAGCTATTCTTAGCAAGGCTTATAAAAAGTGGAGGATAGTTGTCGCTTCTTAACTGGAGATATTCAGAGAGTTTTTGCATTGCAGAACCAGTCAAAAAAACTGATCTGAGTTTTGATCCTTTTCCTCTGATAGAAAACTGTTTTTCTCAAAGGATAATTTGGTTTTTTTGCAAGGAAATTAATTCTGAAACTCTTAGCCCCGTTCCATAGAGGATAGCGAGAATTAATTCATCCCTTGCGATTTGAAGTTCAGCATTCCCTCGTGTTCTTGGTGCAAGCAAAAGCTGCGTAATTTCCTCTTCCTGCAAAAAATGAACCTCTCTCTGAGGAATTTTTGCAAGTTCCAATTTGTCAGGACTCATGCAGTCAATATCATTCTTGAGCAGAAACCTAAGGAAGGATCTCAAGGCAATAATATGATAATTTATCGTTTTTTTGCTAAGTCCCTGCTCTCTCAGCTCCTTTCTGAGTTCAAGAACATCCAAAGGTTTGAGGTCCTGAATTTTTGGGTCTCAGAAAAAGTGAATTGCCCTCAGAATCCAGAGTTTGTAGTTTGAAAGCGTTCTAGGGCTGACATTTTTAGTATGTTCAAGATATTCAAGGTAGGTGGCAAACAAGGAGGACATTTTCATGGGATTTCCTCTTTTTTTTGCTAAGAAAGAAAAGGAAGGCTGAAGCTCCTCCTTTTTCTTCTGGTAGGTCGATATTTTTTTTCAAAAGGTTGATGATTTAGGCATTATTTGCAGTCTGTAAATAATTATCAAGCTTGAGCTTCAAAGCTGACCGCTCAGATATAGTAATATTTCCACCATTTGCAAGCGTATTTAAAAGGTCTGTTGCCTCTTTCTCTACAGCAAGCCCATATTTCATCATCGTTTTCTTTGCTTGAGCACTTCCTTGTTCTTTGAGACTTTGTCCCTTTTGTTGGTATTCAAGAACTTCTTGCTTAATCACATCATTATTATTGATTGGACCAACCAATCCCTCTACTGCTCCTAAAGGATCCACCGTTCCTGATTCAGGATTCTGATTTTGATTTTCTGGAAGTGAAGGCAAAGAGGTGTCCCCAGAAGTATTGCTTGTGGTTGCCTCTCCAGAGCTGAGATCAATAAGTGGAATCTCTTTTTCTTCATCCGAAGAAAGCTCATCTAGGGTAATCTCTTCTAAAGACTCAAAAGTATCCTCCTCCTGAGCTCCAGACAAGAGTTCATTATTTTCTTCTCCAGTCAGAAGCGTTTGCTCTGGAGCCGAAGAGTGCTCCTGCTCCTCAGAAATCGTAGGCGTAGGTGTGTTTCCTCACTGAAAAAAAGAAAGTAAATCTGGATATCTCATGACAGCAATTCCTCCAATCACAAGGACCAATATTGAAGCTAAAAGGACAGTAATTCCTTTTCCCTGCGCTTTCTTTGGCGGAGTTATTAGCTGAGGATAGCTAAGTGTTGGATTGCTGAGAGGACTTTCAGGCATTGGAGTCTGCTGAACGACAGGAGCTTCAAGACCTCAAGAAATCGGCTGTTCTGAAGCGATCATTGCATCTAAATTTAACGTCTGGACAGGCATTTCCATTGCTCCCTTTGACTCTTCAGTTCAAGACTCTAAAGTCTGATTTTGGCTTTTTTGAACTGTCTGAATTTCTGCTTGTTGAAGCGGGTTTGAGAGAGTTTGGCTTTCGTGTTTTTCTTTCGGTTGAGGATTCTCCTGATGTTGTGCCTCTAAAGTCGCTTTCATTGCACTAAATGGATCCATGGTTGCCTGTGCAGAAGCGGTCTGTTCTCCACCTGAAAAATGGGAAATCATTTCATCTAGGTTAAGAAGCTTTGGTCATCCAGCTTCCTGTGTCTGAGGCACCTCTAAAGCTGAATTTGAAAGTTCTAGTTCTGGTTTCGCTGCTTCAATAGGTTCCTGTGGAGTCTCAGAAGTTTGTTCAGGAGTGGGTTCTGAAGGAGATGCTAGCTGAACCTGAGGAAAGGTTTCTAGCTGAGGTGCTGCTGCATCTGCTCAAGAAATTGGATCTTCAGAAAGCATTGATGAAGGTTCATTCTCAGTGGTAATCGCTTCTGAAACACTTTCTTCAATAGGAGTAAAGAACGGTGCAGATTCTGTAAGGAGTTCGACAGAGGTTTGCTCAGAAACTCCTGTTTGCTCTGCTTGAAAAAAAGTTTTTTCATTATTATTTTCTTCAGTTTGTTCTTCCACGGGCTCTTCTGCGGATTGTTCTATAGGTTCTTCAAGGAGTACCGATGAAGATTCTCATTCAGAAAAACTCAAAGCTTCCTCTGGTTTTTTTTGCGGTTCTGAACTTACAAAGCTTAGCTCCTGAGGGGTTTCTTCTCTGGTTTCTTGTTCCAAATTGTCATCCTCCAAATCAACAGATGGCTGAACTTGAGTTTCAGCATTTGCTTCATTGGCTAGGCTATAGTTCTCCGGAAGATCAAGACTAAAATCAAAAGCCATTCCTGTGCTTTCAGGCTGTGTTTCTTGAAGAGGCTCTGTGGCAGGAAGTAGGTCTTGTCCCTGAGAAACTGGTTCTTCTTGGTTTGCAATCCCAAGATCAAATTCATAATCCTGAGAAGTACCTACGGTCTGGTTTGTAGGAGTTACTGAAGTTTGCTGAGAATCATTAGTTGGCATTACTATTCACACTGAAAGACTAAAAAAGTATCACTCCAATTATAACGACAAATTGAAAAAAATGCAAAAAAAACGCATCTTTTTTCATAAAACAAAAAATCCTCCTTTTTAAGGAGGGTTTTTTAGCATTCTAAGAGGGATAAGAATCAACAGATAAGGCGATTACTTGCATTATTACTTCACAAAGAGATCTCTCGATTTCAAGACATAGCTGAAATAGTCAATCTCTTGTCGGTCAAATACCTGATTTTTGTAGGCTCTAAACAGCATCAATGCAACATCATTTCTTGGAACTGACTGTAGTCCCGCTCATTGATTGATAATTCCTAATTTCGTAGCTACTTCATTATAATTACTAAACCAATTTGCTAGAGATGTTTCATTCAAGTAAGCCTTCAAAATCATTCTAATCAACACGGCATTCACCTCTGCTTTACTGATCATTTCATACGGTCTGAAGAGCCCATCTCCTTGTCCGCTTCCTTTCATCAAACCAAGCTGATACGCAAGCGTAATATAAGGCTTCAGGCTTGGGTCTGCATTTTCGGTATCGCTATAGTTTACTCTTAAGTTCTGATCTGGTTTTCTACAGAGGACATTCGTAGCAAACTGTGAAAAGATTTTTGCTGCTTCCTGTCTGCTCAAGTTTCTATACGGATCATAACCAGCTACGCTATCATATTTCGTCATCTCATAAGTCCAAAGAAAGCTTAGAGCTTTATTAAATTCTTCTGTAGTTGGGAACGTAGTTGAGGTCTGGATTCACTGATGAGGTCTTCTCGTATAACACTTTCCGTCTTCTATTGTTGGATTGAAGAGATCGCTATCGTTGAATTTTACCTGATTTTCGGTTTGAACTGGGGTTTGAGGATCAGGATTTTGATTTGTTGGCTGAGAAAGTGCTTTTCCTCATCATCATGAATAACCAGGTTGAGAAGGGGTTTTGATTGTAATAGTAAAGGTCTGAAGAGCAACATTCCCTTCATGGTCGCTAAGTTCAACACTAATGAGATAAGTTCCTGTAGGTGCAGAAAGGGTTCCCGAGATCGTCAAGTTTCCTGTCGTAGCTCCTGTCGTTCCTTCAAAGGTTAGTCCTGCTGGAAGTCCTGTCACCTTTCGCCCACTGATCGCCTGGTTATCACTTCCTGTAAAGACAATCGGAGTGATCGTAGCACCTTGCGGATAATTCACAGAGCTTCCTGTGCTTAAAGTAGGCAAAATCTCATCTTTATCGTTTAGCGTAATCTCCATTTCTCCCGTTCAAAAGAGTCCATACTGATCACTAACTTTAATCATCAAACGATAGCCTGAAAGAGTTTCATAATCCAGTGCACCATTGACTATAAGTCTATTATCTTGTATGCTAAACGCTGTTCCTGTATTTCCTTCAATGATAGTATAAGTCAGGGTATCACCTGTATTTACATCACTTCCAGTAAGAAGGCTTACGAAGCTTCCGATTGCACTATTTTCAGCGATTGTTGCGGTATGAAGAGGGAAGCTTGGTGCAATATTGAGATTCAGTGGACTAGAAAGTGCTCCTGTTTGCGTATTTCATACTTTATCTTTGACCACGATACAGAGGTATTTTCCGTTTTGAGTTACATCATTAAATTCAAAGTTTAAGCTATAAGGCTCAATTTCTTGAGGGCTCAAGCTATCAATACTCACGAAATTACTACAATTTACATCTGAAGCAAGACCATAGGATATCGCAGCAGCATCAAATTGAGGATTCCCGTTTTCTGACTGCTTCCATAGCCCTGCTCCTCCAGCATCAGAACCACTAAAACTCACCAAAAGTTTCGTTCAGCTCTCCTGAAAAGTGGCATTAAGTTGGTCAATAGTTGGAAGCATTTGGTCTATCGTGTATCATGAGGTGGTTTTACTTTCTCCATTGCCTGCAAGGTCGGTTGCTGTGATGGTCAGATTTCCATTTTGGATTGCAGTATTTGCTGTAAATTGACAACGAACCATCGTAGCTCCACTTTGCACGCAATCCCAATCTGAATGATCAAGCGAACTTGAGATACCTACTGCTCAAGTCTGGATTCCTACAGCATCAAAAACCTGAATTTTGATCACGAGATTTCCGCTTGTAAGAGCATTTTCTGGACTGATCGTGATATGAGGCTGGTTAGTATCAAGGATTACGCTTTGCATCTGCTGTCCTGCAGCTCCATTGATATCTTGAGCCTTAGCGACGAGGGTTCCTGAGCGATTCGCATTGCTATATTCACAGCGAACAGGTGCGGTTGGACTATTGGTAAAGGGAGGAGTTGTGCCGTTATCAATCTGGCTTCTGCACGAGAAACTAACAGGAGTATTATCACTATAGTTAAGTTGAATACTACCAATCGCTACCGACGATGGAGAATAAACCTCAAAAACACCGTTCATAGCCTGATTGCTGAGCGTGAGATTGTCAGGATTAAAGGTGATAATAGGTGGAAACTTGATCAGATTTTCAGAGCTATTCCCTACCTTATCATAGCAAAGCACGCGGAGTGTATGGGTAGTTTCACTTGGATCGAAACTCAAGTCCGATTCGCTAGTAGAGGCAGGAACGGTTTTTAAAGTCCCATCATCACCCGTATAGACAAAATTACAACCAGAAAAACCTGATCCTCATTCATCTCTTGGGAAAGCACGTAGTTTGACCTTTGGAGTAGAGATTCCATTACTCACATCAATACTTACCTGCCCGATCTCTGGTTTCTTCGTATCAATGATAAACCCTGAAAGGAGATATTGCTCACTATCTCACATCGTGTCTGTGGCTTGAATCGTGAGTTGAGAAAGGGCTCCAACAGGCGTAGCGGTGATATCCAGATAACAATTCACTTTAGTCGGAAGAGCCGCTGATGAAGTGCATTTCAAATTGCTATAGCCGAGATTTCCAGCGATAATCTTGATCGACCCGGTATGAATAGGGGCAGCAGACTGAATAATAATCTGGCGTTTTGCCATTGTTCCACTTGAGATTTTTGCGGCTGGTCTTTCGGTGATGCTGAGTCCACAGTCCAGTCGATCTCTGCTAATGCTATAGCCTTTAGCGATAATTTCCGCTCTTGCAGCCTTCCCTAGACAATAAGGAGCGTTGATAGTTATAGGAACCGACGGAACGCGTGGTATCGCAGGAAGTCTGCTCGCCCAGCCCGAAAGAAGCTTGTCATAGTTTACGCGAGAGAAAGCCTTATTATTTTCTCGGATAAATAAGCTTCCATTCGTCAAAGCATCAATTCTTAAATCCGAAATATCCAGATTCATCGTAGATCGCCTAAACATCTGAGACATATCTTGAACATTGGAAGTATCTCAGAGTTTTAATTTTTGAAGATTTTCAGTTTTTGCAAACATCTGAATCATTGTTGTTGCCCCTGTTAAGCCATCAAACTCTACTTCACGCACAGCAGAAGAATGAAACATCGTTTGTGTTGTGATAATCTTTCCCGTATTTCTCAATTTTACCTTCCCAGAAAAGCCTGGCGTATTTGCGAACATTCCATTCGTTTCTGTTGTTTCTGAAAGATCTCGGTCAATATCGGTATTAAATTTGCTTGCTCAATCAAACATACTTGCCATAGTTTTCACGGTTTGTGTAGCTTTTGGATCAGGACCAAATGAGACAGTTTCCAGATTTGTAGCTCTATAAAACATTTGCTTCATAGTAGTTGCTTCTTTCAGTCCCAAGATTTCTACCTCTTTGACTGCTGAACTTTGAAACATTGAGTTTAAAGAGCTGAGCTTACCTGCATTTCTCAAGATCACCTTTCCTGTAAAATCGGTAGTTCCTTGAAACATAGATCAAGCTTCCTTGAGTTCTGGAACCTCTCGGTCAATATCAGCATTAAATTTTGTTGCTCCTATAAACATTCTCGTTGCCATTTGCACTTTTCTGAGATCAGTGAACTCAACTTTTTCAACTGCAGAATCCCAAAACATTCCATCAACTCTGGTAAGGACTGCGGTATTTTCAATTTTTACTTCTTTGACGCGAGATCAATAGAACATATTAATCATTAAACCAACCTTATCAGCATTGGTAAAATGCACCTTCCCCGTAAAAGCTGGAGTAGTGTGAAACATTCCCACCATTGTGGTTACCTTAGGGACAGACCAATTGAGCGATTCTGCATTAAAATTATAGGCTTTAGAAAACATATTGCTCATATCAGTTACATTAGAGACATCCATTGATGCAGGAAATCCGATGGTAGAATATACTCCTTCAAAGAAACGACCTGCATTATCTGGAAACTGCACTCCAGAATGAAATTGAATATGAGTTCCGCTGGCATTCGCATTCACGAGATGAAGGCTAGTCGTGGTGTTTTTGAGTGCCTTCCACTTATCAACATCAATTTTCCCGTTTCCAACGATACTGAGTGTCTGGGTGGCTTGGTCCCAATGTCCTGTCACGCTACCTACAGGGGTGGAAAGGGGGAAATCTCTTGTTGGTGTTGAAATGAGGGCGAAGGTGCGTAAACTACCCCCCCCCACGAAAAAAGTCAGCACTAGAAGCAGTAAAAGTAATTTTTTCATTACTATAGTATAAAAAATAAAAAGTGCTATGAGCAAAAAAACATTTTGCCAGACCTAAGTCTCTTTCATTCTATACTTACCTGCACTTTTTTCAAGAGAAACTCTTTCAAAGAAATTATAAAACGAAGGTCTCTTTTCTTTTAAAAAACCTAGCTTCCTATAATCTGCTTTTTCATCTTACTTCCATTCAAGAAAATCAGCGTGTCCATATCTTCAGGTGCCCAGTGCTTGCCAAAAAGTTCGAGCTGACTTGAATGATGGAACGGCACAATATACTTATTATGCAGACTCGCATAGGATTTATTGAACTCTTCCATGAAATTCCCATTTTTGATAATCGGAGAAATCAGGAAAATATCTTTTTCGGTCAAATGGAGATCGTTCAGCCATTTACAGAGATATTCCACATAAAAACGAATGCTCTCCAAAACCAGATTTTTTGCTAGGGGATTCTGCTCGATCTCTTCAGAGCTCTTATATCGGTATTTCACGATTTGGTTGTCCTTATACATCTGCATCAAAAAATTGATCCCAAAGTTGATATGCTCAATCTGCTTATAAAAACCGTCCTCCACCGCGATCACCTTGCAATAATTTTCCTTGATATAGAGGAGCAGAAAGGAATCACGACCAAGCTTTCTTTTGAGAAAATTAATCGTTTTGAAGCTCTCGGGTCGGAGCTGGAGATTTTTTTGGTTGAAAACATTACCGTAGGATTTATTAAACTCCAGCAGCGTATTTCTATTGAGATATACAAAATACAAACGAAAAAAAAGCTGACCCTTTTCCCCGATCAAGAACTTTTTAGGTTCTCCATCTACAAAAATCGTATCAATATGGGTAAAGAGAAGCTCTTCTTGTGTGATATTCTTGAGATAGTCTAGCCTATCTGCAAGGATTGCATTCATATCCTCGATCGTAAAAGCATTTTCTTTCTCCTTGTAAATATCAAATCTAAAAAAATGAAATCTGGTATCATCAAGGAGAAAATAGTGATCATAGTGCTGATGGGAGAGTGATTCGCTAATGATGTTCCCCAAGGTTTCATACCTCTCATATTGCTGCATACCGAGCCTTTCTTGGAATTTCACCACGCAAAACTTCGGATGCTTGGGATCATAGGCTTCTCTCCAGAGGTAAAACATCAATGAGATTTGTAGAAATAAAAAGAGAAAGGGAGCTAGCCCCCGGGGTGTTTGTTTTCCTATTCCACCCCGGGGTCTAAGGGAGGTGTCGAGCGATAGCGAGGCGGAGCGGTATAAAAAGATTTCCTTATACCACATCCCCCCTACCCCCCTTAACAAGGGGGGACTTTTGTATTTGAGTCCTCCCTTTTTAAGGGAGGTGCCGAGCGATAGCGAGGCGGAGGGATATAAAACGACTTCCTTATATCATATAAGAGGGACCTTTCGCCTGAATGCTGAACTCCGAACTCTGAACTTTGAATTGTTCATTGTTAATTCTTAATTGTTCATTGTTAATTCTTAATTGTTCATTGTTAATTCTTAATTGTTCATTGTTAATTCTTAATTGTTCATTGTTAATTCTTAATTGTTCATTGTTAATTCTTAATT
>JBHAST010000057.1:0-3146 GCA_041831495.1 bacterium | reverse complement strand
TTTAGAAAGTATCTTTTTCAGTATATCAAAGGCATTCCAAACTCTCGTGAATGGAAACAAGCGATCATTCCAGTTAAAACCTATGGAGAGATGATGAAAAGAGTCGAAGAACTCAGAGCGTCTTTTATTTTGTAGTTTGAGCATATGAAAGATCATAATGATACCCAACTCAAAGAGCGCCTCTATGAGCTTTTACAAGCACAGACAAGTCAAAAACCTTGCTGGAGCATGAGATATCCGAAACTGATGCCACTCTTTGTAGAGCTCAAAAAAATAGCAAGAAAACTGACCAACTTTTTTCAGCCCTTAGCACATAACAAGTCAGATTTTTTCCCTTTTATCAATGTTAGACATCAATCACTCCTTCTCAGAAAGCTCTGATCCTCCGATATGCAGCTTCAGATCAATAAAATTCAGAATCTCAAACTTGCGATCGAAAAGCTCAATGGGATCGTTATTGCGCCGTGAGAGATTTTTTCATTTCGAGATCTTATCGGCAAACCTACGTATAAAAAGGGGTTTTTAGATGGGATTCTGATCTCAAGAGGCACGGTGAAATGCGGAGTTGGAGGAGGACTTTGTCAGCTGGGAAATCTTTTGTATCGAATGTTTCTGCATACGGACTTAGAAGTGATTGAAAGGCATCGTCATAGTTATGATATTTTCCCAGATTCAGGAAGAGTGTTGCCCTTTGCTTCGTGAGCGACGGTTTTCTATAACTATGTTGATCTCAAGGTTCGTAATACCACCAAAAAGCCTTATCAGATTAAGCTTTGGCTTGATGATAAATATCTCAAGGGACAGATTTTATCTCATAGCTCAAGGACTACAAATATTCATCTGTATGAGCAGGATCATTGCTTTTTAAGCTACCAATGAAAAATGTATAGGTACAATAAGCTCAAAAGGCTGATCAAAAAATGAAGCCATCAGAACGATGAGTTAATATGCGAGAATTTAGCTCCTGTTCAATACGAGATTTCTCCCGAGGAAATCCATGCACAAGGACACAGATTTTTCGCTCTTTAAGCAAAAGCTTTTTTTCAAGTTATCAAAAGAATACCAAATTCTCGTGAAAAGAGGCAGGAAATTATTCCGTTCAAGATCTATCTAAATGACAATGAGAATATTAGGGTAGGCCCTTTGTTTTTGGAGAACCTTTTGTTTTTTTCTCAGCAATAATAGTTTCATAATCTATCCAATATTTTGTTGGATCATTTGGATCAATATACATAGGAAATTTGTCTCCAATTTTAAATAAAGAAGGCAGAGCGCTTTCACAAATTATAGCGGTTCTATACTGTTCTTCTGAATCGGAAAATAAAAGACGATACCCAGAAATACCATTTACCTTCCATCATGAGTCTTCTATTCATGTCAGAAGTATCTCTTTTAAGAGACCTCATGCTTTAAGTCTTTTTGCCAATCTTTTATTTTTCAATACTTTGATACAAAATAGAAGTCCTCATACTCCAATGAGCACAAAGAAAAGTGGAAAGAATTCTGTAAATGATAATTCTCAAAAGTCAGTAGGACTTTGTGGGTTACAAACAATTGAAAGTTTCTGTCCTTTATAGTAAAATTTGTTTGAGGCTATGGCTTTTTTGGAAGTTATCGGATCTCTTCAGCCACAAAGATAGTTTAATGTTGGTTTATACATTGTAGTTCCGTCCTCATTAACATACTTTTCTACTTCAATAACAACCCCTTTTGTTTTGTAGCCTCATATAAACCCTTTAAGTGATGGCAAAAAAGTTAACATACCTCCTAAGAAAAATGCTACTCAAAAAATAAGAAAAAGAATCCATAATTTTTTTATCATAATAAACGAAAAAACCTATAAAAAATCTACTATATAAAATGTATTTCTTAATTTTTTTCAAGCGTTTTTTAACAAAAAATTTTCTCTTAAACTTCTTCTTGCAGTTGATACACGATTAATTAGTGTTATGGTGAAATTTTTTAGATCATTCTTGAATTGTTTTCGTTCGTAATGAAGAACCTTCTCAATTCTACATTCTAAATTATAAATTATCAACCATGAACTACGAACTTTTCAATCATAACGAGAAAAAAATCTATCTGGTAAATATGACCAAAGAGCTGAACCAGACTTTTTCTGAACTTTTTGAAAAGGCAGTGGAAAAATACCTGAAAGCCAACAAAAAAATCTGAATCCTCATCAACAAAAAAGGCTACAATATGGGTGTAATCTGCCACAAGTGCGGTCATATTCCGCAGTGCGATCGCTGTTCTGTGGCGGTGAATTATCATCTCTTGCCGAGTGGGGAGAAAATGGGGATCTGCCACATCTGCAAAAAGCAATATCTTTTTCCTCAGCACTGTGAGCAGTGTGGAAGCAAGGAAATCAGGGAATACGGTATGGGGACGCAGAAACTCGCACAAACCCTCAAAGAGCAGTTTGGAGCAGAAAGCCTGATTATTGAGTCGGAAACGGTCAGATCTCCAAATAAAATCCAGAAACTCAAAGCTGAACTCTCTACTCTGGCTCAAAGTGGAAAAAATCCAATTCTGATCGGGACTTCGCTTTTAACGACTCCGATGAAAGATCGGAACTTGGATTTGCTCGTGGTTCTGGACGCAGATATCGGTTTGAATGTGCCGGATTTCAATGCGAGCGAGAAGAATTTTTACTTCCTCTACGAAGCTTTTCTCAAGCATCAATGTCCGACTTTCCTTGTGCAAACGATGAATCCTGATCATCATAGTATTCGTAGTGCTTGCAAAATGAAAAAATCAGATTTTTTTGCAATTGAAAACCAGTTTCGTGAGCAGTATTGCTACCCTCCGTATGGAGAACTGTGTTTGATCCTTCATAAAGATGAGATTGAGCAGAAGCTCTTCAATAAAGTCGATCAGCTCCACAAAGAATTGCTCTACCTCCAGCAGAAATATCAGCTTCAAGACTTGGAAATCTACACGACTCCGCCGCTAATTTACAAGATTTTCGGGAAATATAGGTACAATATCGTTTTGAAAGGCAAAGAAGTCAGGAATTTTATGGATATCGTCTATTCCAAGCTTCAGCTCAATCTCATCTTTATGAAGGATCAAACACAGTTCTCCATACGGAGGGTAGCAATACTGCTCACGAAACTGGTTTTCAATTGCAAAAAAATCTGATT
>JBHAST010000056.1:0-8235 GCA_041831495.1 bacterium | reverse complement strand
TCTACAATATTTTGAACGGTATTATCTGTTGATTTCAAACCAAGAACAAAAGCCTGAGTAGAGCAAGGGAGAATAAGGAAAAACAAAAGAAGAAGCCAGATTTTTTTCATTTTTTTTGAAAGGAAGCGAATAAAAAAGTCCTAATTTTTAAGTGGTTTTTGAGATTTCTTCAGTAAATAATAGATTCATAAAGGGATTCCGACAAGAATACTTGCAAGAAAAAGCAAAACTAAAGCCCAAAAAAGAAGTATTGAAGCGATATAAAGATCATTGTTATAAGCCAAATCCTTAGCATCAAAAAAAAGCCTCAATATCTTCCCCAATATTTGCATAAAGAGAAGAACAATATAAGAGACAATCATTACCAAGAAAGGAGAAATAAGCAAAAAAACTCCCCATAATTTAGAGGAATATTTTTTCATAAAAATATGGCAGTCCCCTCTTTTAACCATTTTACGAAATAATCTTATACTTCAAAAGCAAGAAAATCGCGATCCCAATAAACACCAAAGAAAAAAGCATAATGATGAAATTTTTTACTTTTTCGGTTCTCACCGCTTCTTTGAGCTTTGAAATTCTCTCCTCAAGCTTCTGCTTTTCAATGATTGCCTCTTGTTTTTCTCTATTGTAGTCAGGAAGCGCAATCATCGTTTGAATTTTCGTCTCTAATTCTCCAATCCTCTGCTGAAGCATAAAGATGATCTTATTTTTCTCTTCAATCATTTTATCTTTCTCCTTGAAAATCAAGAAAAATTTATCAATCTTTTCCTCAATTGCTTGGTCAATGTCCGCTCTCACCGCCATTGGTTGCGGAGCTTTCGTTGAAGCTTCTACCTCGTGAATTAATTCACTTCTCACCTCATTATGCAGCGTTGAAAATTCAGCTTTCAAAGCCTCAATTTCATCTTTGGCAAGCAAAACCTTATTCGCAATTTTTTTGTAAGAAAGCTTTCCACCTTTGACGTATCTATCAATCGTTCTCGTGGAAACTCCAAGTTCAATCGCAGCTTTTTCTCTCGTAATGGCATAGTTTTTCATCAGGTACTTTCAAGAAAGATAAATTCAGATTTTTATAACGGTTTATCAAGATCAAATTTAGTCAGTTCTGGTCTTTGCATTCCTGTAAAGAACGACTTGATTAGGAGCACCAGAAGCACGCCCTGCAAGATTCCAAAAGAAGCCACCGCAAAGAGCAGATTAAAAATACTGACCTTCATTCGTAGGAAAGAATATACGGCATTGCCTCCGAGATTTTGAATTGCAATGATGACGACAAGAATTGCGAAGAAAAGGAAGCCAATCCCATATCCTAAAGCTCAGATTTTCATTTTATTTTAAAATTTTACTAAGTAAAGCATAGGCAAAAGAAACAACCATTGACAGAATCAGCACCTTGAGCCATTCTTCAGGCAAGGTTACGGTCGCAATATTTCCATAGTAAGTATTGATAAAATGTGCAAAGAAATAGAAAACTCAGACATTGATCACGATAGAAAATAGTCCAAAAGTCAGAAGTTTAAGCGGGAAACTCACAATATGCAGGATTTTTTTCAGTCAGAAATTGACAACCCAAAAGAAAAATCCAAGGATCAGATATGCCTCAAGAGGACTTCCCTGCGTTTCAATCAGAATTCCAAAACTATTGGAACTCAGTCCATAGAGAATTCCTGCATTAATCAGCACTGAAAGCACAACATCTCTGATGAATTTTCGCATCTATTCCACGGATATAAAAGACAAATGTCTACTTTAATTTACACAACTGTCAATGATTTTCAAGAGATTCTTTATTTTCTCATCAAATTGACATCCTTTATTTTTTAGAGTTCAACTTTGACCTTGATTCTTGATTTTACATTAGGAAGCGTGTCGCCTTGGAGAAAGCCAAGATCAATCTTTACGCTGGCGATTTCGGAGTATTGGAGAATCAGTTTTCTAGCTTCTTCAAGGCTTTTCCCTGCAATACTCGCCTTGATCGTAGGGAGGATGTCTTTGACATCTCTCTGGAAGTCATACCCTTGAAGCACGACTACTTTCGTTGGAATCACAAAAACTGAATCCTGAATCAATCGCTTAAAATCCTGAATAAAACTCAGACTATTCGGATTGATACTAATCAGCTGGATGCTATCAGACTGCCTTTCGTGGACATAGGTCGTGAACGCCTGAACAAGATCTGCCCAGTTGAGATAGAGAAAATCAAAAGAAACATTTGCCTGACCTCTCAAAGAAGTTGCTCTTTCTCCTATTTTCCCATCTACGGTAAGGGTATGAAAGCTAGTCTTGATGAGCGGATCAAACATCAGTACAAGGGCATCTTTAGTCTTGAATTCCTTGCTCACGATATTCATTTTGTCTGCGTAGACTCCGTTTTTGATTTTTTCAGAGAGCAGCTCTTTATCTTTCTCGGAAATCGTTCCAAGCGAAGTCGCACTTCCTCAGCTAAAAGGTTCAATCGTTTCCGCCCAGATTTGATCAAGATAGAAACTGTCTTTGATATTTTTGATTGTCAGCTTGGTATTCTTTGGGATATTTCCCCTCACTCCCATAATCAATCCGTTTTCATCCGTTTCATCAGCAATAAGTCTGACCTTGAGTTCGGAAGGATTGTCTGGAAGCCCCGCAGGAATAGTAATCGGATTCTTGGACAGAAAGGTCAGTCCATCACTACTCACAAATCTCGTATTCGCAAGCAGGTTGAATTCATTGGAAGTTTTGTTGTAGATTTTTACCCATCCTGCAGAAGGATTGATAATATGCTGGATATTTTCCGTGCTAATTGCTAATTGATAATTATAGTTGAGAGATCAGGTATGATAAGGAATGCTGATTTGTTTGATCGCACCGAGATAGGATTGCTCGTTTTCTGGATAATAGCGGAAATTATAGATGATATCCTCGGTATGCTGTGCAACCTTGATCGTAATCTTCGCACTAGGGAGGATCAAAAGGAAAAGGAACCAAAGCAACGCCAATCCCGCAAGACTTTCAAAAAAAAAGACTAAATAAAACAGATATTTTTGTTTGGTATGAGCAGTTGTGAACGCATGCAAATGAAATCTCTTAATATCAAAAAGAAAGAGAGAAACCGTTTTCAAAATCTTGATAATCGGCTTTTCTTCCTCAAAATACACCTGCAATCCAAGCTGCTGATAGTATTTTCTATTGCTTTCCTTTTCAGCAAGGAAGGTAATATTCAGATTTCTGGTTTCAATCAGCTCTTGAATCTGTTTTCCTCGCCATTGATTTTCAAAAAAAGGATGTTCAGGATCAATAAAAATCTGAACCGCTTTCTGAGCTGGGATTTTCTCTAAGGTTTTGAAAATCTTATATAAACTATCAGTCTTGAGGAAAAAAAACTTCATCAGGAGAGGGGAGAGTAAACAGAGAGTATTCCCTAGAAAAGAATTCCTCTCCGATTATAAAAGCGGATTTTAGTAAGGTTTTTTCAGTTTTCTTTGCCAAAGGAGGCAGTAGAGGATAAGCAAACCAAAGACATAATGATTCAGATCTAAGGTCCATAGTCCAAATACGGAAAGCACTCCATGAGCAGGGTAGTTCCAAAAAGGAAGAATTGCAATAAAGAGGAGGAAAAGAAGGATAAATCCCCAGCTTCCGAAGCCAGCTTTTTTTTCAACGAGCTTCAAAAGCGTGATAATAACATTGATTGCTAATGCTCCGAGGGAAAGGAAGAGTCCTACAGGATACACGCCACTATACTTGACCAAGGCACTCTCTGGCATAAGTGCGGTCACGCGAAGTGCTCAGAGATAAGGATTTCCTATAAAAGTATCGCCAAGGACGAGGAAGACTCACAAGACAATAATCGCATTGATAAAGGAGAAAAACAGAATATCAATCCAGATTTTTTTGGTTTCATTTCTCCTAAACTGCCTCAGGAAGAACATTACCGAAATGAAGGCAGCCAGCACCACACCAACAAGGTTGAAATGATAGCCATAAGGACTAAAAACCTTTAATGAAGTGGGAATAAAGCTTCCACTACCGAGGACAAAAGACATATATAGTCCCAAAAGATAGGTAGGAATCAAGAGCCACGGCAACCAATTAAAAAGCTTCATAAACTCTTGATGATATTTCTTGGAAAGTATCCATGCACTTATCAAAAAAGACGATACAGGCGGCTACAATTCCAATTCCTGTCATATACAATTTCGTTCCAAAGAGTTCCAAATAGGGATACATCCTCTCAAAAAGAATATAAATCAGTTCTCTGCTATCCAAGCCTTTCTGAATAAAACGAAGCATGGTATCTCGTTATTCTGAATGCTTAAATAAGAACTGTTTGCCAAAAGGCTATCTTAGATACTGAACTAACTTCGTTTCTCTCAAGGCAGTAATTCTGATGATCCCAGGATAATCAAGCTGCTCTTCGATCTTCTTTCCAATCGTTTCCAAGAGTCCTTCAACCTGCGTATCCGAGATCATCTTTGGATTTACAAAGACCATAATCTCTCTTCCTGCCTGCATAATATAGACTTTTTCCACTCCATCAACCTCAAGGATCAGCTTTTCAAGTTCTCCCATTTTTTCAATAAAGAAGTCCTTGGTATCAAACCTCGCTCCAGGTCTTGAAGCCGACATTGCATCAGCCGCTGCCGTAATCCAAGAATACGAGCTTGTCATCTCCACATCGTAGTGATGTGATTCTGCGGCATTAACGATAATCGGATCTAATCCTCGCTTGCGGAGCATATCAGCACCGATTTTTGTATGAGACTCTCCAGCTGCAGCAAGCACTTTACCAGCATCGTGGAGCAAACCTGCCTTTTTAGCTATCAAAGGATCAAGTCAGAGTTCTATTGCGATATTTTCACAGATTTTTGCCACTTCCAAGGAATGAATCCACAAATTCTGCCCATAGCTGTATCTCAAGAAAAACTGACCGATCGTTCTCACGATTTCAGGGTTCATCATAGGGAGATTCAGAATTGTGAGCGCTTCTTTTCCTTTTTCCATCAGGGTTACTTCCAAATCAGCTACGACTTGATTGTAAACCTTTTCAATATAAAAAGGATTGATTCTTCAGTCTTTGATCAGCGTTTCTAGCGTTTTTGCAGCGATAAATCTCTTTTCACTATCAAAAGAAGAAATTCTGACTGATAATGGTGTATCATCAATCAAAAGCTCTACTCCTGTTAATTTTTCAAAGAGTGAAATGTTCCTTCCCTCACGACCGATCAGCTTTCCTTTAAACTCTTCACTTGGCAGATCAATCATCTTAGAAGTGAATTCGCTCACGGTATCCGCTGCAAGTTTTGGCATTGCTTGAGCAAGGATTTGAGCTGCTTCTTTTTGAGCTTCTTCAGCTTTAATTGTTTTAAATTTTTCAATAAATCTGATAATTTCTTTTTGGTTGTCCTCTTCAACTCTTTTGAAGATCTGCTCTTTCGCATCTTCAGGTTTGATTTTTGCGATTTCTGAGAGTTTTTTATTTTGCTCTGCGATGATTTCATCTACTTCTCTTTGTTTATCAAGGACTTTCCCTTTTTCTTCTTCAAGTTTTTCAAGTTTTTGATCCATTTTTTCTTCTCTGATGAGGAGCCTGTTTTGGATCTCTTCCATTTTTGCGAGTCTCTGGTCTTCAATTTTTTGGGCTTTCACTTCAGCTTGTTCAAGGAGTTGATCAGCTTTCTTTTTTGCTTCTTGTAAGATTTCTTCTTCAAGTTCTTTGGCTCTTTCCATTTTCTTTTTGAAGCGGAGTTGCTTTTCGTTAAGCGTTCTTTTGTAGCCATAAAATCCAGCAGCTCCTCCTAAAGCAAGGGAAACAGCCGCAGTGGCGATCAATCGTAGTTCGTGCATCGACATAGCTAGGGGTTAATATCATAAAAAGCTCCTAAGAGCAAAAAATTCACTACTCAATGTAGTATAAAATTCTGAATATCAAATGCAACTGAAAATAGATTTTTCTCTCTTCTTTAGAAGGAAAGGGGACTAATAATCTGGCTTCTTGGCACTTATCAGGAAAGCTAAGAAAAACTAAAAACAGGGAAGTTCTCCCTGCTTCAAGCGAAAAGATAGATCAAAAGGTTATTCTCCTTTTTCTTGGGGTATGATTGCTACTTGGATTTCTCAGATGATGCTTTTTTTTACCCAGAGAACCTTGAAAATCAGGATTCTGTTTTCTTTCCCTTCTTCAGAATTATGGAGTGGAAAGAGTAACTCTTCTCCAGTGAGAGGAAATCTCTCTAGTGAACTGGTAATAAGATAGCTGAGTGTTTCAGATTCAAATTCGGCATCTAATCCTAGCTCATCAAACTGCAATCCCAACGCAGTCAATAATTCATCCATTCTCACATACGACTGACAGATGATTTGGTTTCAGTTTTCGTTTTTTTTGATAGGAGTGATTTCTTCATCGGTCTCATCTTGGATTTCTCCAAAGACTTCTTCAATAATATCTTCAAGCGTAACAATTCCCTCAACTCCACCATATTCATCCATAACTACTGCGATATGCTTGTGAGTCTTCTGAAATTTCTCCAAAAGGCTATCTATCGGTTGACTACGAGGAACTTTGATAATAGGTGAAATCTGGAGATTTGCGATAGGGTAGTCGTTGGGGTATTTTTTATTGAACCTCAAAAGCTCCTTGAGCGTTACGATTCTATCGATATTATCAATATTTTCATGATATACGGGAATACGAGAGTAGCGATATTCTGTCAAAAGCGAGATTGCCTCTTCTAGGGTTTGTTGATCATCAAGTGCTTTGATCTTGATTCTTGGAGTCATAATTTCTTCTGCTGTGAGATCATCAAGGGCGAGAAGTTTTTTGATTTTTTGATCCTGTCCATTATCAAAGATCCCAGCTTGTTTGGAGAGCTCAATAAAAGCTTCTAAATCTGATTCACTGATCGCATTTTTTTTCTGCTTTTTGGTCAATCCTTTCATCAGCCACTCAATAGCGAGGATGAGCGGATAAAAAAGCTTGATCATCCAAATATAAATTGGAGCAATAAAGAGCGAGATTCTTTCTGCATGGTTGGTGGCAAGTGTCTTAGGAAAAATCTCTCCAAAAAGGAGTACAAGGATCGTAACCACAATGGTAGAGAGCGTGATGATAGTATTTTGATCATAATTGATACTCTCCGCTATTTGCAAAGAAATGAGGGTGGCGAGTGAGGCTGCAACGATATTAACGATATTATTTCCGATAAGAATGGCGATAATCATTCTTTCAGGATTGTGCTTTAATTTGGAAAGTGCTCTAGATCAGCTTTTTTTTGCTTTTTTGAGTGCGCTGACTTTGTGGGGAGGAAGTGAAGTAAAAGCGGTTTCACTCCCAGAAAAAAACATAGAGAGGAAGATCAGAATGATAAATCAGACTAACGACAAGGGGTCCATGATGACGAAAAAAACTAAAATCACCTTCCACTATAGAAAATCTCTCCTTGAAATCAAGATGAGAATGTTTGAGAAAATTTTTCATTCTAAAAATGAAGATGCTTTATCTAGATTTTCTTTTTCTTGAAAACAAAAAAGCTGACTTCTCCTTGAAATCAGAATGCACTATCGTACAATAATAGCCGATGTTTATTTTTTTGTATAGTCAATGAAAAATCATATCAAAACCCCTGAACAAATCAGAAATATCACGGATTCTTGTGCTTACCTTACTGAAATGCTTCTTTATCTCAGAGACCAGACCAAAGCAGGAATGACTTTGCTTGAGGTGGAAAACCTTTCCCAAATTTGGCTTGACAAAAGGAACCTCAAAGGAGCGTTCAAAGGCTACGAAGGCTTTCCCGCAAATCTCTGCCTTTCAGTAAATGACTGCGTAGTCCATGGAATCCCTGATGAAACCATTCTAAAAAATGGAGACCTCCTCAAGATTGATGCAGGAATTATTTACAAGAAAGGAGTATCTGATTCTGCAATTTCCCTAATTATTGGCGATGAAAGTCTGAATCCCCTCGGAGCAGAACTGATCAAAGTTACAAAAACTTCTCTAGACCTTGGAGTTGAGGCGATAGAAGTCGGAAAGTCAGCTTTTTTTACTGCTAAAGCTATCTATAATCATGTGAAAAATAACGGCTTTGAAATTATCAAAACGCTGAGCGGACACGGAGTAGGAAATGATGTGCACGAATTGCCTCATTTTCACAATTACCCTCATGCACAGATGAAAAAGATCATCTGGGAGCCAGGAATGGTAGTTGCACTTGAGCCAATTACTGCGGTACAGTCCGATGATGTCGTGTATCGTGATGT
>JBHAST010000055.1:0-2974 GCA_041831495.1 bacterium | reverse complement strand
TTACTAATTGTACTATGTGGTCTCTTCAGTATCCTTCCAATTCCTCTCATACTTACCCCTTGCTTACGCAAGGCGTAAATTTCTATTCTTTCCTCTTGATTTAGTTGGCTCCTTTTCTTATTATTCCTTTGCATCACTAATCTTTCTTAAGATCTAAATTACCATTTATTATCTTATCTATTAGTGGTGCTTTTTGTATTATAATTAATCTCTCTCATAATATTCTTGATTTTCAAGATAAAAACCCCATACTGAAAAAAATAAAAAGTCAGACTTTTATTTCTTATTCTTAAAGCCATGGATCACGAATATTTTATGAATAAAGCAGTTGAGCTTTCCCTTGAAAATATGAGAGCTGGGAAGGGAGGACCGTTTGGAGCGATTATTGTAAAAGAGGGGAAAATCATCGGAACAGGAGCCAATCATGTCACTTCTGAAAATGATCCGACCGCTCATGCTGAGGTAGTTGCTATCAGAGATGCTTGTAAAAATTTGGGGACATTTCAGCTTGAAGGCTGTGAAATCTACACAAGCTGTGAACCCTGTCCAATGTGTTTAGCTGCGATTTACCGAGCCAGACCAAAAGCGATCTACTACGCGAATACGAGAAAAGACGCTGCTGATATTGGATTTGATGACGATTTCCTCTATGAAGAGCTCAAAAAAGATTTAGAAAGCAGAACGATCCCTATTCATCAGCTTGATAAAAATAATGCGATCAAGGTCTTTGATGAATGGAAGAGAAAAACTGATAAAATTGAGTATTAGAGTTGCTATTTTCATTGCTCTATGCTCATCATAAGCAAGCAAAAAAACCTCCTTTTAAAGGAGGATTTTTTAGCATTCTCATTTTCGGTATAATTAACGTTTTGTTTGGCTAAAGTCTATCAACTTTAGCTTTCAGCGTTTTTATACAAAATAAAAGAAAATTGTACTGAGAAAATTTTCTCTCAAGACAAAACTTTCTTGCGTATTATAGTTATGTGCTAAAAAATCAAGATTATCCCGATTTAGAGAACATTTTTATTTGCAAAGTGGGACTAAATTAATATGATAAGGCTGACCCCTCAATAAAAGGTCAGTTTTTTATTCTTTATATATACTACTCATGTGGATTTTTCTAGGAATTATTGCGGTGCTCGTGATTGCTGCGATTGTGATGTATAATCGCCTCGTAACGCTCAAAAACAACAGAGAAAATGCGTTTGCTGATATTGATGTGCAGCTTAAGCTCAGATTTGACCTCGTGGAAAATCTCGTAAATACTGTGAAAGGCTATGCGACACACGAAAAAGAAACGCTTCAAAGGGTGACTGATGCGAGAACTAATTTTATGCATTCTAACTCTGTTGAAGGAAAGATTGAGGCGAATAATCAGCTTACCGGAGCTTTGAAATCTCTCTTTGCTGTTGCAGAAAACTATCCTGATTTAAAAGCTAATCAAAACTTTCTTCAGCTTCAATCTGAGCTTTCTGATATTGAAAACAAGCTTGCTGCTGCGAGAAGATTCTTTAACGCTACGACTAGAGAGTTTAATACCGCTATTCAGAGTTTCCCAAGCAATCTTATCGCCAAGAACTTTGGATTTACGCAAGTGGAATTTTTTGAGCTTGATGATGAGGCGGCAAAAAAGGCTCCAAAGGTGCAGTTTTAATGTATTGTTGGAGGAGCGAAAAAGATTAGGTTTTTTAAAACATATCAAAAAGCTGACTTCTTTGTTTGGAGGTTGGCTTTTCTTTTTGTTCTAAAAAGATAATGCTAAAAAATCCTTTGAAAAAGTCTTGTGAAACCGTATGATGATAATATCGTTATCATTTCATTTTTTAAAAACTTAGCGTGATATGCAAGGTTTACAAAACTCACTCTGGAGCAATCAGCTCAAAACTTGGCTCTTAGTCCTCCTTTTGCCGGTTTTCTTGGGATTGGGGATTTTTGCGGTGTTTTATTTTTTCTCAGGAAGAGGGGCGGTCTATGATCAGTATGGAGAAGTCGTAGAATATACCCAGACCTCTCAGCAGGAAAGGCTTGCGGAAGCTCAAACAGCAACAGGAGAACTTCTCTTGATTCTCGGTCCAATCCTGATGGTTTGGCTTCTGATTTCTTTCTTTTTTCAGAGACAGTTGATGTTTGCTTTTTCGGGAGCGAAGCCAATTACCAGAAAAGAAAATCCTGAAATTTACAATCTTGTAGAGAATCTCTGTATTTCTCGTGGTTTGCCGACGCCGAAAATTGGTATTATTGAGAGCTCGGGAATGAACGCTTTTGCATTGTGATGGAGGGCGTCTGATTCGTGGATTGTCTTTACAAGTGGGCTTTTGAACCGTTTGGAAAAAAGGGAAATTGAGGCGGTTGCAGCTCACGAACTCACGCATATTATCAATAAAGATTCACTCTTGATGCTAGTTATGGTGCTGTATATTGGGTCGATTACACTGCTAGGAGAGATTTTGATTAGGACTTCTGGGAGAGGTAGCTCAAACTCTAAAGGAAAAAATGTGTTGCCGTTGATTGGTCTGGTGCTGTTGATATTGGGATATATATTTTATCCCTTGGTAAGATTAGCAGTTTCTAGAAAGAGAGAGTATCTGGCTGATGCGGGAAGCGTGCTTCTGACTAAAGATAATCAGGCGATGATTTCCGCTTTAAGAAAGATTTCTGAAAATGCTGAAGTTCCACTCAAGAACGATGAAATGGCAGCAATGTTCATCTCCAATCCGCTCAAAAAAATGTCTTCTTGGTTTCAAACCCATCCAAGTTTGGAAGACAGAATTAAAGCGCTGGAAAGCTATTAATAATTGACAATTAAGAATGAACAATTAAGAATTAACAATGAACAATTAAGAATTAAGAATTAACAATGAACAATTAAGAATTAACAATGAACAATTAAGAATTAACAATGAACAATTAAGAATTAACAATGAACAATTAAGAATTAACAATGAACAATTAAGAATTAACAATGAACAATTAA